>NZ_JAMYEH010000003.1:0-200611 GCF_033790745.1 Micrococcus sp. M4NT
GTACGCGCACCTGAAGCAATGGCGGGGCCTGGCGACCCGGTACGACAAGTACGCGATCGTCTACCGGGCCGCCGTGGTGTTGAACGCTGTGCTCGCGTGGTCCAAACGATTGTCAGACATGCCCTAGGTGGTCCTGCCGGCGATGACGGGGCCTGGCCGGTTTTGACGACTCGCCCTAGCGTGGGGAACGGGTCCGGAGTCCGGGTCCGCAGACATCCCCAACGGCTTCGAAGAGTGAGCAGCATGGTGGAGTTCAACGGCAAGGTCGCCCTCGTCACGGGCGCCGGTTCCGGCATCGGCGAGGCGTGCGCCAAGGACATGGCGCAGAACGGCGCGAAGGTCGTGGTCACGGACATCAACCTGGAGGCCGCCGAGCGGGTGGCCCGGGAGATCACCGAGGCCGGCGGCAAGGCCAAGGCCACGAAGCTGGACTCCGCCTCCCCGGAGGACAACCGGAAGGCCGTGGAGTTCGCCGTGCAGGAGTTCGGCGGGCTGCACCTGGCGGTGAACAACGCGGGCGTGGGCGCGGGCCCGGACGCCGCCGGCGACCTGGCGCTCGAGGACGGGGACAAGGTCATCGACATCAACCTCAACGGCGTGCTCTACGGCATGCGGTACCAGCTGCCGGAGATCGAGAAGGCCGGCGGCGCGATCGTGAACATGTCCTCCATCCACGGCTCCGTGGCCACCGGCGTGGGCGCCTCCGCCTACACCGCCGCCAAGCACGGCGTGGTGGGCCTGACCAAGCAGGCCGGTGTGGACTACGGCCCGCGCGGCGTGCGCGTCAACGCGGTGGGCCCGGCCTACATCGAGACCCCGCTGCTGGCGAACCTGCCCGCCGAGGTCAAGGACGCCCTCGTGGCCAAGCACCCGGTCGGCCGCCTGGGCCGGCCCGAAGAGGTCGCCCACCTGGTGAGCTTCCTGCTCAGCGAGAAGGCCTCCTTCATCACCGGCTCCTACCACCTGGTGGACGGTGGCTACACGGCGCCGTGATCCAGGTGAGCCGGAGGGACGACGTCGTCCCGTCCGGCCCCGGCATGACCGACGCGCCCCGCGGCATCGCGGGGCGCGTCTGTGTCCGCGGCGCACCTCCAGCGGTCCCCGCGGGCACACGGCCCGTAGGGTGAAGCGAAAAGTTCGCGCCTCGCCCGCGGGGACAGACCCGTCAGGAGCACCCGTATGAGCACGACCCCCGATCCTTCCGCGAGCCCCATGGCCCGCGCCGGCCACATCGCCGAGCTGTTGACGCGCACCGCGGCGGACGTGCCCGAGAAGCTGGCCTGGCGGCAGGGGGAGCAGGAGCTCACCTACGCCGAGCTCCTGGACCTCGCCCAGCGCACCGCCGGGCATCTGCGTTCGATGGGCGTCGGCCCCGGCGACCGCGTCGCCCTGCTCGTGCCCAACACGCTCGTGTTCCCCGCGGTGTTCTACGGGACGGCGTGGCTCGGGGCGGTCGTCGTGCCGCTGAACCCGCTCTCCACGGCGCGCGAGCTCGAGTACTACCTCACCGACTCGGGTGCGAGTCTCCTGTGGACCCTGCCCGGCATGGACGCGGGCGCGCAGGCCGCGGCCGCCGTCGGGATCCCGCTGGTGACGACGGCGCCGGACGCGATCACCGCGTTCGTCGCCGACGTCGCACCCGTCCTCGAGGCGCCGCGGGGCGAGGGGGACGACGCCGCCGTCGTGATCTACACGTCCGGGACCACGGGCCGCCCGAAGGGCGCGCAGCTGACCCACACCAACGTGCGGGCGAACGCGATCGCCACGGTCGAGTCGATGACCCGGGTCCGGCGGGAGGACACGCTCTTCGCGGTGATGCCGTTCTTCCATGTGTTCGGGCTGTCCGTGGTGCTGAACTCGGCGATCTACATGGGCGCCATGATGTCCGTGACATCCCGGTTCGCGCCGCAGGAGGCGCTGGACCAGATCGTGCGGGACCGCGTCACCGTGATCCCGGGCGTGCCGACCATCCACGGCGCCCTCGTCAGCGCCGTCCGCGCGCGCCGGGCCAAGGGCCAGGCGCTGGACGTCTCCGCCGTGCGCTTCCTGATCTCGGGAGGGGCGAGCCTGCCCGTGGAGACGCTGCGCACCGCCGAGGAGACGTGGGGTGTGCCGCTGCGCGAGGGCTTCGGGATCTCCGAGGGCTCCGGCGCGGTGAGCTTCAACCCGATCGACCGCCCGGGCCGCCCCGGCACCGTGGGCCTGCCCATGGACGGCGTCGAGTTCCGCCTGGTGACGTCGGAGGGCGTGGAGGTGCCCGAGGGGGACACCGAGACCGCCGGCGAGTTGCGCATGCGCGGCGACGTCATCATGTCCGGGTACCTGGGCCTGCCCGAAGCCACGGCCGCGGCCTTCGACGACGACGGCTGGCTCCGCACCGGCGACCTCGCCCGTCGCGACGAGGACGGCTACTACCTGGTGGTGGACCGGCTCAAGGACGTGATCATCCGCGGCGGCTACAACGTGTACCCGCGCGAGGTGGAGGAGGTGCTGTACGAGCACCCCGCCGTGGCCGAGGCCGCCGTGGTCGGCATGCCGGACGAGCGCTTCGGCGAGGAGGTCGTGGCGTACGTGTCCCTGGAGGCCGGAACGAGCGTGGAGGACGGCGAGCTGCTGGAGTTCGTGCGCGAGCGGATCGCCGCGTACAAGTGCCCGCAGAGCGTGACCGTGATGGACGGGCTGCCCAAGAACACGACCGGAAAGATCATGAAGCACCCGCTGCGGTGAGGTGTGGCTGCTGACGCGCCTAGCGTCACGACGAGCCCTGCGTAGACGGGCCCATTCCGAGGGGATGGGCGCATCTGCGCAGGGCTCGTTTGCAAGGCGGGATGGACGGAGCCGGAGGAGTCAGTACTCTCTACGCGATCCTCCGTCTGCAGGTGCAGCACAACGCGCCGACGTGCGCCGCGGAGAGATGAGCCAGGCGTGCTGCACCAACCAGCCGCTGACCTCTGCCTATGATGTGGCGATGTGGAGGCGCTGTGCTCTCCGACACCTGCCCCTGTGATGGGGCCGACAGGGTCTACGAAGGGATGGGCGGCCGCTTGGAGGTCCTTGAGCTGACTCCCGGAGTCGACCTGTTGCAGTCGATGCGCTCTGTCGGATACTCCTTCGAGACCGCGGTTGCTGACTTGGTCGACAACAGCATCACCGCCGGTGCGACTCGCGTCGAAGTTCAGGTGGACGTCGTCGAAGGCAAGTGGGTGGCCATCAGTGATGACGGGCAGGGGATGACCCCCGGCGAGGCGACGGAGGCCCTGCGACTCGCAGGCACGGCACGGACGACCGCAGAGAGCACCGAGTCTCTGGGGCGATTCGGTCTCGGCCTCAAGACGGCTTCCCTCTCCCAGGGGCGAAGGCTTGATGTGGTCACGTGCCGCGAGGGCGTGCTCACGGGCCTCGCGTGGGACATCGACCGGGTGGCAGAGGAAGCGCGATGGGTCGTAGAGGTTCTCGATGACGACGCGATGGCGGCCCTGCCGCAGGTGAGCCCTCTGGTCTCAGGCAAGGACGGGACGACGGTGGTCTGGTCTAAGTTGGACTACCTCATCGGCAAGGCCGCCAACGTCAGCGATCACCTCAGCCGCAAGATCGAGACCCTGAGGTTCCATCTGGGTCTCGTCTTTCACCGCTTCCTCGAGGGAAAAGGCGCATTGCAGCTCATCCTCAATGGACGCCGGATTGAGCCGATCGACCCGTTCCTGACCTCACACCTTCAGACTCAGCGGACTCCTGAACAGTCGATCACGATTCAGGACTCTCAGGTCCTCCTCCAGGGATACACGCTTCCCCACGCCCGCAATCTGCCGATCGATGTCAGTGCGCGTGCAGACATGGGCAATGGGCTCAAGGAGAACCAGGGGTTCTACATCTATCGCAACCGCCGTCTGATCTTCCGGGGAGGATGGTTCGGACTGAGGGGCAAGGATGAGCTCACCAAGCAGGCCAGGGTGCGCGTGGACATCACCGACGCACTCGACTACCTCTGGCAGGTCGACATCCGGAAGGCGAGGTCCGAGCCGCCTGCGGAGTTCCGAGAGAAGGTCCGTCCCCTCATGGACCGTCTGGTTGTCCGCAGCGAGAATCTGCATAGCAGGAGGGCGCGCTCGGTGAACCCGACCATCCATGACCACTACTGGAACAAGATCCGCACCCGCGACGGGATCCGATTCGAGGTCAACCCGCAGCACCCGGTGGTGAGGGAACTCTCAGAACGCCTCGACGGGAAGGGCCGTGCTCTGTTCAGTGACCTGCTCGACGATCTTGCCGCCTGCTTCCCCTACTACGACACATATGTGGCCGCTGCGAAGAATGAGCTACCGGAAGATGCGGGGTTGACCCTCTCCGAGGTGAGGGGGCGCCTCGTCAAGCTGCGCGACAGCGGCTTCTCCCGAGGTGAGGTGGCCGAGTTCGTCGACAATGTCGAGCCCTTCAAAAATTTTGCGAAACTCAATACGGTGATGGAGGAGGTCTGGGCAGATGCCTAGCAACGACGATCTTTTCAGGCGATTGAACACATGGGCGGTGGAGAGGGCGGCCCAGGGGGTGGACTTCGACGAGCTGTCCCGCCGGGGGCATCTGGTGGCCGAGCTCTACGACATCGACGTGACCCCGAAGGACTTCTCCGACACCATTGCCGCAGTCCTGGAGAACTTGGATGTGTTCCTTGGCGCGGGCAGTGACGTGACTGCTCCAGACTTCGAGCCCTGGTTCTCAGAGTGGCGAGCCGCCAACAACGTGCCTCGGTGGGATCGCTATGCGAAGTACCTCATCGAGGACAAGGGGTGGGGCGGTGATGTCGTCGATGGTCTAGACAAGGAGACGAGCCATCTCATCGACCTCGCCGGCAATCCGAACATCGAGGGAGAATGGCGGCGCCGGGGACTCGCCATCGGTGAGGTGCAGTCCGGCAAGACCGCCAATTACATCGGGGTGCTCAACAAAGCCATCGATGCGGGCTACAAGATCATCATCGTCATCGGCGGCCACACCAACGACCTGCGCCGCCAGACCCAGGAGCGTATCGACTCCGACCTTCTTGGCTTCGACACGAACTTCGCATCCACTGAGGTCGCCGCAACGGACAACTCACGGGCCACTGCGGCGATCGGCGTGGGCAAGATCCCGACTGGGCTCACCCGTCCCTCATACCTGACCACTGTGCTGGGGGATTTCAGCAAGTCGAACAAGTCAACCCAGGGGGTCACCATCGGCGACCATCCCGTGGTCGGGGTTGTGAAAAAGCATGCTGGCACCTTGCAGAACCTGACGGGATTTCTCAAGCACCAGGCCACCACTGGTCGTCTCACCGCTCCTCTGCTCGTGATTGACGACGAGTCGGACTGGGCTTCTGTCAATACAGGGACCGAGGACAAGGTCGTTGCAGTCAACCGAGCTATCAGAGATCTGCTGGCCGTGAGCACTCGGAGCAGCTACCTGGCCATCACGGCCACGCCGTTCGCCAACATCCTCATCGACTCGCGCATCGAAGAGGATCTCTTTCCCAAGGATTACATACGGGCGCTCCCGAGTCCCAGCAACTACATGGGGGTGGAGAGCTACCACTCCAAGGAGGCCCGGGAGGGAAACCCGCTGCGGCTCCAGACGGGCGTCGAAGACGTTCTGCAGGTGCTCCCTTACAACCACAAGAGGTGGGATCGCATCGAGGGGCTTCCGGACAGCCTCAAGAACGCCATCTACGCCTTCTATCTCGGCACCGCAGCCCGAAGACTTCGAGACGGGAAGGCGCGGCCGGCATCGATGATGGTGAACATCTCCCGGTTCAACGATGTGCAGGAGCGGATCTACGAGGAGATCGACGAGTTTGTCCGCTCGGTCTCACGGACTCTGGAAGCCGAAGTCTCCGCGGGCCTGCCGGCCGAGTCCGAAACACTTGCAGCAATGCGAGCGGTGCTTGATCAGGTCTATCCCAGTCTTGAGTTCAGCTGGGATGACCTTCGAGAGCCCCTGACAGCAGTGGCTCGAGAGATCCGGACCTCGCTGGTCAACGCCAACACCACCAAAGTCATCGAGAAGCACGTCAACAGCCTTTCGCGGGGAGATCGGGCGGCATTCCTCAGCCGGCCCGTCATCCAGATCGGCGGCAACGTGCTTGCGCGAGGTCTGACGCTCGAGGGGCTCCAGGTGAGCTACTTCCTGCGACGGGCGGGCGCCGCCGACACCCTGTTGCAGATGGGCCGGTGGTTCGGATATCGGCCCCGCTACGAGGACCTCGTTCGAGTATGGATTGACGAGGAGATCGACGACCTCTTCGAATTCACGGCAGAGGTGTCCGCCGAACTGCGCGCCTCCCTCGCTGAGCTCAAACGGCTCGGACTCACCCCGATCGACTTCGGACTGCGAATCCGCCTCCATCCAGAGGCCTTCCGCATCACTGCGGCCAACAAATCGAAGCACGGCGAAGTTGTCAGCGGGGAAGTGAGCATCCACGGCTCCTCGTTCTCGTCGGGCTTCCTGCCCGCTCAGACGGAGCGGCGGGAGGCGAACCTCGGCGCCGCCAGGACGTTGTTGCGCCGTCTCACGACGGAGGCCCCTGCCTGGAAGGAGTCGGGTCTCGTCTGGCGGGGGGTCCCCGCTGACTACGTCCGGGAGTTCTTCGCCAAGTTCACCGCGGCCGATGAAGACATTTACCTGGGCCCCGCTCCGGGCTCCAGGACCTCGCAGATGCTCAACGCGATGGATGACGCGGTCAAAGCGGAGACGTGGGATGTGAAGTTCGTCGAGGGTGAGTCTAAAGATCCTGTCAGCTTTGGGGAAGAAATCACGTTGAGGCCTTCGATCCGAAACGCGATGTCGTTCTTGGAATCTGGTTCTATCCTGCTTGGAAATCGCCGTCTGGCCTCAGGCTCAGATCTTCTGAAATCCTTGCCCCAGGAGAATAAGGAGCGGGTGCGCGCGGCGTTCAATAAGCATTTCGAGTCCATCGGGCAGGAAGCCCCCACGAGCATGGCAGAGACATTCGTGGCCAGGGAGGGGCTTGATCGTCCCATCCTTCTGGTCTACACCGTGACGGCTCCCCAGCCCAAGGAGAAGAAGGCCAAGCTCTCGCCTGAACAGAAGGCGTTGCTGGCAGGACCGTTGATCGGAGCGATGGTGGCCTTCCCACGCCTTCCCGATGATGACGAGCAGAATTTCGCGCGCGCCAAGGCGACGAAGTTCATCGCCAACACCGTCTACCAGCAGCGAATGCTCGGTTTGGACGGCGACGTCGATGACGATGTGGAAGAGGAGTGAAGTGATGAGTGCGAATGAGATGACTCCAGAGCGGCAGTTCGACAGGCTCATGGAGAGCAGGGAACACCAGAGCGGACGGATTCTGGGGATTTCTCACTCGACCCTCCGCATGTTCGCCCACGACCGAGGGGGCAATCTCTCCCTGCGAGTGATGGTGCCGGAAGAGTTCAATCTCCGACGTTTGGTCTCCACGCGCGGCATCGAAGTCGACACCGAGACGCGCCTGGGCGAGAGCCGGGAGCTCGCCTTCATCTCCCGCTCCCCTTCCCTGGACACCTTGTTCCTGTCGTTTGTGCGGTTCGCTGTCGATCGGACGGCCGGGGAGGAAGAGGAGGCCGGCGCACTGGGGGAGCTTCTCGACGCGTACGACGCATTCCGCCATTTCATGGAGTCCCAGAAGACCCTGAGTGCAGAGGCATTGAAGGGTCTTGTAGCCGAGCTCGTCGTGATGACCTGGCTCATCGACCGGGGGTTGTCGCCTGCCGCCGTCCTCTCTGGTTGGAAGGGTCCCTTCAAGGACAACAAGGACTTCGTCCTGCCCGATGGGCGCGCCTACGAGGTGAAATCCGCCCCGTACAACAGCGACACGGTGCGAATCTCCAGCCCCGAGCAGCTCGAACCGAATGGCCTCATGCTCTCCCTCTGTGTTGTCCGGATGGAGAAGGCGACAGAGGGCATGGAGGAAGCGGCCACCCTCACGGACCTCATTGCTGGGCTGACGGGACGCTTCGCCTCGGCCGGCGTCGATCCGGCGGCCCTGCACGTCGGGCTCGAGGCCTATGGGCTCGCCCCTGAAGACGAGGAGAGCAGGGCGGCGTGGTTCATGTGCCGCCGCCCGGTTGAATACGGCATTGCGGCGGGATTTCCCCGAGTGGGTCGTGATGCCGTTCCGCGTGGCGTCTCAGGAGTGAACTTCCTGGTCGACTTGTCCTGTGCCAAAGACTTCCTGATCGAAGACGAGTCGGCTGTGGATAGCCCTGCATCTGCCGTTTCCGCGTCGACCGGGTCGGCGCTGTGAGCGGGGCCGCGGAAGCATATGCCCGCGAGTTTCATGATGCCGTCGCACACCGGGCGGCCGGCCAGGGCCTGTTCGACCTTGAAGCCTTCGCCGGGGTCTTCGCCGAGAGGCTTGAAGATAGCGACGAGCTGCGTGACCTCACCATCCTGCCCCTGACCTGCCAGGGGACTCGGGGGCGGACGATGGAGCTCCTGGGCCATGGCTTCGACGAGGCCGATGGCTCACTCATCCTCGTGGTGGGGCGACACTTCGGGGTGCTGGACGCCACCTTGAACCTGACGGAGATGCGGAAGACGTTCGATTCGGGACGCGCCTTCCTGGAGCATTCCCTCAACGGGTGGATCCAGGAGCACCTGGACTTCTCCTCTCTTGAAGTGGAGGCCGCCGAGGATCTGGTGCGGAATTTCAACCGGAGCAGCGCAGTGAGGATGGTCCTCTTCACCGATGCGTCGATGAGCAACCGGATCAAGACCGTGGAGTCCGATGAGGTCGGCGACCGCGAAGTGTCCTACATGATCTGGGACATCCGTCGGCTCGCCGACGCCGCGATGAGCTCTTCAGGACGCGAACCGGTCGACATCGACTTCACCGCATGGCATCCGGACGGGCTCCCTGCGCTGGTCGGCTCCGAGGTTGAGGGAACCGGGATGTTCACCTACTTGGCCGTCTTGCGGGGGGACGTCCTAGCAGAGATATTCCAGCGTCATGGCAGTCGCCTCCTGGAGTCGAACGTGCGCACTTACCTCGGTACGGCGGGGAAGATCAACAAGGGGATACAGGCCACGCTGAAATACGAACCGTCGAAGTTCCTGGCCTACAACAATGGCCTGACCACGACCGCGACGGGGATGGAGGTCGTGGAAGAAGACGGCACGATCCTGCGGATCCAGTCAATTCAAGACTGGCAGATCGTGAACGGCGGACAGACCACCTCGTCCCTTGCCAACTTCCTGCGCAGGAACCGCGATGCGGATCTGACTGATGTCGCCGTCCAGATGAAGCTCGTCCTTGTGGATCCGGAGAATGCCAGCGACTTCGTCCCCAACATCTCTCGTTTTGCCAACAGCCAGAACAAGGTCAATGAGGCCGACTTCTTCGCCAACAGCGAGTACCACCAGACATTGGAACGGATCTCCAAGCGTGTCATGCCTCCGCCTCAGCAGGGGAACCAGTACAGCTCGGGGTGGTTCTACGAGCGGGCGCGGGGGCAGTGGGAGAACGAGCGACGCCCCATGACTCCGGCGCGGCAACGCGAGTGGGAGCTCAAGTTCCCGAAGCGTCAGCGGATCGTCAAGACTGACTGGGCCAAGTATCAGATGGCGTGGGGCAAGAAGCCCCACATCGTCAGCAAGGGTGCCCAGGCGAACTTCCTGGCCTATGCGGGGGAGGCCGACCAGCGCTGGGAGTCGGACAAGACGTTCGTCAACGAGCAGTACTTCAAGGAGGGTGTCGGCAAGGCCATTCTCTTCAATGACGTGCGGGAGGTCATCTCGTCGACGGAGTGGTACCACGAGCGCCGTGGCTATCTGGCCAACATCGTCGCCTACACCGTGGCGAAGCTCGCCCTTGAGATCGAGCGACGCCTCCCCGGCCGACACCTCGACTTCGAGGGCATCTGGAAGGCGCAGGCTGCGGGTCCGGAAGTGCAGGCGGCTGCGCTCGCTATCGCCCCGGCCGTGCTGGGCGTCCTGACGTCTGAGGACAGGCCCCAGGCGAATGTCACCCAGTGGGCGAAGCAGGAGGAGTGCTGGCGACGTGTAGCAGCCCTCCAGGTCGACCTTCCGTACGGTCTCGCGTCCGAGATGGTCGATGCCAGCCACTGGAAGGCCACGCAGGCGGATGCCAAGGCGACCCAGAGATTCGACACGGGCATGCAGAACGTCGAACGGGTGATGGCCATCGAGCCACCGATCCTCTCTGACGCCGTGTCAGCTGGACGCGGCGCTGGCAAGCTCACGGAGAAGGAGGCCGACATCCTTCAGAAACTCGCCGGCCGAGCCATTGTCGTGCCCTCAGAGGCCCAGGCGAAGGTCGTCCTTCAGGCTCTGGGCCGACTTGCTGACGAGGCACTGATATCACCGCACGACTTCTGAGACGGCGGTGCTCGTCGGTGCGGGGCACATCGCCCACCACCGACGAGCTCAGTGCTCGGAGGCGCCCCCCGTAGGGAGACCCTGTAGGTGATAGAGCTGGCAGCCCTCTGATTCAACCGAGGGGTTGTACTCCATGTAGAACGTCTCGTCGTCGATCTTCGTGAAGCGCACGAACCGCGACCCGTTGCGTACCAGATCTTGAACTTCCACCCGAGCGCCCAGTGCCACGCCCAGCCGTCGCCGGAAGTAGACACCGATGACATCGTTTGTCGGATGAGAATGAAGGGCCTTGTCGTTCTCCTCCGCCACGATCATCTCGATTGAGAACCCGTCATCCGTGAGCACCGTGAAGCGTTCCCGCCTGCCGGCGGGGCCGATGGGGAAAAATCCACTCGCATTCTGGGCCTTGGCCGAGTTGGGGTAGGGGATCGCGGCCTGGTTCAGATTACGGCCCGGACGTTGCCCCCAATTGAGTCCCCATTTGCCGTGGATCTCGCCTTGACGCCGTCCTGGGGCGACGATGACAAGCGGAAGGATGGTGGCGGCTGCGTCCTGAGGGGGTGCCACATGGCCGGGGGCGGCAGAGGCCTGCTGAGCGCCAGCGCCTGGGGGCCGTTGAACAGCGGGAAGGATGTCAACGTTGTCGTCCACCAGCGGATCGTCTGCGGGGATGGTGAACTGGGCGCCTTCTTCGAAGCATCGCATCGCGGCGACGTGGTCGACGCCGAAGAGCATCTCCTGATGGTGAGGGCGCCGCGAATTCATCATGAAGCCGTTCAACGTGAAATTGGACGAACCGGCGAACGCCGTGACAGGGGCGTTGCGTGCAGTCCAGACGTACAACTTGCTGTGATTGCTGCGCCCGCGGGGGACATAGCGCACCTCGACCTGCCCGGCGTGTTCGCGTAGGACGCGCTGGAACCCGGCGTGATGTGCGCTGTTGACTCCATCGACCCCACTCATGCCGACGACCAGCTCGATTCTGCGCCCCTCGAGCCCATCGGTCTTGAGATCGTCAAGCAGGCGGTTGAGGAAGGCGGGGGAGGCGTAGCCGCTCACGACCCGGAGGGCGTCAGCGCTTCGGGCGGGAATCCGCAGGGCAGTCTCGTAGAGACCCTGGGTGAGGGGAAGACCAATCACGGCTCAATCCTAGAGTCATATGGGGGAAGAGAAAGACCCGGAGTGGCGGCTCAGGAATCGCTGGGGTAGGTGGACTCCACCCAGGGGTAGCTGACTCCCGCAAAGCTCTTCAGGAGCGACTCAAAGATGACCTTTGCTCCGTTCACCGGCACTGCCATCCCGATCTGCCGCCGCACCGACTCCTTGTTGCCCTCGAAGATGAAGTCATCAGGGAACGTCTGCAGGCGAGCCCGTTCCCGGTTGGTGAGGGCGCGAGGATGCTCCCAGTGATACACATGGGTGCCCCCACCGCCAGACCCCGTCACCGTGTACGAGGGCTTGTCGGGATGCAGGCGCCGGTAGATCTGGGAGATCTTCGTGGCGGTCTTGATCTGCAGGCGGTCGGGCAGATTCGAATTGAAGGCCGACTTTCCCGGGGGGATGTTCTCCAGTCGCTCCACTACCTGGGGTGACTGGCGCGTCAGCTCGTTGTTGGCCATGGAGTCGTCAATGGGGGGCACCGTCAGTGCTGTCCGTGCTGAGACGTCTGCGTCCGCCCAGAGTGCCGGGTCTGGGACGCGATAGGTGACGTCGACGTCGTCGCGAATGCCGACGATGATGATGCGATGTCGGGCCTGGGGCACGCCATATTGCTCGAACTTGTACATATGAGGGGTGAGCTTGTATCCTGCGTCGCGCATGTCCGCGAGGATCTTCTTGAATGCGGCCGACTGGCGGGCAGAGGTGAGCCCTCCGACGTTCTCCGCCAGGAACCAGACAGGCTTGAAGATCTGCAGGGCCCTGATGCCGTAGGTGTAGAGGGGTCCGTACTCCCCATCGAATCCGAGTCGCTCTCCGACCGCCGAGAAGTCGTTGCAGGGGAAGCCGAAGGCCAGCCCATCAATGGGGCCCAGGTCGACCAGTCGCTGGTAGTCGAGCTTGCGGACGTCCCCGCAGATCACCGAGGGATGCTCCGGGTCGCCAGTGATGTTCCTCGCATAGGTCCTGCACGTGCTGGCGTCGTAGTCGTTCGCCCACTGATGCGCGATTCGCAGATCCACTCCCGGCACCTGGGCCAGCTGGGCTGCCTTGCCGATGCCTCCCGGGCCGGAGAACAGCTCTCCGAGGCGGAAGGTCGTCCGCGTCGGGTCTCCGGGCTCGACTGCGGGAAGCTGGGCAGTGAAAAGGTCCGGCTGGTCCTGGTGGGGAGGATGCATCATGGGCTCGCCTTTCCGTCGTGTCACTCCAGCTGACCATCCAGGGCGGACAGGTTAGAGGCCCAGGGGTCGCGCGGCGACGCGCGAATTCCAGTCGGTGGGCAGAAGAGTCACTTGAGGTTAGCAGCCTGGCGCGGATCTTGCAGCTCGGGGACCAGCGTGGCCTTCGCCATAGGCTCCTGGCATGACTGAGTCCTGGGCCTCCTCTGCGGGAGCCCGCGCCACCATGCGCGCCAATCGCTCCCGCGACACCAAGCCCGAGCTCCTGGTTCGCCGCCTGGTCCACGCCGCCGGTCTCCGCTATCGCGTCAGCGCCAAGCCGGAGAAGGATCTGCGGCGGACAGCTGACCTTCTCCTCGGCCCTGCCCGCGTGGCTGTCTTCATCGACGGCTACTTCTGGCACGGATGCCCTGAGCACTACATCGCGCCCAAGGCCAACGACTCCTATTGGGGGCAGAAGGTCGCCCGCAACCGGAAACGCGATCTCGAGACCACATCCGTCCTCACCGAGCGTGGCTGGACGGTCCTGCGCTTCTGGGAGCACGAGGACCCTGCCGGCGTCGCCCAGACGGTGATCGATGCGGTCCGTTCCCGACGGCCGGCCCCACGCGCCGCGCCGGACCCATCGCCGTTGCTCCCTTCCACGCCCTCACCCGGAACTCCCAGCCCCACCCCCTTGGCAAGCTCCCCTCCTCGGGCGTGAACTGGCCCTGGTCGATCCCATCGGCCTCCGCATCCCGGACGAAGGAGCACCACCGTGAAGACCACCGCCGCCGTCGCCACCGCCCCGAAGAGCCCGTTCACCATCGAGGGCCTCGAGCTGGACGCCGTCCAGCCCGGCGAGCTCCGTGTGCGCATGGTCGCCTCGGGCGTCTGCCACACCGACGCCGCCGTGCGCGACCAGGTCTACCCCACGCCCCTGCCGCTGGTCCTCGGGTCATCGGCGTGATCTCCCCGTGGAACTTCCCGCTGCACCTCTCCCAGCGCTCCGTGGCCCCGGCGCTGGCGCTCGGCAACGCCGTGGTGCTCAAGCCTGCCTCGGACACCCCGGTGACCGGCGGCACCCTGATCGCCCGCGTGTTCGAGGAGGCCGGTCTGCCCGCCGGCGTGCTCTCCGTGGTGGTCGGCTCCGGATCCGAGCTCGGCGACGCCATCGTGAAGCACCCCGTGCCGCGCCTGATCTCCTTCACCGGCTCCACGCCGGTGGGCAAGCAGGTCGGCGCCAACGCCGTCTCGGGCGACACCCTGAAGAAGGTGGCGCTCGAGCTGGGCGGCAACGCCCCGCTCGTGGTGCTCGACGACGCGGACATCGACGCCGCCGTCGACCAGGCCGTGCAGGGCGGCTACCTGCACTCCGGCCAGATCTGCATGTCCGTGCAGCGCGTGATCGTGGACGAGAAGGTCTACGACGAGTTCCTCCCCAAGTACGAGGCCGCCGTGCGCGGCCTCAAGGTGGGCGACCCGGACGAGGAGGGCGTGCTCGTGGGCCCCGTGATCAACGACACCCAGCTCGAGACGCTGAAGAAGAAGATCGCCAGCGCTGAGGCCGACGGCGCGCGCGCCCTGGTGGGCGGCGAGATCACCGGTCGCGTGGTGCCGCCCTTCATCTGGGTGGACGCGACGCCGGAGATGGAGATCACCCGCGAGGAGATCTTCGGCCCCATGACCGTGGTGCTCAAGGCCCGCGACGAGGAGCACGCGCTGCAGCTGGCCAACGACCACGAGTTCGGGCTCTCCTCCTCCGTGTTCACCCAGGACCTGGATCGCGGCCTGCGCTTCGCGGAGGGCAACGAGGCCGGCATGACCTACATCAACCAGATGAGCGTGCAGGACGAGGCCCACGTGGCCTTCGGCGGCGCGCGGAACTCGGGGCTCGGCCGGTTCAACGGCGAGTGGGCCATCGAGGAGTTCACCACCGACCACACGATCGGCGTGACGCGGCTGGGCTGAGTCGGGCGGCGTCGTCGCCTGTGACGAGCCCTGCCACATGACGACGAGCCCTGCCACATAACGACGAGCCCTGCGCAGCCGGGCCTATCCGCGTGGAATAGGCCCCACTACGCAGGGCTCGTCGCCATGGCTGGCGCCAGCACTCAGCGCTTCCGGTACAGCGCCTTCTTCTGGAACGTCGACTCGCTCGTCACCAGCATGCCCAGGTTGCGGAAGATGCCCTCGTCCACGGACCCAAGGATGGTCGTCGTGTGGACGTCGCAGCCGGCGAGGTGCTTGAGCTGCTCGACGGCGGCCTTGGCGCGCGGATCCGTCGCGGCGGACACGGAGAGGGCGATCAGCACCTCGTCCGTGTGCAGGCGCGGGTTCTTGGAGCCCAGGTGCTCCGTCTTGAGCGTCTGGATGGGCTCGATCGACTCGGGGCTCAGCAGGTGCGCCTCCTTCTCGATGCCGGCCAGCACCTTCAGCGCGTTCAGCACCATGGCGGCGGAGCAGCCCAGCAGCTCGGTGGTCTTGCCGGTCACGATGGTCCCGTCGGCCAGCTCGACCGCCGATGCCGGCTCGCCCGTCTTCTCCTGCACGGCCAGCGCGGCGCCCACCACGGGGCGGTCCTCGGAGCTCAGGCCCAGCTTGGACATCACCAGGGCCACGCGCTCGGACTCGGTGTCGTCCGCGCCCTCCAGGGCCTCGTTGACCTGGGCCTTGTAGTAGCGCCGGATGATCTCCTGCTTCGCGGCCTCCTGGCACACCTCGTCATCCACGATCGCCGCGCCGGCCATGTTCACGCCCATGTCCGTGGGGGACTTGTACGGGGTGGTGCCCGTGACCTTCTCCAGCAGCGCGGACAGCAGCGGGAACACCTCGACGTCGCGGTTGTAGCTGGTCACCCGCTCGCCGTACTCGGCGAGGTGGAACGGGTCGATCAGGTTGATGTCGTCCAGGTCCACGGTGGCGGCCTCGTAGGCGGCGTTCACCGGGTGCTCGAGCGGCAGGTTCCAGATGGGGAACGTCTCGAACTTCGCGTAGCCGGCCGGGATGCCGCGCTGGCGGTCGTTGTACACCTGGCTCAGGCACGTCGCCAGCTTGCCGGAACCCGGGCCCGGCGCCGTCACGACGACGAGGTCCCGCGTGGTCTCGGACCACTCGTTGGCGCCGAAGCCCTGCTCGGAGACGATCTTCGACGTCGCGTGCGGGTAGCCCGGGATCACGCGGTGGCGGGCCACCCGCAGGCCGAGGCGCTGCAGCTTCTCCAGGAAGGCGACGGCCAGGTGGTTGGAGTCCTCCAGCTGGGTCACGACGACGTGCTCCACCAGGAAGCCGCGCTCGCGGAACACGTCCACGAGGCGGAGCACGTCCTCCTCGTAGGTGATGCCGAGGTCGGCGCGGACCTTGTTGCGCTCGAGGTCCTTCGCGTTGAAGCAGACGAGGATCTCGGTCTCGTCCTTGATCTGCTCGAGCATCGCGATCTTGTTGTCCGGGGTGAACCCGGGCAACACGCGGGAGGCGTGCATGTCATCGAAGAGCTTGCCGCCCATCTCCAGGTAGAGCTTGCCGCCGAGCTGGCGGCGGCGCTCCTGGATGTGCTGGGACTGGAGCTCGATGTACGTCGCGCGGTCGAATCCGACGGGGCGGGAGGTCTGCGTGGGGGCCATGGTGAGGACGCTGTCAGCGGTGCCGGTCATGGACCTCCAGCATAGCCCCATCACCGGGATGCGGTCACCGACGGGCGGCGTCCATGACCTTCTCGAGGCTCGGGCTCTGCGCCTTCATGTACTCCTCCATCGTGGTGGCGGCCCCGGTGGTGGTCTCGGTGGCCTCGTCGAAGAGGGCACGGTCGGCCCCCATCAGGGACATCGAGCGGGTCGCGGTCTGCGACGTCGGGGTGCCCGAGTCGGCGGCAGCCTGGCCCTCGTACATCAGGGTGAGGTGCTGCATGAGCGCACCGTCCACCCCGCCGACCTTCACGGGCATGGACGTGTACCCTGCCTCGCCCTCCTTCGCTGCCTTGAGGTCCGGCGAGCCGGGCTCGCAGTGCTCCTGCATGCCAGCGGCCGGCCCGCTGAGGTCCGTGCCCGGGGCGAACGCCATGACCGTGATGGTGCGCTCGTCCGCGAACGGCTCGGCGTCCGGCTTCGCCGTGGTGCCGGTGACCCCGCCCGCCGCGGAGTCCCGGGCCTTCAGCGCGTACTCGGTGCGAGCCGCGGCGCACTGTGCCGTCTCACCCTCCCGCGGCGCGGCGCTGCCGCCCTCCAGGCCGTTGGAGAGGCTCTCCTTCATCGCGTCCGCGGAGATCCGCTCGATGGCGGCGTCCGGGCCGAGCACCTCGCGGATCGCCGCCTCCGTCGCCGAGGGGTCCCACGCGCCGGCGGCGGTGCCGGAGGCGGTCGCCGCGGAGGATGAGGGCGCACTCGACGCCGAGCCGGTCGCGGAGGCCGAGAGCGAGGACGGTGGCGGCGAGGACAGGACGGTGGGCGGTGCGCTGACGACGAGGGGTGCTCATGCCTGAAGTCAGACGGGGCAGGAGGCTGCGCGCCAGGGGCTGTCCGTGTGTCGCTCCGACGGAGTCGGGCCGATCAGTCCCGGCGTCCGGATCCTCGGGCCTGTCGGGTCGATCCGCTCAAGCCTGGCGGCGAGGATGGTCCGCCACCCAGTCGTGCTCCGGGGCGTCGTAGGAGCGGGTGCGGCCGGTGCGCATGTCTTTGACGTCCATGGTGCCGGTGCCCGGGTCGTAGTGCACGGACTGGTGGGAGGCCGGGTCCACCACGGTGATGGACTGCGTGTCCGGGTCGAAGTCCTCCACCACCACCTGACCCTCGAACTCCTCCACCGGACCCATCCGCTCCCGGGCGCGGGCCGCGCGTCGGGCCGTCGCGGCCTGGGCCTGCTCGGCCAGTCGCCGCAGCCGCGCGAGCGACTCCCGGTCCTGGGAGATCTCCGCACCGGGCAGCCGCCACTGGTAGTGGTAGGCGAGCATGCGCACGGTGAAGATCAGGGCCGCGATGACCGTGCCGGTGAAGGCGTTGAGCATGCCCTGGAGCGCGGCGGCCTCGGCGACGGCGGCGCCCAGCACGGAGGGCATCACGTAGACGCCGCGGGGGTCGAACACGGAGGGGACCTCGTTGGCCACGATGTCCCGCAGCACGCCGCCGCCGAGCGCCGCGACCGTGGCGACGATCACCACGGAGACCGGGTGCAGGCCCATGCCGTGAGCGATGACCACGCCGGAGAGCGTGAACAGGGCCAGGCCCGCGGCGTCGAACGTGGTGATGGTGAGGTTCAGCCGGTTCGGGTGGATGAACTTCACGTACACCAGCAGGGAGACGAGCACCGGCGGGGCCAGGTAGATCGGGTTCTCCAGCGAGGCCGGGAGGCCACGGTCCAGCACGATGTCCCGCGTGAACCCGCCGCCGAGGCCGGCCAGCAGGGAGAGGGCCATGGAGCCGACCAGGTCGAAGTGCTTGCGGGCGGCCAGCAGCGCACCGGACACCGCGAAGAAGAACACGCCCACGAGGTCCAGGGCGGTGAGCAGCCACGGGACGTCCGCGAGCTGCGTGACGAGGTGCTGCACGTCGCCGGTCATCGTCCGCCCTGCGCGTCGGGGCGGGCGTCGCCGCCGTCGAGGACCCGGTCGACCGCGCTCTCCTCCACCTGCCGCGGGGGATCCGTGGGGTCCTCCTCGCCGCTGGAGCCGAGACCGCCGTCCTCGTCCGGGCGGTCGCGCACGTCCGGGACCGGCGGGGCGTCGTCCGGGTCGATCCGCTGGCGCTGCGTCTCGCCGGTGATCTCAGCGCCCGGGGCCAGCCAGTCCCCCCGCATGGAGACCACGCGCAGCGTCAGCACGAGGGCCATGGTGCCGGCCATCGTGGCGATGCTCAGCAGCCCCATGGCGCCGAGGCTCGCGGTCGCTGCGGAGCCGATGATCGCCGGTACCGCGTACCAGCCGCGCCCGCCGAACACCGCGGGCGGCTCCCCGGCCACGACGTCGCGCAGGATGCCGCCACCGACCGCCGTCACCACGCCCAGCACGGCCGCGGAGACCGGCTCGAGGCCCCCGATCAGGGCGATCCGCGTGCCCACCACGCAGTACACCGCCAGGCCGATCGCGTCGAACGCCATGACGGCGTGCCGGCCGCGCTCGCCGTCGAACAGCTTGACGAACACCGCCAGCGAGCCCAACGCCGGGAGGATCAGGTACCAGGGGTTGCGGAACGCGGCGGGGACGTCCTGGCCGATGATCAGGTCCCGGATGACGCCGCCGCCCGTGCCCACCATGAGCGCCAGCAGGAGGGACCCGACGACGTCGTACCCCTTGCGCACCGCCAGGACCGCACCGGAGATCGCGAAGAAGAACACCCCCACCAGGTCCACGCCGGTGATCAGCGCCGTGACGGTCTCCGCCACCTGCCCCTCGGAGCGCAGGGGGTCGGGGGCGTCGCGTTCGAGCTCGGATGGGTCGCGGGGGACGGCACTGAGCAGCCACAGGGGAGGGAAGGGAAGCGTCACGGGATCCATGGTCGCCGGTCGGGCCGCGGGACCGCCAGCGGGCGGGGCCCGTCGGCGTGACGGCCGCGGGTGTCAGCCGCGGGCGGGGCCGTGTTCCCGGGCCAGCTCGGCCGCGATGCCCGTGTACGAGGCCGGCGTGAGCGCCAGCAGGCGGGCCCCGGCGTCGTCGGACAGGCCGAGGCCGGCCACGAACTCCCGCATGCGCTCCCCGTCCACGCGCTGGCCACGGGTGAGCTCCTTGAGGCGCTCGTACGGGTTGTCCATGCCCGCGACGCCGGCGATCGCCTCGGCGCGCATCACGGTCTGGATCGCCTCGCCGAGGACCTCCCAGTTGTGGTCCAGGTCGTCGGCGAGCACCGGCTCGGCCACCTGCAGCTGGCCCATGCCCTTCGTGACGTTGCTCAGCGCGAGCACCGAGTGGCCCAGGGCCACGCCGATGTTGCGCTGCGACGTGGAGTCGGTGAGGTCGCGCTGCCAGCGGGACTCCACCAGCGTGGCGCCCAGGGAGTCCAGCAGCGCGCAGGAGAGCTCGAGGTTGGCCTCGGCGTTCTCGAACCGGATCGGGTTCACCTTGTGCGGCATCGTGGAGGAGCCGGTGGCGCCGGCCACCGGGATCTGCGCGAAGTAGCCGATCGAGATGTAGGACCACACGTCCACGCAGAAGCCGTGCAGGATCCGATTGAAGCGGGCGACGTCCGCGTACAGCTCCGCCTGCCAGTCGTGTGACTCGATCTGGGTGGTCAGCGGGTTCCAGGTGAGGCCGAGGTGCTCCACGAACGAGCGGGCGACGTCCTGCCAGTCCGCGTCGGGCGCGGCGGCGAGGTGAGCGGCGTAGGTGCCGGTGGCGCCGTTGATCTTGCCCAGGTACTCCTGGCCGGCGATGCGCCGGGTCTGGCGGCCCAGGCGGTGCACGAACACGGCCATCTCCTTGCCGAGCGTGGTCGGCGTGGCGGGCTGGCCGTGGGTGCGGGAGAGCATCGGGGTCTCGGCGGCGCGGGCGGCCATCGCGGAGATCGTGGCGACGGCGGCGCGGGCGGCCGGCAGCCAGACCTGCTCGACGGCGTCGCGCACGCCCACCGCGTAGGCGAGGTTGTTGATGTCCTCGGAGGTGCAGGCGAAGTGCACGAGCGGCTTCAGGTGCGCCAGGCCGAGGCCCTCGAGGCGGGCGGCGATGAAGTACTCGACCGCCTTGACGTCGTGCACGGTGACGCGCTCGGTCTCGGCGAGCTCGGCCACGGAGTCCGCGTCGAAGTCCGTGACGATCGCGCGCAGGCCGGCCTTCTGCTCGGCCGTGAGGGGCTCGAGGCCCGGCAGCACGGAGCGCTCAGCCAGGTGGAGGAACCACTCCACCTCCACGTGCACGCGGTTGCGGTTGAGCGCGGCCTCGGAGAGGTGCTCCACGAGCGGCTCGACGGCGGACCGGTAGCGCCCGTCCAGCGGGCCGAGGGCGATGCCGGCCTCGGCGAGGGAACGACGGTGGGCGGTGGACGCGGGGGAGGGGCCTGCGGGCTGCGTGGTCATGGGGTCCATTCTTCCATCGCGGACGTCGCGCGGGCTGACGCCGGGCTGCTGTTCGAGGGCCGCGGAGCAGCCGAACGGGGACCCGCCGCGGCACGTGGCGTCCGTGGAGGGCGTCGCCCGTGTGGCCCGCATGGCCCGGAGACGGAGGAGGACGGAGGAGCCCGGGCCCGCAGAGGGGTCGGCGTCTCCGCCGTGGGCGGACCGTCACATGCCGCCCCGGACTTGACGCAGGTCACATCGACGGAGTTACCTGGACTTACCTAATGATCGTTCAGTAATTCGCGCGGCCTCTGCTCTCGACCGACCGTGCGCCCCGACAGGGAGGTGCCCACGTGACCGAGAACGCCCGGCAGACAGCCGCCCCGCACCACCCGATGCTCGCGGGCGACCGTGTGGCGCAGTGGCTCGGCGTGACCCTCGAGGCGGCGGAGAAGGATCACGCCCGCATCCGGATGACCCTGACCGAGGACCACCACAACGGCTTCGGCATGGCTCACGGCGGTGCCGTGTTCGCGTTCGCGGACGCGTGCTTCGCCCTGACCTGCAACGATCCGCGGGGGGACGGCAGCACCATCACGGTCGCCTCCGGCGTGGACGTCAACTTCCTGGCCGGCACCCGTGCCGGGCAGACGCTGACCGCGGAAGGTCGGCTCGTGGCGAAGTCCGGCCGCTCCGGCGTCTACGACATCACGGTCACCGCCGAGGACGGCGCCGTCGTCGCCGTGTTCCGCGGCCGCTCCCGGACGATCCCGGCGCCCCAGCCCGCCGCCTGACGCACGTCCACCGACCCCGCACCCCAGGAGAACGCCATGCTCGAGGCCTCGATCCCGAATCCGTACACGCCCGCACCCGTCCCGGCTGACCCGGAGGCGCGCGGCGCCAAGGACCCAGAGGAGACGATGAGCCGCGACCAGATCGAGGCGCTCCAGACCGAGCGCCTCCGCTGGTCCCTCCACCACGCCTACGAGAACGTGCCGGCGTACACCGAGCACTTCGACGCCCACGGCGTGCACCCCTCCGACTTCAAGGAGCTGGGCGACCTCGCCAAGTTCCCGTACACGGACAAGGAGTTCCTGCGGAGGAGCTACCCGTTCGGCGCGTTCGCGGCCACGGGCCCAGAGCTGCGCCGCATCCACGCCTCCTCCGGCACCACGGGCCAGCCCACCGTGGTCGGCTACACCGACGACGACCTGGCCACCTGGGCCACCCTGGTCGCCCGCTGCTTCCGCGCCGGTGGCATCCGCCCCGGCGACCGCGTGCACAACGCGTACGGCTACGGCCTGTTCACCGGCGGCCTCGGCGCCCACTACGGCGCCGAGCGCGTCGGAGCCGCCGTGATCCCGATGTCCGGCGGGCAGACGGAGAAGCAGGT
Source organism: Micrococcus sp. M4NT (assembly GCF_033790745.1). Taxonomy (NCBI): domain Bacteria; kingdom Bacillati; phylum Actinomycetota; class Actinomycetes; order Micrococcales; family Micrococcaceae; genus Micrococcus; species Micrococcus sp. M4NT. The sequence goes on from NZ_JAMYEH010000003.1 coordinate 22,048, forward strand.
GCAGCTGATCACCGACTTCCAGCCGCGCGCCATCCTCTCCACGCCCACCTACCTGCTGACCATCGCGGACGGCTTCAAGAAGCTCGGGCTGGACCCGCGCGAGTCCTCCCTCGAGGTCGCGATCCTCGGCGCCGAGCCGTGGACCGAGGAGATGCGCCGCGAGATCGAGCGGACCTTCGACATCGACGCCGTGGACATCTACGGCCTCTCTGAGGTCATGGGCCCGGGCGTGGCAGGCGAGTCCGCCGCCACCAAGGACGGCTCCCACATCTGGGAGGACCACTTCCGCCCCGAGATCATCGACCCGCTCACGGACGAGGTCCTGGAGACCGGCCGCCCCGGTGAGCTGGTCTTCACCTCGCTCACCAAGCAGGCGCTGCCGATCATCCGGTACCGCACCCACGACCTCACCCGCCTGCTGCCCGGCACCACGCACCCGGGCCACCGCCGCATGGGCCGCATCACCGGCCGCTCGGACGACATGATCATCCTGCGCGGCGTGAACCTGTTCCCGTCGCAGATCGAGGAGCTGGCCCTCAAGGAGCCGGCCCTGTCACCGCACTTCACCCTCGAGATCACCCGCCCGGACCGCATGGACCAGATGGCCGTGAACATCGAGCGCCGCGAGAACGCGACCCGCGAGGAGGCCCAGGCCTGCGCCGCGCACCTGCGCATGGAGATCAAGACGAAGATCGGCTCCTCGTGCGTGATCAACGTGGTCGAGCCGGAGTCCCTGGCCCGTTCCTCCGGCAAGCTCAAGCGCATCTACGACCTGCGCGACAAGGCCTGATCCGGCCGGAGCCCGGCCCGCGCCCGTCGGAGGCGGACGGCGGCCCGCGCCCGCCGTCGTCGTCCGTCCCCGCGCGGCGGCTACGCTGGGTCAGCCGACCCGCATGCCAGGCCCCGAGAGGACACCGTGACCGACCCCCAGCCCGACGCCGCCGTCGCCGGCCTGCCCCGCCGCGGGCGCCCCGGCTACGACCGCGAGACGCTGCTGGCGGTGTGCGTGGACGTGTTCAACCGGCACGGCTACGAGGCCACGTCCATGGGGATGCTGGCCACGCACCTGGGGATCTCCAAGTCCGCGATCTACCACCACGTGCAGTCCAAGGAGGCCATCCTCGGCCAGGCCCTCGACGACGCGCTGGGCGCCCTCGAAGCCTCGATCGACGCGGTGCAGGCCGGGCCGGGCGCGCCGGGGGAGAAGGTGGAGGCGGCCGTGCGCGGCACCCTGCGGGTCCTCGTGGCCAGGATGCCCGAGGTCACGCTGCTGCTGCGCCTGCGCGGCAACTCGGACGTGGAGCTGGCCGCGATGGAGCGGCGGCGAGCCATCACCCGGCGGCTCGGCGAGCTCGTGGAGGCCGCGCAGGCCGAGGGGACGGTGCGCTCGGATGTGACACCGCGCAACCTCGCCCGTCTCATGCTCGGCATGATCAACTCGATCGTGGACTGGTACCGGCCGGACGGGGCCCAGCCCGGGCACAAGTCCGTGGAGGAGATGGTGGAGGCCGTCACCGGCGTGGTGCTGGGCGGCCTGCGGGGCTGACCGGCGTCCCCGCCCGGGACGTCACGTGCCGTCGAGCGCGGCCTTCACGTTCCTGACGATCGACGCGGCTCGCCTCTCGGCGTCCGCGGGGGCGTCGCCCTCGGTGGTCCCCTGGCTCACCGAGATGATCCGGCTGCCGTCCTGCACGGCCATGACGTGGCTGTAGACCGAGCCCACGGGTCGTGCGGTGTACGCAGTGCCGCCCTCCCATGCCACATCCTCCAGCTCGCGCACGCCCGTCCCGGGCAGGTCGGCCCCGGCGCAGGCCGCGGCGGCCGTGCGGGCCTGCTCCATGTCGGCGCGCGCCGCCGCCTCGTCCGGGAAGGACTCCACCCGCACGCCCATCGGCGTGACCTCCGCCTTGGGAGAGGCCGTCATGGAGGGGACGGGGGAGGCGGTCGACGCCCCACCGACGGTGGCCGCCGTGGTGGGCTGGACGATGAAGTCCACCCAGGCGGCGTCCGCGTCCGCCGAGCGCTCCAAGGCGCCGCGCGTGGCGTCCAGGCAGGTGCGCTGCTCCGGGCTCCACGACGGCGCAGGCGTGGCTCCGGCGGCCGCGGTCTGCTCGATGTCCTCCGCAGCCCGGCGGAGCTCGGTCTGGCGCTCGAGCGGCGAGGCCTTGCTCAGGCCGACCTCCGCGCCGGGGCCGGCGGCCAGGAGCACGGCCTGCTTCACGGCCTTGACGTGCTCCGCGTCCAGGGCGGCGGGCATGTCCAGGGAGAGGGCGCGGGAGGAGCCTGAGGGGGTCGCGGACCCGCTCGTCGCGCCCGTGGACGCGGGGGCTGCGCCGGACGAGATGACGCCCGCGGGGGAGGAGGTCGAGGAGGCGCCGGCGTCCCCGTTCCCCGCACATCCGGCGAGGGCGAGGGCGCTCGCGGCGACGACGCCGAGCCGGGACAGGCGGCGGGCGGTGGTGCGAGGAGTCGTCATGACCGAACTGTAGGGCGACCGTGACGGGTCCCACAAGGCCGCCCGCTGAGGGACGCAGGTCGGGCGGAGGCGCGAGGCCGCGGGTCAGGCGGAGGTGCGAGGCCGCGGGTCAGGCGGAGGTGCGTGCCTCCGTGGATGCCGCGCGGCCGGGGACGTCCGCCGCCGTCGCCGTCTCCTGGGCCGGAGGCCACTCGGGAGGGAGCGCGTCGGCCACGTCGAGGAGCCGGCGGGCGGCTGCCTCCTCGAAGTCCTCTCGGGTGAGCGAGCCGGGGTCGCCCGTGTACAGGTACGCCAGCCGGCGGGAGCCCCTCGCCACGTCCAGGGACCACCAGACCTCTTCCTCCTCGAAGGCCAGCCCCGGGTGGGAGGTGGACTCGAAGGTGACGCCGTCCGCCGTGAACGGGCGTTCGTCGGCAGCGCCGAGAGCACCGGTGGCCTGGACGTCGGCACACGCGTGGAACTCCTCGTCCAGGTTCTCCACGTGCCGGCGCAGATCCGCCGCCCGGTCTGTCTCGCTCAACAGGACCGACTCCAGCACGCTGTCCTTGAAGTCCAGCCCGGCGTCGTCGGCGATCATCTCGTCCTCGAGGGTCACCTCGTACTCCCACACCGGGGTGGACAGTTCGTGGTCCGACCGCGCGCGGACGGCGGCGACGCACTCCTCCTCACCCACCACGAGGGAGGCGTCGGAAGGCAGCTCGTCGAGGTCCGCGAGGGTCATCTCCAGGCGGTCCGCGGGCGTCAGGAGATCGGCCGCGGGGAGCCCCACCGCGTCGAACGTCTCCCACAGGGCCTCCGCCCGCCGGTCGATCTCGTCGACGGTGAGGGGGAGGGCGTCGACATACGCCTGCGGATCGGTCTCGTCCAGTGGGCGCGTCGCCGCCGGGGATGTCGAGCCGTTCCCCTCGGACGCGGCGGGCGAGGACGCGCTGGAGGCGGAGCTGTCAGCCCGGGCGGAGGAGGCCGGACTTGCGGTGGCCGTCGTCTCCGTAGGCGTGGGCGGGATCGGCGTGGCGGACCCGTCGGCCGAGGTGGCTCCGGCGGAGGACGACGCGGCGGCCGGGGCGCCGTCGCCCGCGCACCCGGTGAGGGCGAGGGCGACCGCCGCGAGGGTGCAGCCGAGGGCGCGGCGGGAGGAGGGGGTCCGGAGCGTCATGGGGCGACTGTACGACGACGGGCCGCCCGGGCGCGCAGGATGCGCACCGGACGGTCCGGCGTCGTGATGAGGCGGGGATCAGCCCAGCGGCGTGTCCTTGTCGCCCAGGTTCCAGTCCTCGACCGGGCCCAGGTTCTCCCCGTTGGGGCCGTAGCGGTAGAACCCCTGGCCGTCGGCGAGGCCGGAGTGGCCGGCGTCGATGGACTTCTGCAGCAGGTCGGCGAAGCCGATCTGCCAGTCGGCGCCCGCGTTGCGCGAGACGTGCGCGGCGACGTTGAAGCCGACCACGTCGTAGGTCTGGAACGGGCCGGCGTCGTTGCCGGTGGCCACGCGCCAGGTGCGGTCGATGTCCGCGGGGTTGGCCACGCCGTTCATGTAGAGCCTGGAGCCGGCCTGCAGCCACGGGATGAGCAGCGAGTTCAGCAGGTAGCCCGGCACCTCCTTGCGCACGTGCACGGGGACCATGCCGGTCTCCTCGGCGTACTGCAGGGCGCCGGCGACGGCCTCCGGGGAGCTCTTGGCGGTGCCCATGGCCTCGGCCGTGTTCTGGGCCCAGATGCGGTTGGCGTAGTGCAGGGCGACGAAGCGCTCCGGGTGGCCGCTGGCGTCCGCGAAGGACGAGGGCAGCAGGGAGGAGGTGTTCGTGGCGAACAGGGTCGTGGCGGGGGCCGCGGCGCCCACCTTGGCCCACACGTCGCGCTTGAGGTCGAGGCTCTCCGGGACGGCCTCGATCACGATGTCCGCGTCCGCCACCGCCTCGGCCAGGTCCGACGTCGGGGTGATGCGGGCGATGGCCTCGTCGAAGCGGGCGGCGTCGTAGCCCTCGCCAAGGTCGGCCTCGTAGCCCTGGCGGATCCACGCCCAGCGCTTGTCGAGGTTCTCGAGGGCGGCGGGGACGGCGTCGTACGCCATGACCTTCTTGCCGTGGTAGGCGGCCTGCATGATGATCTGCGAGCCCAGCACGCCGGTGCCGAGCACCGTCACCTGCTCGAAACGAGTGAATTCGGACATGGGGATGACCTTCTCTCTCAGGGGTCCTTCGGGGACATCAGGGTGAACGAAGCATGCCGGTGGGCTTGTTCCCGTCGGATCTGTCCGACGGCTCACACCTGAGCGTCGGGAGCCTGCCCCTGCGCCATCGGCCAGGTCTTGGCGACGAGCGTCAGCACGTCGTACTGCGCGCAGAGCTCGTCGTTCTGGTTGTGCAGGCGGCAGTCCCAGGCGACCTCGCCGTACTCGTCCGTCACACGCGGGGTGATCCTCTTGGCCGTGAGGGTGACGCGGATGGCGTCGTCGTAGGTCACGGGCGTGATGAAGCGCAGGTGCTCCAGGCCGTAGTTGGCGAGCACCGGGCCCGGATCCGGGGCCACGAAGAGGCCGGCGGCCCAGGAGACCAGCAGGTAGCCGTGGGCCACGCGGCGCGGGAAGAACGGGTTGGCCATGGCGGCCTCCTCGTCCGTGTGCGCGTAGAACTTGTCCCCGGTCTTCTCAGCGAACTCCGTGATCTCCTCGAGGGTCACGGTGCGCAGGCCGGAGGCGAACTGGTCGCCGACCTTCAGCTCCTCGAGCGACTTGTAGAACGGGTGCTTCTTGGCACCGGACTCCACGTCCTCGCGGGTGGCGGTGTCCGCCGCGGCACCCGGGTGCCACACGCCCGTGATGGCGGTGAGGATGTCCGGGGAGCCCTGGATCGCGGTGCGCTGCATGTAGTGCTTGACGGCGCGGATCCCGCCGAGCTCCTCGCCGCCGCCGGCGCGGCCCGGGCCGCCGTGCACGAGCACGGGCACGGGGGCGCCGTGGCCCGTGGTGGTCTTGGCGGTCTGGCGGTTGAGGAAGTGCACGCGGCCGTGGTGCGCGCCGATCCCGGCGGCGAACGCGCGGGCGGTCTCGCCGTCGTTCGTGGCCACGGTGGCCACGAGCGAGCCGCAGCCCATCGCGGCCAGCTCGACGGCGTCGGCGACGTCGGCGTAGCCCAGCACCGAGGCGACCGGGCCGAACGCCTCGACGCTGTGCACCTCGGGGGTGCGGGCGTCGGCGAAGGAGAGCACGGTGGGGGCGAAGAACGCGCCGGCCTCGGCGTCCGCGGTGCCCGTGTCCCCGTCAGGACCGCCGAGGCGGACCTGGCCGCCGGCGTCGACGAGGCGCTGCACGGCCTTGCGGACCTCGGACTGCTGCTCCTTGGAGGCGAGCGCGCCCATGGTGGTGCCCTCGCTGCGGGGATCGCCGAGGACCACCTTCGCGGAGAGGCGCTCGGTGAGGGCGGTGGTGACGGCCTCGGCCATGGCGGCGGGGACGATCACGCGGCGGACGGCCGTGCACTTCTGACCCGCCTTGACCGTCATCTCCTGGAAGACCACCTTGACGAACGCCTCGAACTCCGGGGTGTCCGGGGTGGCGTCCGGTCCGAGGATGGCCGCGTTGAGGGAGTCGGTCTCGCCGGTGAAGCGCACGCCGCCGTCGATCACGTTGGGGTGCTTGCGCAGGGTCTGGGCGGTGTGGGCGGAGCCGGTGAAGGCCACGTGGTCGCGGTAGTCGAGGTGGTCCAGGAGGTCCCGAGCCGAGCCGGCGATGAGCTGGATGGAGCCCTCAGGGAGGATGCCGGAGTCCACCATGAGCTCCACGCACTTCTGCGTGACGTAGGCCGTGGGGGTGGCCGGCTTCACGATCGTGGGGACGCCGGCCACGAAGGCGGGGGCGAACTTCTCGAGCATGCCCCACACCGGGAAGTTGAACGCGTTGATCTGCACCGCGACGCCGGGCACGCGCTGGTAGACGTGTTCGCCGATGAACGAGCCGTCCTTGGAGAGCGGCTCGACGTCGCCGTCGATGATCACGTTGGCGTTCGGAAGCTCGCGGCGGCCCTTGCCGGAGAAGGTGAAGAGCGTGCCGATGCCGCCGTCGACGTCGAAGGCGTGGTCGCGCTGCGTGGAGCCCGTCGCGAAGGAGAGGTCGTAGAGCTCCTGGATGCGGGAGTTCAGGTAGAGCGCGAGCTCCTTGAGCTTGAGGGCGCGCTCGTGGATGGTCAGCTCGCCGAGGTTCTTCTGGCCGACGGAGCGGGCGTAGTCGATGGCCGCCGCGGTGTCGAGGCCCTCGGTGGAGACGTCCGTGAGGTGCTCGCCGGTGTTGGCGTCCGCGACGGGCGTGACCGTGGAGGGGTTCTCCGGGGTCCACCAGGCGCCGCGGACGTAGCTGGGCAGGATCTGGGGGAGGGCGGGGGCGGAGGACGGTGCGGTGACGGTCACGTGGGTCTCCTGACGTCGAGGGCGCGGATGGGTCCCGACCGATCGGTCGGTTATTGGGCCCGAGCCTAGCCGAGACGCGCGTCACGCGGGAGGGGGCGGGGGCGCCGTCGTCGTCGTGATGCGGTCGTCGTCGTGACGCGGTGCCGGCGCGGGCGGTTGCCACCCGGGGCGCCGTCGCCGCCCGGGCCGTCGCCGCCCGGGCCGCCGCCGCCCATGCGCCAAGGCAGGCACACGCGCCGCTACGCATATTCGTAGCGGCGCGTGTGCCTGCCTCGCTGAGGGGTGGGTGCGGGCGTTCTCCACAGATCTGCCGTCCCGACGACGACGGGCCCCCTCCGTCGGGCACGCTCAGGGCATGCCCCGCGCCCCCGCCCCGCTGCCGCCCATGCGATGCGGCTTGAGCGACGAAGAGCGCACTCCCACGGTGTTCTCCACTCCGGCGGCGCAGGAGGCGGGGGTGTCGGCCAGCCGCCTGCGGCGCGGCGACCTCGTCTCGCTCGGGTACGGACTGTGGCGGCTGCGCGAGGTGGAGCCTGCGCAGCTGGATCTGCTGCGCGCCCTGCAGGACCTCCACCCGGAGGGGGTGTTCACCCATGCGACGGCGGCGAGGGTGCTCGGGCTGTGGCTGACCGGGCGGCTGGAGGCTGGCGCTGTCATCCATCTCGCGGAGCCCCGGCATCACGGCGGGGGCACGCAGCGCCCGGGCCTGCGGTGCCATCGGCTCCCGCCGGACGCGCCGGTGCGGGTCGTCGACGGCGTCCGCGTGACCACCTCCCCGTGGACGTTCGTGGACCTCGCGAAGGGTGGAGCGCAGCTGGACGCCCTCGTCGCGCTGGGGGACAGCATCGTGAGGGTGGCTCACTCGGAACGCCGCCGTCGTGAGCTGCCGCCGGGCGTGGGCACGCTGGTGGAGCTGAGGGAGGGCGTGGCGAGTCGGCCGCGGGTCAAGGGCATCCGCGCGGCGCGCGAGGCGCTCGACCTCGTCCGCTCGGGATCCGGCTCGCCCCAGGAGAGCCGCCTCCGGGTGGCCATCGTCCTGGCCGGCGTCGACGAGCCTGAGGTGAATCCGCGCATCGTCCTGTCCACGGGGCAGTGGCTGCGCGTGGACCTGGCCTGGCTCGATGCGAAGGTGATCGTGGAGTACGACGGCGACCAGCACCGCACGGATCAGCGTCAGTGGCGGGAGGACGTCGAGAGGGACGCCAACCTGAGGGCGGACGGGTGGGAGGTGATCCGCGTGACGGCGGACGTCTTCCGGCCGGCGCATCTGGACACGTTCCTGTGGCAGCTGCGGGAACACCTCGCCCGGCGATCGCCCGTGGGAGGGGGCGCGCGGTGACCACATCCCGGGAGGCAGTCGTACACGCCGCTACCGAATCACGTAGCGGCGTGTACGACTGCCTCCGCGCTTCGCCCCACCGCCCCACCGGCCCACCGCCCCGTCCGGACGACTCATCGGCCGCCGCGCAGACCCCGCGTAGACTCGTCCCCGTCCCTGGGACACACCCCGCCCCCACCTGGAGAGCTCCTCACCGCATGCTGCGCACCATGTTCCACGCCAAGATCCACCGGGCCACCGTGACCCAGGCGGACCTGCACTACGTGGGCTCCGTGACCGTGGACCAGGACCTCCTGGACGCGGCCCAGATCCTGCCGGGCGAGCTCGTGAGCATCGTGGACGTCACCAACGGCGCCCGCCTCGAGACTTACACGATCGCGGGCGAGCGCGGCTCGGGCGTCATCGGCATCAACGGCGCCGCCGCCCACCTCGTGCACCCCGGAGACATCGTGATCCTCATGGCCTACGCGCAGATGGACGACGCCGAGGCGCGCTCCTTCACCCCGCGTGTCGTCCACGTGGACGCGGAGAACCGCATCAAGCACCTCGGGGAGGATCCCGCGGAGGCGCTGCTCGACGGCGTCGCGCGTCCCCCGCTCTCCCGTGGCTGGGACGAGGCGCAGGCCGAACTCTGACGCTCCCCGCCGGGTCGCTCGAGGAGACCGCCCGCCGCGTCGGCGTCGGCCCCCGGTTCACCGCCCACCCGCGGGACATCACGGACCACGACGGCGTCGCTCGCCTCCCGGAGGAGGTCGTCGCGGCGCACGGCCGGGGGGACCGCCTGCTCGACGTCGGCGGCATCATCCAGCAGTTCGTCACGTACCAGGGCCTCGACGAGCAGGGGGTGCGCCGCGCCGCCGAGGTGAACCTGTGGGGCGCGGTGAACACGTGCCCGGCGTTCACCCCGCTCGTGCTCGACCGCCCCGACATGTGGACACCTGCAAACATGTGCAGGTAAGATCGGCGCGTGAACCCCGACATCACCCAGACCGCCGAGCTCTTCAAGGTCCTCGCCTCCCCGGTGCGCATCACCGCGCTGCTGCGGATGGCGGAGCAGCCGACGAGCGTCTCCGGCCTGGCCGACCACGCGGGGGTCACGCACACCCTGATGTCCCAGCATCTGCGGGTGCTGCGGATGAGCGGTCTCGTCCGATCCGACCTCCATGGCAAGACCCGGATGTACTCGCTCACCGATGACCACGTGTCGCACATCCTGCGGGACGCCGTCCAGCATGCAGCCGAGGAGGCCCACCATGACGAGCACTGACCACACCACCCACGTCATCCACCCCGAGCACGACCACGCGCACGGCCCGGACTGCGGCCACGGGGCCGTCGAGCACGGCCACCACGTGGACTACAAGCACGACGGCCACCTGCATCACGTGCACGGCGACCACGTCGAGGAGTGCGACACCTGCGCGTGCGGCTCCTGCGACCAGGGATGCGCCTGCGCGACGTGCGAGTGCGCGGACTGCTCCTGCGGCACCTGTGAGCACGCCGCAGCCTGAGCGAGTCCACGACGACACGACGGCCCCCACCGGATGGTGGGGGCCGTCGTGCTGTGCGACGCCGCGCCGGGCGTGCTGCGTCGGCGGGTTCGCGCGGGAGCGTCGGGTGCAGCGCCGCGCTCAGCCCGCGGGCAGGCGCGTCGCCCCCAGGGCGCGGCGGCCAGCCCGCATCGCCACGGCGTGGCTCGCGCGCATCGCGGCCCTCGCCCCCGGGATCACGACGACCGCGCGCATCCACGTGGGACCCAGCACGACCTCCTGGGTCCAGTGCACGGTGCAACGCCTGTCGGCGGCGGAGGCGGGGGCGGTGCCGTCGTCCGCGGGCCGGGACGGGGCGTGGGCACCGGGTTCCTCCGGACGGACCTCCGCCCGGACGGTGCCCACGAGGTCCCCCTCGACGCGGGCGACGAGGACGCCGCGCTCGCGGTCGTCCACCACGCGCTCCATGGTCAGGCCCACGGGGACGAAGCCGCGCAGGCGGATGGCCGCCCGCTCGCCGATCGCGCCGGGCGGGACGCCGTCGTCGATCCGGCGGGCCCGCGGGATCGCGGGCCACCACGAGGAGTAGCCCACCGGCTCGCCGAGGAGGTCCATGACCGCGTCGGCGGGCAGGGGGACCGCCCAGCGGTGCTCGAAGCGGAACGGGCGGTCGGCGCGCCGGATGCTCAGGCCTGTCCCTCGTAGTCGAAGAACCCCTTGCCGGACTTCCGGCCGAGCTCGCCGCGGGCCACCATGTCCCGCATGAGCTGCGGCGGGGCGAAGCGCTCGCCGAGCTGGGACTCGAGGTACTCGGCGATCCCGAGGCGCACGTCCAGGCCCACGATGTCCGTCAGCGCGAGCGGGCCGACGGGGAACTTGTAGCCGAGCACCATGGCGGCGTCGATGTCCTCGGGAGAGGCCACGCCCTCCTCGACCATGCGGATGGCCTCGAGCGCGATGGCCACGCCGAGGCGCGACGACGCGAAGCCGGGCGCGTCCTTCACCACGACCGGGGTCTTGCCCAGGCCGCGCACCCACTCGGTGGCGAGGGCCGTGAGCTCCTCGCCGGTCTGCTCGCCGATGACGACCTCCACGAGCTTCGAGGCCGGAACCGGGTTGAAGTAGTGCAGGCCGCAGAAGCGCTCGGGGCGCTCCAGGTGGCGGGCGATCTCGTCCACGGACAGCGAGGAGGTGTTCGTGGCGAGCCACGCGTCCTCGGCCAGGTGCTTCTCGACGTCGGTGAGGGCGTCGATCTTGACCTGCATGTCCTCGAAGACGGCCTCCACCACGAGCCCGCAGCGGGCGAAGTCGGCGCGGTCCAGGGAGATCGTGAGGCGCTCGGCCCACACGTCCAGGTTGCCGTCCAGCTTGCCGCGCTCGAGGGACTTCGCAAGGTCCGCCTCGATCCGCTCCTTGGCTGCCTCGGCCGACTGCGCGTCGCGCTCCACCACGATCACCTCGGCGGCACCGGAGGTGAGGAAGGCGTGGGCGATGCCGCCGCCCATGCGGCCGCCGCCGAGGACGCCGACGACGTCGGGCACGGACGCGCGGGAGGTGTCAGGGGTGTTCTGGGTTTCGGTCATGGAAGTCCTCACTTCTTCTTGCGGTCCAGGAACGCCTGCATGCGCTCGAACTTGGCCTCGGACTCGAACAGGATGGCCTGCGCGATCTCGTCCACGTGGGGGTGGGCCTCGCGGGGCAGGTGGAACACGCGCTTGGACAGGCGCACCGCCAGGGGGTCCTGCTGCGCGATGCGGTCCGCCAGGGCGTGGGCGGCGTCCTCCAGGTGGTCCGGCTCGTGCAGCTCGGTGACGAGCGTGAGGTCCAGGGCCTCCTGGGCGTCCAGGATGCGGCCGGCCAGCAGCAGCTCGAGGGCCACCGGCTCGCCGACGAGCTCCTTGAGGCGCCACTGCGCGCCCGCGGCAGCCGTGATGCCGAGGCCGGTCTCCGGCTGGCCCATCTTCAGGGAGGGCGTGGCGATGCGGAAGTCCGCCGCGTACGCGAGCTCGGCGCCGCCGCCCAGGGCGAAGCCGTCGATCGCGGCGATGACGGGCATCGGCAGGCGGTGGATGCGGTCGAACACCTGCGAGTTCACGCCGCGCAGGGCGTCGTCGCGGCGCCGCTCGCGCAGCTGGCCGATGTCCGCGCCGGACGCGAAGATGCCCGAGAACGTGCCGGGGGCCTTCTTCGACTCCACCTGCGTGCCCGAGATGATGAGGATCTTGGGGTTCTGCTCGAGGTGTGCGCACACCGCGTGGAACTCGTCCACCATGGTCGCGTCGATCGCGTTGCGCACCGCGGGGCGGTCCATGCGCGCGTGGAGCCGGTCCTCGCGCTCCTCGATCCGCAGGGCGGTGAAGTCCGCCGCGTCCAGGCGCGGGCCGACGACGTCGGGATCCGCCTCGGCCTGAGGGGTCTCGCGGGTCTCGGCCATGCTCACACCTTCTCCACGAGCATCGCGGAGCCCTGGCCCACACCCACGCACATCGTGGCCAGGCCCCTGTCCGCGCCCTCGCGCTCCATCCGACCGAGCAGCGTGACCACGAGGCGCGAACCCGAGGAGCCCAGCGGATGGCCCAGGGCGATCGCGCCGCCGTCGGCGTTGACGGTCTCCGGGTCCAGGCCGAGGCGACGCATCGAGGCCAGGGACTGGGTGGCGAAGGCCTCGTTGAGCTCGACGGCGCCCAGATCCGCCACGGACCAGCCGGAGCGCTCGAGGGCCTTCTCGGTGGCCGGGACGGGGCCCAGGCCCATGATCTCGGGAGCCAGGCCCGCCGAGGTGGACTCCACGACGCGGGCCCGCGGGGTCAGGCCGTACTTCTGGGCGGCCCGCTCGGAGACGACGAGGATCGCCGAGGCGCCGTCGTTGAGGGAGGAGGAGTTGCCGGCGGTGACCACGCCGTCCTTCTTGATGATCGGGCGCAGGCCGGCGAGCACCTCGGGGGTGGAGCCGGGGCGGGGGCCCTCGTCCGTGTCCACGATCGTCTCGGCGCCCTTGCGGCCCGTGACGACGACGGGCACGATCTCGTCCGCGAAGCGGCCGGCCTCGATGGCGGCCAGCGCACGCTCGTGCGAGCGGGCGGCGAAGGCGTCGGCGTCCTCGCGGGTGATGCCGTCCACCTCGCCGACCTCCTCGGCGGTCTCCGGCATGGAGAAGGTGAACTTCTCGCCGAACTCGCCGTCCGCGAAGCGCGGGTTCACGAAACGCCAGCCGATCGCGGTGTCGAAGGCCGCGCCGGGCTTGGCGAACGCCGTCGTCGGCTTCTCCATCACCCAGGGGGCGCGGGACATCGACTCCACGCCTCCGGCCACGACGACGTCGGCCATCCCGGAGCGCACCATCGCGGTGGCGATGCCGATCGCGGACATGCCCGAGGCGCAGAGACGGTTCACGGTGATGCCCGGGACGGTGTCCGGGAAGCCGGCCAGCAGCCAGGCCATGCGGGCGACGTTGCGGTTCTCCTCGCCGGCGCCGTTGGCGTTGCCGAGGATGACATCGTCCACGACCGCCGGGTCGATGCCGGCATCCTCGATCACGGCCTTGATGGTGAGGGCCGCGAGGTCGTCGGGGCGGACGGAGGAGAGGGCGCCGCCGTAGCGGCCGACCGGGGTGCGGCGACCTCCGACGAGCAGGGCCTGGGAAGGGGTGGACATGCGGGGTCTCCTTGCGTTGCGGGCGGGCGCCGGGGAGTGGGGCGCCAGGGGCGCACCGAATTACCGACCGTGCGTTCAGGTATCAGTATCCCGGCCCGGTGTGACGGGGGTCAACCAGGGCGCGGGGTGTGACGGGGCGAGGACGTGATGGACGCCGTCGCCGGCGCCGCCGTGCCGCTCGCGCGCGCCCTCACGGCGGCGGGCGTCTCCTCGCCGTGGGCCGCGTCCCCAGAGGGCCCGACGCACGGGACCCGCGGACCCGACCACCTCACCTCGTCAGGTGCCGAGCCGGGCACAGCGAACGGCGCCTCCTCCCGTGGAGGAGGAGGCGCCGTCGTCGTGTGTGGCGGGCGGAGCCCGTCAGCGGAGGGTGATCAGGCGGAGACCACCGGGGTGGAGCGGGTCGCGACGACCTCCTCGTCGTGCAGCTCGCGGTCCTGGATGCCCTTGGGCACCAGGAGGACGGCGATCAGGGAGATCGCGGAGATGCCCACGATGTACCAGGCGACGTACTCCCAGCCGTTCTTGACGAGGAGATCGGCGATCAGCGGGGCGAAGGCGCCGCCGATGATGGTGCCGAGAGCGTATCCGATGGAGACGCCCGAGAAGCGGACGCGAGCCGGGAACATCTCGGCGTACATGGCGGACTGCGGGCCGTACGAGGGGCCGAGGCCCATCGTCAGCACGAACAGGGCCAGGGCGAAGAGCGGCAGGGAGGCCGTGTTCAGCAGGCTGAACAGGGGGAACGCCCAGGCGATCAGGATCGCGTAGCCGACGACGAACGTGGTCTTGCGGCCGATCTTGTCGGAGATCCAGCCGCCGAACAGGGTGAAGATGAACCAGCCGAGGCCGCCCACGAGGCTCGCGGTCAGCACCTCTGTGGAGGTCATGCCCAGGCCCTTGGGGCCGCCGTACTTGGAGAACCAGGCGATCAGCAGGTAGCCCACGCCGTTGTTGGCCGCGAAGATCACGGCGGCGAGGATGACCTCCTTGGTGTGGCCGCGGAACAGCTCGCCCAGGGGGGCGGACTCCTTGGCCTTGAGCTGCTGCATCTCCTTGAAGACCGGGGACTCCTCCACGGCCTTGCGGATGAAGTAGCCGACCACGATCAGGATGATCGAGATCAGGAAGGGGATGCGCCAGCCCCAGGTGAGGAAGGCCTCCTCGGTCATGTTGGAGCGCACCAGGAAGAGCGCGCCGGTCGCCAGGATCATGCCGAGCGGCACGCCGACCTGGGGGGCCGCGCCGAAGAGGCCGCGCTTGCCCTTGGGGGCGTGCTCGACGGCCAGGAGGGCCGCGCCGCCCCACTCGCCGCCGGCGGAGAAGCCCTGGAGAAGGCGGAGCAGCACGAGGAGGATGGGGGCCCACACGCCGATCTGGGCGTAGGTGGGCAGGAGGCCGATGAGCGTGGTGGCCAGGCCCATGCCGATCAGGGTGAAGGACAGGACGATCTTGCGACCGAACTTGTCGCCGAGGTGGCCCGCGATGATGGCGCCGAGGGGGCGCACGAGGAACGAGATGCCGAGGGTGACCCAGGCGGCGATCTGCGAGCCGGTCGAGCCCATCGGGGCGAAGAACAGGGCGGCGAAGACCAGTGCGGTGGCCTGGGCGAAGATGAAGAAGTCGTACCACTCGATGGTGGTGCCGACGAGGGTGCCGGCGAGGACCTTGCGCTCCTCGCGGGGGTCGCGGGCGGCCGGGGCGGCTGGGGAGGCGACGGTATGGCTCATGGGTGCTCCTGGGGTGAGGGGCTGCGGCCTGCGGTGCGAGACGGCGAGAGACGCATGTGACCGACCGTTCGGTCGGGAAGTGACACGGGTCACCGTATACGATGTGGTGTGACTCGCGCCACGCCCTCGAGGGATGTCGTGATTGTGACGTCCCCCACGGCCCGCTCGACGGCGCCGCCCGCCCCCTCTCACGGAGGGGGCGGGCGGCGCCGTGGTCTGGGTGTCGCGGGGGCCTGTGGAGGACGGAGGGCTCAGCCGCGGCCGGTGAACTCCGGCTTGCGCTTCTCCTGGAAGGCCTTGAAGCCCTCCGCGTAGTCGGCGGTGCCGCACAGGTCGCCCTGCGCCACGTTCTCCGCGTCGAGGGACTCCCACAGGCCGACGCGCTCGTCACGGATCTGGCGGACCAGCTCCTTCGACGCGCGGAAGGCCAGCGTCGCGCCGGAGGCCACCTGGGCGGCCTTGGCGCGGGTGAACTCCAGCAGCTCCTCGGCCGGGACCGCGCGGGAGAACAGGCCCGCCTGCACGGCCTCGGCCCCCGAGATCAGCTCGGCGGTGTAGATGAGGTCGAGCGTGCGGTGCGCGCCCAGGCGCTCGGTGAACAGCCAGTGGCCACCCGAGTCCAGGGTGGCGCCGAGGTTGGCGAACGGCGAGCCGATCTTGGCGTTCTCGGCCACGTAGACCACGTCGGTGGCGATCGCGAGGCCGAGTCCCACGCCGAGGCACGCGCCCTGCACGGCCGCGAACGTCGGCACCGGGATCTCCGACATCGTCCGCAGCACGGGGGTGACCCTGTCCCGCAGGTACGCGGTGGCGTCGTCGTCGGCGGGCGTGACGTGGGAGATGTCCCGGCCCGCACAGAACCCGCGCCCCTCGCCGCGCAGCAGCACGGCGCGGACCTCGCCGGTCTCGACGCCGGCCGCGGCCTCCGCATAGGCCTCGCCGAGCTCGGCCAGGGCGGCCTCGTCGAGGGCGTTCATCTTCTGGGGCGCGTCGAGGACGATCTCGGCGACGCCGTCGGCGATGCTCAGCTGGATCACGGGGGCTCCTTCGGGCGGCTCGGTCTGGCTCAGGCGGGGCGGGCGCGGATCAGGCGTCGAAGTCGACGGTGATGGCGTCCGAGGTGGGGCGTGTCTGGCACGTGAGGACGTAGCCGGCGTCGACCTCGTCCTTCTCGAGGGCGTAGTTCTCGCCCATCTCGTACGTGCCGTCGGTGACCTTGGCGCGGCAGGTGCCGCACACGCCGCCGGCGCACGCGAACGGGACGTCCGAGCGCACGCGCAGGGCGGCGTTCAGGATGGTCTCGTGCGCGGACGCGGGGGAGTCGACCTTGGCGGTCAGGCCGTCCAGGTTGAACTCGATGGTGACGTTCCTGCCCGAGGGGTCCACCTCGACCACGCGGCCGGACTGGCCCTGCGGGTTCTCCGGCTTGCCGGTGGTGAACAGCTCGAAGCGGATGTCATCCTCGGACACGCCGCGCGTGGCGAGGGTGTCGCGCATGAGCTGGACGAGCTCGAACGGGCCGCAGAGGAACCACTCGTCGGTGCCGTCCACGTCGATCACCTGGTTGAGCAGGGTCTCGAGCTTCTCGGCGTCGATGCGGCCGGAGAGCAGCGGGGAGACGCGCTGCTCGCGGGAGAGCACGTGGTGCACGGAGAAGCGGGCGGGGTACTTGTCCTTGAGGTCGCCGAGCTCCTCGGCGAACATCACGTCCATGGCCGAGCGGTTCGCGTAGACCAGGTCGAAGCGCGAGGTCTCCGATGCGGCCAGCACGGCCTTCGCGATCGCCATGATCGGCGTGATGCCCGAGCCCGCGGCGAACGCCACGAGGTGGGCGTTGTCCTTCTTGGCCACCTGCTCCGCGGCCACCTTCTCGGCGTCGTTGAGCGAGGTGATGTGCGAGCGCGAGGTGAACGCGCCCTGCGGGTTCATCACGTCGATCTTCTCGCCCACCTGCAGCTGCTCGTTCGCCCAGGTGGAGAACCGGCCGCCGAAGTCCTTCTTCACGGCCACGCGGATCTCGCCGCGCGTCGGGACGGCGCAGATGGAGTACGAGCGGCGGACCTCCTGCCCCTCCAGCTCCTTGCGCAGGGCGACGTACTGGCCCGGCACGTAGTCGTAGTCGTCCGCGAGCTCCTCGGGCACCGCGAAGGTGACCTCCACGGAGTCCTCGGTGAGCCGGCGCAGCTCGGTCACCTCGAGGGTGTTGAAGGCGGCGCGGCGCTTGCCGGCAGCGGGGGCGGCGGTGGTCTCGGTCATCAGTGCACCTTGAAGTAGTCGAAGGGCTCGAGGCACTCGTTGCAGGTGTACAGCGCCTTGCACGAGGTGGAGCCGAAGCGGGTGATCTCGCGGGTGTTCAGGGAGTGGCAGCGGGGGCACTTGACGGTCAGCCCGATCCGCACGGGGCCGCCGTCGGCGCGCGCCGACGGCGGGGCGATCCCGTACTCGTTGAGCTTGGCCTTGCCCTCGTCCGTCATCCAGTCCGTGGTCCACGCCGGCTGGAGGACCAGCCGCACCTCCGCGTCCGCGAACCCGGCGCGGGTGAGCGCGCGGGCCACATCCGTGGAGATCGTCTCCATCGCGGGGCAGCCGGAGTACGTGGGGGTGATGACGACGACGGCCTTCTCGCCCTCCGCGTGCGCGTCCCGGAGGATCCCCAGGTCCGCGATGGACAGCACGGGGATCTCCGGGTCGTGCACGGTGGAGGCCGCGTCCCAGACCCGCGCGTCGGCGGGGTCGGCGGGGCGCAGCTCGCTGGCGGTGGTCACCAGGTGGCCCCCGGGTGACGGCGGGCCAGGGACTGCATCTCGGCCAGGATGTAGCCGCGGTGCTCGCTCATCTCACCGGAGCGGTCGCCGCCGCGGGCGGTGCCCGTCGCGGGGACCTGCAGGCCGGCCGCCGTGATGGCGGACGTCAGGCGGGACATCGTGGGCTCCTCGAGGGAGGAGGGGAGCACCGCGACGCCCTCCTCCGCGAGCGAGCGGGTGAGGTCGTCGTCGTGGAAGAGCTCGGGCACGTAGGGCCACAGCTCGTCCAGGCCGCGCTGCATGCGGCGCGCCGACTCCTCGGTGCCGAGGCCCAGGCGGTTGAGCCACTCGGCGGCGTGGTCCTGGTGGTACAGGACCTCCTTGAGCGCCTTGTCCGCGATGGCGGCCAGGGTGGCGTCCGTGGACTCCTTCAGGCGCGAGTAGAGCTCGTACGCGTAGAAGGAGAAGTACAGCTGACGCGCGATGGTCTTGGCGAAGTCGCCGTTCTCGGCCTCCACGAGGCGGACAGAGCGGAACTCCTCCTCGTCGCGGAAGTAGGCCAGGTCGTCCTCGCTCTTCCCCCACGCCGTGCCGGCGTAGGAGAGGAGGAAGCGGGCATGGCCGACGAGGTCCAGGGCGATGTTGCCGAGGGCGATGTCCTCCTCGAGCTCCGGGGCGCGGGAGATCCACCAGGAGAGGCGCTGGCCGAGCATGAGCGAGTCGTCGCCCAGGTACACGGCGTAGCGGGCCACCTCGTCCGAGGCCTTCTGCTCACCGGAGGAGATCTCCTCCGCGGTGATGGCGACGCCGGCGGAGTGCTTCGTGGCGGAGTCGTTGGTCGCGAAGCTCACAGGTGGGGCACCCCCTCGGACTTCTGGTAGTAGGTGGCGTGGCGGTAGGACTTGCCCTGGGCGGACTCGAAGAAG
Organism: Micrococcus sp. M4NT; assembly: GCF_033790745.1. Classification (NCBI taxonomy): domain Bacteria; kingdom Bacillati; phylum Actinomycetota; class Actinomycetes; order Micrococcales; family Micrococcaceae; genus Micrococcus; species Micrococcus sp. M4NT. The sequence continues at coordinate 40,805 of NZ_JAMYEH010000003.1, forward strand.
CCGCCCTTGGAGTCCGGGTCCGAGGCCGCGATCGCGTCCGCGGGGACGACCCACACGGAGGTGCCCTCGTTGCGGCGCGTGTAGAGGTCACGGCCGTTGCGCAGCGCCATGGTGGCGTCCGGGGCGTGCAGCGAGCCCGCGTGCACGTGGGAGAGGCCGCGGTTCGCGCGGACGAAGACCTCCCAGAGGGGCCACTCGTTCGAGGCGGAGGTGTTCTCGGTCATGGATCAGGCTCCGATCAGCTGGGTGTCGGCCGCGGCGTGCTGCTCGGCCTGGCGGCGGGCGTAGGCGGCGGCGGCCTCGCGGACCCAGGCGCCGTCCTCGTGGGCCTGGATGCGGCGGGCCAGGCGCTGGGTGTTCATGGGGCCGTTGCCCTTGATCACGGCGTTGAACTCCTCCCAGTCCAGCTGGCCGTAGTCGTAGTGGCCGCGCTCCTCGTTCCACTTCAGGTCCGAGTCCGGCAGGGTCAGCCCGAGGGCCTCGGCCTGCGGGACGATCATGTCCACGAAGCGCTGGCGCAGGTCGTCGTTGGAGAAGCGCTTGACCTTCCACGCCATCGACTGCTGGGAGTTCGGGGAGTCGGCGTCCGGCGGGCCGAACATCTGCAGGGCAGGGCCGTAGGTGCGGTCCACCGCGTCCTGGGCCATCTGCTTCTGCTCCGGGGTGCCGTTCGAGAGCTCGAAGAGGATCTCCCAGCCCTGGCGCTGGTGGAAGGACTCCTCCTTGCAGATGCGCACCATCGCGCGGCCGTACGGGCCGTAGGAGGCGCGGCACAGCGGCACCTGGTTGCAGATCGCGGCGCCGTCCACGAGCCAGCCGATCGCGCCCATGTCCGCCCACGTGCGGGCCGGGTAGTTGAAGATCGAGGAGTACTTGGCGCGGCCGGTGATCAGCTGCTGGTTGAGCACGTCGCGCGGGGTGCCGAGGGTCTCGGCGGCCGAGTACAGGTACAGGCCGTGGCCGGCCTCGTCCTGCACCTTGGCCATGAGGATGGCCTTGCGCTTGAGCGAGGGGGCGCGCGTGATCCAGTTGGCCTCGGGCTGCATGCCGATGATCTCGGAGTGCGCGTGCTGGGAGACCTGGCGGGTCAGGGACTTGCGGTAGGCCTCGGGCATCCAGTCGCGGGGCTCGATGCGCGAGTCCTCCGCGATCAGGCGATCGAAGTTCTCCTGGCCGGCCGCATCCTCGGGGGACGGGACGGAGGCCAGGGGGGTGGTCGAGCTGGTCTGCGTCATGGGGTTCACCTCACGTGAGAGTGCGGGCTGATGGTCCGTGCCCGGGGTCCGCGCGCGGCGGATCGAATTACTGACCGTTCGTTCAGGATAGGGGAGGGTGTGAGGTGGGTCAACACCCCCGCCCGCCGGCTCCTCCTGCACAGGTCACGACGCACGGGCCCCCGTCCCCGGCCGGCCCCTCGCCCGGGGAACGTGGCCGGGCGCCCTCCCTACCGTGGGGCCATGCCCGTCGCCGAGCTGATCTCCGCGCCCCTCCTCCCTCCCTCCCCGGTCCCGCTGCTGCGCGCCGTGGGCCTGGACGACGTCGTCGCGTCCCTCGCCGGCCGCTTCAGCGGCGCGCAGGACGATCTCGAGGACGCGCTGGGGGCCGCTACGGTGCTGCGCGCGGCGTGGGATCCCCTCCAGGGGCTGCTCCGGGAGCTCCTGGCGGCGCAGGGGATCATCCGCGCGACCCTCGAGGTGGAGTGGCGGTCGAGCGCGGCGCGGGAGCACCTGGCCCGGGCCGAGGCGCTGCTGGCCGAGGCGGGGGCGCTCGTCGCCTCCGCCGAGGAGTGGCTGGCCCTGCTCGCCGCGGCCGAGCGGGAGGCTGAGGACGCCCGGCTCGCCGCCGAGCAGCGGATCCGCCAGGCGGAGGAGTCCGCCCGGGCCGCATTGCTGAGCGTGGCGGGGGTGTGAGCGGCGTGGGAGACGTGGTCCGCTTCAGCACCCAGGGTGGTCCGGGGTCCGTCTACGCGGACCTGGACGGCATCGACGCGGCCGCCGAGCGGTTCCGCGAGGCCGCGGACGTCACCCGCGTCCTGGTGTTCCACGCCGAGCACGCGGCGTCCCTCGTGGACCGGGCCGCCTCCGGCCCGGGCGCGGCGGCCCGCCTGCGGGAGGCGCTGCGCGAGGGCGCCCGCCGTCTCCAGGGCCTGACGGACGCGCTCGCCCGCAACCGGGAGGACCTGCGGCGGGCTGCGGAGGCGTACCGCCGGGCCGAGCAGGGGGCGGCCGGCGTCATGGACGCGGAGGACCCGCGGGCGGCCGTGCTGGGAGCCGCGCTCGAGGCGCGGGCGGCGGACGGCCTGTCCGTCGAGGAGGCGGAGTTCCTCGTGCGGGCGGGCACGGAGGTCGTGGGGGAGGCGCTCCTGGCCCAGCTGCTCGGCCTCCCCGTGGGGACGACGGTGGACGAGGGCATCGCGGCCATCGGTGGATTCGGCGGGCCCGTGCGGGACTGGGTGGCGGGGCAGTGCGCCGTGGGGGAGCTGGGCGGTGAGCTCGAGTGGGCGGCGGACCGCCTGGGGGACATCGACCCCAGCCTGCGCCTCACGCCCGCGGCCGCGTGGCGGCTCATCGCCGAGGTCTACCCGCTCCTGGACCCCACGAACGCCGATCCCCTCGAGGTCGCCGGGGAGCCTGTGGACCACCTCGAGGCGCCCCGGCGTCTCACCGGCCACCTGTCCGAGGTCGCGCACCTCATCCCGCGGCACAGCGACGGCGAGGGCGCGGTGACCGTCACCCGGATCCGCGGCGCGGACGGCGCGGACGTGTGGCTCGTGGGCCTGCCGGGCACCCAGGAGGGGCTGCTGCCGCAGCATCGCTCGGACAACTGGGCGGACGGTGGGGGCAACCTCGACGCGCTGGGGAACGACTCGCGCCGGACGGCGGCCGGCATCGCGCAGGCCCTCGCGGCGGCGGGCGTGCCGACGGGCGCCGACCTCCTGCTGGCCGGGTACAGCCAGGGCGGCGTGCACGCGGTCAACCTGGCGGACGATCCCGGATTCTCCCAGGCCTACTCGGTGCGCGGCGTCATGACCGTGGGTGCGCCGAACGGGAACCAGTCCGCGCCGGCCGGTGTGCCGATCCTCGAGTTCGCCACGGACCGTGACCTCTACACCGCGGCCGACGGCGGCCCGAACCCCCTCGGCCTGCAGCGGGCCACCGTCACCTTCCACCCCGAGGGGCCGGACGAGGCACCCGCGCTGCTCGCCCCGGGGACCTCGTCCGAGGCGGGATGGCAGGACGGGATCGAGCGGCTGGGGCCGGACCGGCTGGACCCCCACGACCTGCCCGGGCTCGCCTCGCGCCTGGGACAGGATGCGGAGGCCGTCGCGACTGACCTGGACCGGGCCCACGCGCTCGGGGACTACACCCGCATGATCGAGGACTTCGAGGCCGCCGACCCCGCCGCTCGCGCCGAGGTGGCCGGCGTGCACGCCGCGCTCGCCGGGCTGGCCACGGGCGCCGTGCTCTCCAGCCGGACGGTGCGCCTGCAGCGGAGCGTCGAGGGCGCCGACGCGCGGCGTCGGGCGGGGGTGGTCAGCCAGGCGCCCGAGGAGATCGCCCGCACGCCGCGCAGCCGCTGAGCCGGTCGGGTCAGGCCCGGTCGGACAGCACGCCCGCGAAGAACTCGTTCACCATCGCGGGGGCGTCCAGCGGGAAGACGCCGGACACGTAGTGGTCCGGGCGGACGACCACGACGGCGCCGTCGCGGCTGATGCCGCGCGCCTCGAAGACGTCCTCGCCGTGCTTGGGCCGGCACGTGGCGAACACGTTGTTCAGGTCGCGCAGGCCGAGCGGGCCCGTGGTCGGCACGAACACGGCGGGCGCGTCGGTCCAGTCGAACTCGGACTGCTGCTGCTGGTACACGACCTTGACGTCGAACACGGTGTCCTCGGGCGCGCCGGGCGGGGTGAAGCGGTTGCGGAAGGACTGCGGGTCCTCCGCGATCGCCCGGGCCCAGGCGGCCGCCTGCGAGTCCGCTGAACGGGGGGACGCGGAGTCCGCGAACACGTAGACGCGCCAGCGGCCGTCCGCGCGGTGCAGGTGGCCCAGGTGCTTCACGTTGGTGTCGCACGAGCGCTCCACGAGGGCGGACTTGAAGCGCTTGCCCACAGGGAAGCCGGATGCCAGGTCCTGGTGCGCGGTGCCCGAGGTCAGCATGGACGGCTGGTACTGGGTCATGAAGCCCGCAGGGAACTCAGCGGTCTTCGTGTAGAACTCCGCCACGTAGTTCGGATCACCCAGCTCGGAGACGGGCTTCGCCATGAGCGTGGACCACTCCTTGTCGAAGTCGATCAGGTTCTTGGCGATGTCCTTGCGCTCGTCCGCGTAGGTGGCGAGCAGCTCCTGGGGTGCGCGGCCGGAGAGGACGTGGCCGAGCTTCCAGCCCAGGTTCCAGCCGTCCTGCATGGACACGTTCATGCCCTGGCCGGCCTTCGCGGAGTGGGTGTGGCAGGCGTCGCCGAGCAGGAACACGGTGGGCTGGCCCACGCGCTCGCGGTTGTCGAAGCCCGAGGTCAGACGGTGGCCGACCTCGTACACCGAGTGCCAGGCGGTCTCCTTCACGTCGAGGCGGTAGGGGTGGAGGATCGCCTGGGCGCGCTTGATGACCTCCTCGAGCGGGGTCTTGCGGATGGTGTGGCCGTCGCCCTCCGGCACCACGCCCAGGTCCACGTACATGCGGAACAGGTGCCCGCCCTCGCGGGGGATGTGGAGGATCGAGCCGGCCTGCGAGTGGATCGAGCACTTCGTGCGGATGTCCGGGAAGTCGGTGTCCGCGAGGACGTCCATGACGCCCCACGCGTGGTTGGCGGCGTCGCCGGAGAGGGAGTGGCCGATCGCCTTGCGCACGCGCGAGCCGGCGCCGTCCGCGCCCACCACGTACGCCGCGCGCACGGTGCGCAGCTCGCCGTCCTCCGGGTTCTCCAGGGCGTTGCCCTCGGCGTCCACCGTGCGGCGCAGGGTCACGGAGACGGGGTGCGCGCCGGTGCCGGAGTCGTCGAGGGACTCGAAGGCCCAGCCGTAGTCGGGGGCCATGCGGGCCGGGGCGTTCATCATGAACTCGGCGAACCAGTCCAGGATGCGCGCCTGGTTCACGATCAGGTGCGGGAACTCGGAGACGCCCTCCGGGTCGTCCTCGGCGAGCTGGGTGCGGACGATGTCCGCCGGGTCCTCGGGGTCCGGGTTCCAGAAGGCCATCGAGGTGAGGTCGAAGGCCTCGTCGATGATCTGGTTCGCGAATCCGAACGCCTGGAAGGTCTCCACGGAGCGGGCCTGGATGCCGTCGGCCTGGCCGATCTCGAGGCGGTGCGGGCGGCGCTCGATGATGCGGGCGTGGACGTCCGGGAACATCGCGAGCTGGGCCGCGGCGATCATGCCGGCGGGGCCCGTGCCGACGATCAGCACGTCCATCTCGTCCGGCAGCTCGGCGGGGCGGGTGAGGCCCGTGCCGGCGGCGGGCTGGACGCGGGGATCGGTGGAGACGTAGCCGTGGTGGTGGAACAGCATGGGAGACCTTTCGCTGCGGCCGAGGATGGCACCCGGCGCCTGTTCGCTCAGAGAACGCGTCGTTCCCAGAGGGAACACGCCTGTGGCAGACTGTACGCGGGCGTGACCGGCTTCACAACCCCGCGTGGGGGCGCCCACACGCCGTCCGGTGTGCCCCCGCGCGGTCCATCCACCCCGTTCCGCCCGGCCCCGTTGAGCGAAGGAGCGCACGATGCCCCCCGAGACGTCCCGCTCCCGCCCCGTGCGCGCCGAGGCGCCGTCGCAGACCCTCTCCCGTGCGCTCACGATGCTCGAGGCCGTGGCCGAGGCGCCCACGCCGCCCACCATCGCCGAGCTCGCCGAGGGCCTCGGCGTCCACCGTTCGGTGGCCTACCGCATGCTCCGCACCTTCGAGGAGCACGGCCTCCTGCGCCGGGACGACGCCGGCCGCGTCCTCGTCGCCCCGGGCCTCGCGGTGCTTGCGGGCCGGGTGGAGCCGGACCTGCGCGCCGCGGCCCTGCCCGAGCTCACCTCCGTCTCGGCCGACCTCCACATGACCGCCTTCCTCGTGGTCTGGGACGGCGCGGACTGCCTCACCCTCGCCACGGTGGAGCCCCCGCGCGGCAACCTCGTGACCCAGCGGCCGGGCACGCGCCACCCGCTGGGGGTCGGCGCGCCGGGCATCGCCCTCGCGGCCGCCATGCCGGAGGCGGAGTGGGCCGCGCAGCGCGCCCGCCGCGCCGAGGGCGGGCAGGGGGTGGGCCCGCACGACGACGGCGCCGAACGTCCGGAGGTCGCCGGCGCCCGCGCGCGCGGCTGGGCCTCGAGCCGCGACGAGGTGATCACCGGCGTGTCCTCGGTGGCCGTGCCGCTCGCGGTGCGGGGCCAGTTCCCGGCGGCGCTCGCCGTCGTCTTCGCGACCCGGGCGGAGGACCTCGAGGCGATCGGGGCCCGCCTGTCCGCCGCCGCTCAGCGGGTGGCGGCCGCCCTCGGCGACGGCTGAGAGCCTCGTCACCGCCGTATCCTGTGCCACATGACCGACTCCGCTCAGCCCAGCCCCGCCGTCGTCCGTGCCCACGCCAAGGTCGGCAAGCTGCCGCCGTACGCGGCCGGCAAGCCGCCCGTGGCCGTCCCCGGCCTCACTCCGTACAAGCTCTCCTCGAACGAGAACCCGTTCGCCCCGGTGCCGGGCGTCGTGGAGCGCGTGCACGAGATCGTGACCGGCGTCGAGGGCGCCCCGAGCCTGCTGTGCCGCTACCCGGACCCGCTCGCCACGGAGCTGCGTGAGAAGCTGGCCACCCACCTGGACGTCCCGGCCGAGGACATCGTCACCGGCGCCGGCTCGCTGGGCGCGCTGTCCCAGATCATCACCGCCTTCGCGGGCGAGGGGGAGGGCACCGAGCCGGACGAGGTGATCTTCGCGTGGCGCTCCTTCGAGGCCTACCCGATCGTGGCCCGCAGCGCCGGCGCGAAGGACGTCATGGTGCCGCTCACCGCGGACCACCGACACGACCTGCCGGCCATGCTGGACGCCATCACGGACCGCACGCGCGTGATCCTGCTGTGCACCCCGAACAACCCCACCGGCCCGGTGCTCACCACGGTCGAGGTGGAGGACTTCCTGGCGAAGGTGCCCTCCCACATCCTCGTGGTGATCGACGAGGCCTACGTGGAGTTCATCCGGGACGAGGACGCCGTCAAGGGCCCGGAGATGTACCGGAAGCACCGCAACGTGGTGGTGCTGCGGACCTTCTCCAAGGCGCACGGCCTGGCCAACCTCCGTGTCGGCTACTCCGTGTCCCACCCGGAGATCACCTCCGCGCTGCGCACGGTGGCCGTGCCCTTCGCCGTCTCCACGCTCGCCGAGCAGGCCGCCGTCGCCTCGCTCGAGCACCTGGACGAGGTCCTCGGCCACGTGCAGACCGTGGTGGACGAGCGCGAGCGCGTCGTCGCCGCGCTGCAGGAGGCCGGCTGGGACGTGCCCGAGACCCAGGCCAACTTCGTGTGGCTGCCGCTGGGTGATCAGACCGCCGCGTTCGCCGAGGCAGCCCAGGCCCGAGCGCTCTCGGTGCGGGCGTTCGCGGGCGAGGGCGTCCGCGTCACGATGGGTGAGGTCGAGGCCAACGACCGCTTCCTCGAGGTGGCGCGCGCGTTCCGGTCCTGAGTCGATCGGGGGAGGTGCGCGTCGCCGCCGAGGGGAGTAAGGCCCCCCGTAGCTCACGCCCGTCAGACGTAATTCCGGTGACGGCACCGAGCGTCCCGGACCGCCGGTCCGGGGCACGGCACCCCAGGCGAGGACCCCATGGCCCTCCTTCTCCCCGTGACCCGCGCGCTGCGCGAGCGCGACGTGACCGGCCGAGCCTGCCGGTCTACGTGCTGCTGATCGCGATGCGCGTGCCCGCACCGTGCTCACCTCCATGTGGGCCTCGGCGAAGGGCTGCCTGCGCAAGGTCACCTCGATCATCCTGGTCACGACGGCGCTGCTCTGGGTGCTCCTGAACGTCCCCGTCCGCTCGGACGAGGACATGGCCGCCGCCGCCCCCGCCCCGCTCGAGGCGCTGCGCGGACGGGACGGTGCGCGCCGTCGTCGCCGCCGGTGCGGCGGACGTGGTCGAGATCCGGGACGGCACCGTGACGCTCGCTCTCGGCGGGACGTGCGGCGGGTGCCCGGCCCGCGGCTTCACCACCCACCGGCGCATCGGGGCGGAGATCCGGCGGCTGTGCCCGGGCCTGCGCGCCGTCGAGGTCCTCTGACGCCCGCGCGATACCGTGGCGTGCAGACCCTGAAGGAACCGGCGCGGGCCGGCGGAGCACGGAGGCAGCACATGGCGGAGCCCATCCACATCGGCGCGGCGGCGGACATCCCGGAGGGCGAGTCCCGCGTGATCCCGGCGCAGACGGCGGGCACGCGCGACGACGTCGCGGTGTTCCACGCCGAGGACGGCGCGTTCTACGCGATCGACGACACCTGCACCCACGAGGACGCATCCCTGGCCGAGGGGTGGCTCGAGGGGACGAAGGTCGAGTGCCCGCTGCACTCCGCCGAGTTCTGCCTCAGGTCCGGCGAGGCGCTGTGCCTGCCGGCCACGAAGCCGGTCGGCACGCATGCGGTGGAGGCGCGGGACGGCCAGCTCTACCTGACGCCGGGCGAATGAGCGCGGGCCTCGTGCCTGTGGCGGACGACGGCGGGGCTCCCGGCGGGGCTTCCGCCTCCGTGCTCGTGCTCGGCGGCGGGCTGGCCGGGTTCTCCCTGGTGCGCGAGCTGCGCCGTCGCGGTTTCGCGGGCGCGCTGACGATCGCGGACCCCGAGGGCCTGCCCTACGACCGACCGCCGCTGTCCAAGGACTACCTGACCGGGGAGACGGACGGGCCCCGGCTGCTCCTCGCCCCGCCGTCGTGGTTCGCCGAGCACGGGGTGGAGGTCGTGACCGCGCGGGCTGAGGCGCTCGAGCCCGGCGGCGCGGACGCGCGGCACCGCGTGCGGCTGAACACGGGGGAGGCCCGGGAGGCGGACGTCGTGGTCCTCGCGACGGGCGGTCGGGTGCGCCCGCTGGCGGTGCCCGGCGCTGACGATGCGCGGCTGATCACCCTGCGCACCCGCGCCGACGCGGACGCACTCGTGGCCCGGCTGCACTTCGGGGCGCGCGTGGCGGTGATCGGCGGAGGGTTCACGGGCGCCGAGGCCGCGTCGTCGGCCCGCGCCGCCTTCGCCGACGTCACGCTCGTGACGAGCACCGAGACGCCCTCACTGGCCGCCGTCGGACCGGCGATCACCGCGCGCCTGCACCGCATGCACGCCGAGAACGGGGTCGTGGTGGAGGTCGGGCGCGTCGCGCGGATCGAGCACGCGGACGGGGCGGCGGACGATCCCGGCGGCGGACTCCCCACCGCCCACCGCGTCCATCTCGAGGACGGCCGCACCGTGGACGCCGACGTCGTCGTGCTGGCCACGGGCACCGTCCCTGAGACCGCACTCGCCGAGAAGGCCGGGATCGAGACCGCGGACGGCGTGCTGGTGGACGCCGCGGGCCGGACATCCGTGCCGGGGATCCTCGCCGTCGGCGACGTCGCGCGGCTGCGGGACTCGGCCTGGCCGGCGTCGCGGCACTGGGAGCCGGCCATGCAGGCGGGCGTCGCGGCCGCGACGGCCCTGATGGGCGAGGAGCCGGCCGTGCCCGGCGCGCCGTGGTTCTGGTCGGACCGGCACGGCGCGCACGTCGAGGCCGTGGGGGACATGGCGCTTCCCGACGGCGGCCGGCACGTCCACCGCGAGGTGCGGGGCCGGACGGTGGCGAGCTTCGCGCTCGCCGCGGACGGCACGATGCGCGGGGCCGCGTCCGTGGACGATCCGATGGCCGTGAAGGCGGCGCGGCGGATCATCGACCGCGCAATCCGGGTGGACCCGGAGGCCCTCGCGGATCCGGCGGTGCCCGTGAGGTCTCTCGCGCGCGGGTGACGGCGCTCAGGTCCCGCAGTAGGTGACGAACGGGGCGCCGCCCACCGCGGCCGGCTCCGCGTACCGTTCGAAGCCGGGGCGTGGGGCGAACGGGTCCGTGACCGCCTCGAGCAGCTCGCGCACGGGCGCGAGGTCCCCGTCCTCGGCCGCCGTGAGCGCGGCGTCCAGCAGGTGGTTGCGCGGGATGTAGACCGGGTTCACGCGGCGCATCGCCGCGGCGTCCGGGCTCAGGGCCCGCCAGTCGCGCAGCCACGCGGCCACCTCGTCGGGGGTGCGGGCGCCCGGGATGAGGCGATCGGCCTCCGCATCGGCCTCGGCCATGTCCGCCAGGCGGACCCAGAACGAGGTCCAGTCCGTGCTCGCCTCGGTCAGCTGCACGAAGAGCCGGTCGGTCAGCTCGGTGACGGTCTCGTCCGGCACGTCCGTGCTCAGCCCCAGCTTCTCCCGCAGCCCGCTGCGCCACGCGGCCAGGTGCCGGGCCTGGAACCCGGCGAGGGCCTCCTGGGCGAGCTCCACGGCCCGGTTCGGGTCGTCGTCGAGCAGGGGGAGCAGCGTCTCGCCGAGCCGGGCGAGGTTCCACGCCGCGATGGGGCCCTGGTTGCCGAAGGCGTAGCGGTGCTGCACGTCGATCGAGGAGAATGTGGCACCGGGGTCGAACGCGTCGATGAAGGCGCACGGGCCGTAGTCGATCGTCTCGCCCGAGAGCGTCACGTTGTCCGTGTTCATCACGCCGTGCACGAACCCCACGAGCATCCAGCGCGCCACGAGCTCGGCCTGCGCGCCGACCACCGCCTCGTAGAGCGCGAGCGCCGGGTTCTCGGCGTCGGCGGCGTGCGGGTGGTGGCGGGCGACGGCCTCGTCCACGAGCCGGCGCAGCAGGTCCTTCGAGGCCTCCGCGTCCGGGAGCGCCGCCGCGTACTGGAACGTGCCCACCCGCAGGTGGGAGGCGGCGACGCGCGCGAGCACGGCGCCGGGCAGCAGGTCCTCGCGCAGCACCTGGGCGCCCGTGGCGACGACGGCGAGCGCGCGCGTGGTCGGCACGCCGAGGGCGTGCATCGCCTCGGCCACGACGTACTCGCGCAGCATGGGGCCGAGGACGGCCTGGCCGTCCGCGTTGCCGCGCGCGAAGGGGGTGCGGCCGGACCCCTTCAGATGGAGGTCGCGCAGGGCGCGGGCTGCGGCGGGGGAGTCGGCGCCCGGAAGGATCGGGGCGATCTCACCGAGCAGCAGGGCGCGGCCGTCGCCGAGCCGCGGCGAGTAGCCGCCGAACTGGTGCCCCGCGTACGCCTGCGCGACCGGGCGGGCGTCCGGGCCGGGCTGCTCGCCGGTGAGGAACCGGACGCCGTCGTCGGTGGCGAGCCACTCCGCGTCCATGCCCAGCAGCTCGGCGAGCTCGTTGTTGAGCAGGGCCAGCTGAGGCGCGGGCGTCTCCTGGGCCTCCCACGGCAGGGCGAGCTCGGGGAACGTGTCGGCGAAGCGGTGGGTGAGGCGCGGGGTCTTCGAACCGGGGGTGGGCATGGATCCAGGGTGGCACGGTGACCGGGGGTCCGGCCCGGTCAGAGCGCCTGTCAGTACGACGCGCGGGGCGTGCCCTCGCCGTCGCCTGGATCGCCGGCCTCCGGGGCGGGGCACCAGGTCTCGGCGAGGGCCTCGGCGGCACGGGCCAGCAGGGCGACGTCGGCCCCCACGTTGACGAAGTCCGCCCCGGCGGCCGCGTAGGCCTGCGCCTGGGCCGTGACGAACGCGTTGACGCCGACGATCTTCCCGGCGGCCTTCACCTCGGTGATCACCGACTCCACAGCCGCCACCACGTCCGGGTGGGCCTGCTGACCGAGCAGCCCCATCGACGCGGACAGGTCGGAGGGGCCCACGAACACACCGTCCACGCCGTCGACCTCCGCGATGGCCCGGGCATTCTCGACGCCGGCCGCCGTCTCGATCTGCACGAACAGGCTGACGTGGTCCGCCGCCTGCGGCAGGTACCCCTCGATCCGGTTCCAGCGGCCCGACCGCGCCAGCGCCGACCCGACGCCGCGCACCCCCTGCGGCGGATACCGCACAGCGCGCACGGCCTCGGCAGCCTGCTCGGCGTCGTCCACCATCGGCACGAGCAGGGTCTGGGCGCCGAGGTCCAGGAACTGCTTCACCAGCACCACGTCGAGGGCGGGCACGCGGGTCATCACGGGCACGCCGTACCCGGCGATCGTGCGCAGCTGCGCGAGGACGGTCTCGAGCGAGAGCGGGGCGTGCTCGCCATCGATCAGGAGGTAGTCCATGCCCGCGCCGGCGCAGATCTCCGCGGCCGTGCAGTCCCCGGAGCTGAGGAACATGCCGGCGGCGGGGCGGCCGCCGCGAGCGGCGCGGGCCTCCGCGGTGAACAGGTCCCTCACGAGGGGCTGGGGGTGGTGGCGCACGGGCATGGCGGGGGGTCCTCTCAGGCGAACCGGCAGGTGACGGTGCCGAGCGGCCCGTAGTCGGCGGTGACGGTGTCCCCGGCGCTGACGTGCATCGGGCGGGTGAAGGAGCCGGCGAGCACGATCTCCCCGGCGGCGAGCGCGTCGCCGTGCTCGGCCAGGCGGTTGGCCAGCCAGTGCACGCCGTTGCCCGGGTGGTTCAGCACGCCCGCGGCCACGCCGGTCTCCTCGATGGTCTGGTTGCGGGAGAGCGTCCCGGCCACCCAGCGCAGGTCCACGGCGTCGGGGGCCACGGGGCGGCCGCCGAGCACCATGGAGCCGAGCGCGGCGTTGTCCGCGATGGTGTCCACGATGGTCCGGCCCTGCAGCTCCACGTGGGCGTCGAGGACCTCGAGCGCGGGCACCACGTACTCGGTGGCGCGCAGCACGTCGAAGAGGGTCACGTTTGGGCCGCGCAGCTCCTCCCTGAGCACGAAGGCGAGCTCCATCTCGATGCGGGGGTTGGTGATGCGCGCGGTCTCGTACTCGTGGCCGGACTCGAACACCTGGTCGTCGAAGATCACGCCGTAGTCCGGCTCGGTGATCCCGGTGGCGGCCTGCATGGCCTTGGAGGTCAGGCCGATCTTGTGCCCGACGACGCGGCGCCCCGCCTCCACGCGGCGCTCCGCCCAGATGCGCTGCACAGCGTAGGAGTCCTCGATCTCCATGCCCGCGTGGCGGGCGGTCAGCAGGGGCACGGGGGTGCCGGTGCGGCCGGCCTCGAAGAGCTCGTCGGCGATCTTCACGTGCGTCTCGTGGTCCAGCATGGTGCTCCTCGGGGTGCGACGGCGGGCTGTGCCAATCGTATACGTTGCGATCCGTCCGGGTGTGGGCCCGCTCACGACGGCGGTGCGGGCCTCAGCCCGGCCGGTGTCCGATCGCGAGCCCCTGCTTCCGCCGGTGCGCCGTCAGCCAGGCGAGGCCCTCGTCTCCAGCGGTGAAGCCGCGGCGGGAGCTCTTCGGCAGCCACAGCAGCTGGCCGGCGCGGATGGGAACGTCGCCGCCGTCGGTGTGGAGCACGCCCGAGCCGGCGACGACGTGCACCAGGATGTCCAGCCCGGGGCCCTCGAACGGCTCATTGCGCCCGCCTGCGGGCAGCCGCACGAGGTTCACGTCCAGGTCGCGCGGGTCGTCCTTGAGACGCCAGGCCGCGCCGGGCTCCGCCGCGGCCAGCCCGTCCATCAGCGCGGCGACGTCGGCCAGCACGCGGGGCGCCTCAGGGGTCGGCGCGTTCGTCTCGTCCATGCCGCCAGGCTAGTCCGGGTGTCGTCCGCCATGTCTGCGGTCCCCGCCCCCAGCCCCCAGGCCCCCCAGGTTCCCCGCGGCACAGGCCTCCCGCGACACAGGCACTGGATGAGCTGGGCGCAGTACTGCCAGGTAACCCGGGGGGTTACCTGGCAGTACTGCGCCCAGCTGATGCGCCGGCGGTCCGGCACAGCGGTGGCGGCCCGGCGCACCGGCGGTCCGGCTCAGCGGATCAGAGCTGGTTGCCCAGCTTGTACTCGCCCTGCTTCCACTCGGGCATGGACTCCTCGCCCTCGGTCTCGCGGGTGTAGGAGAAGCCGTCGGCGCCGATGGTCACGGCCATCTCGGACTCGTCCGTGCGGGCGACGACGGGCTGCGGGTTGCCGTCGAGGTCGAGCACGAGGGAGGCGTCCGTGTACCACGACGGCACGACCGGGGTGCCCCACCAGTCGCGGCGCTGGTTGTCGTGCACGTCCCACGTGACGACCGGGTTGTCCGGGTCGCCGGTGTAGTAGTCCTGGGTGTAGACCTCGACGCGGTGGCCGTCCGGATCGCGCAGGTACAGGTAGAACGCATTCGAGACGCCGTGGCGGCCGGGGCCGCGCTCGATGTGGTCGGACATGCGCAGCGCGCCGAGCTTGTCGCAGATCGAGAGGATGTTGTGCTTCTCGTGCGTGGCGAAGCAGACGTGGTGCATGCGGGGCCCGTCGCCGCCGGTCATGGCGGTGTCGTGCACGGTGGGCTTGCGGCGCATCCACGCGGCGTACACGGTGCCCTGCTCGTCCTGGATGTCCTCGGTGACGCGGAAGCCGAGGTCCTGCATGAACTTCGCGGCGCGGGGCACGTCCGGGGTCACCTGGTTGAAGTGGTCCAGGCGCACCAGCGCGCCGGGGGTGTAGAGGTCGTAACGCCAGGCCAGGCGCTCCACGTGCTCGGTCTCGTAGAAGAACTCGTAGGGGAAGCCCAGCGGGTCCTCGACGCGCACGGAGTCGCCGACGCCCTTCACGAAGCCGTCCTTGTTGCGCTCCACTCGGCAGCCGAGCTCCTCGTAGAAGGCCACGGCCTTGTCCAGGTCCTCGGGGGTGCGCACGCGGTAGGAGAACGCGGCGACGGCGGCGATCTCGCCCTTGCGCAGCACCAGGTTGTGGTGGATGAACTCCTCCATGGAGCGGAGGTAGATGACCTCGTCGTCCTCCTCGGTCACCACGAGGCCCAGCACGTCCACGTAGAAGCTGCGGGAGCGCTCCAGGTCCGTGACCACGAGCTCCATGGACGCGCAGCGCAGGATGTCCGGCGCCTCGGACGTCGGGGTGGGGAGGGGGTTCTCCGGGGTGATGGGGGCTTCCTTGGTCACGTAGAAGCCGGACGAGGTCTTCTGGCGGCTCTCGAGGTTGGTCATCGATGCTCCTTCGCTGAGGTGGGGTGTCGGCGGTGACGCCCCGCTGTGGCCTGGGACACGGTCACTGGCTCGATCGTATACGATCACGCGGCCCGGGGGGAAGGGCGGGACGGGCATTCCCGCCCACCCCTGCGTCCGTGCCGCAACGGATGCGCCCCCGGCACGACGACGGCGCCCGTGCCTTCACGAGGAGGGTGCGGGCGCCGTCGGTGGGCAGAGGGCCTCAGCCTCCCGTTCCGCGAAGGGAAGCGGAGGTGGGGCCCCGCTTCGCGAACGACGGCGGAGGAGGCCCGGCGCGTCAGCCGTCCATCTTCGAGGCGGCCTGCTCCTGCTTGCCGAACACGGGGTTGTGCACCTCACCGAGGTTGATGTGCACGGCCTGCTGATCGGTGTAGAAGTCGATCGAGCGGTAGCCGCCCTCGTGGCCGAGGCCCGAGGCCTTCACGCCGCCGAACGGCGTGCGCAGGTCGCGCACGTTGTTCGAGTTCAGCCACACCATGCCGGCCTCGACGTCCTGCGCGAAGTTGTGGGCGCGCTTGAGGTCGTTGGTCCAGATGTAGGCGGCCAGGCCGTACTTGGTGTTGTTGGCCAGCTCGAGGGCCTCCTCGTCCGTGTCGAACGGGGTGATGGCCACGACCGGGCCGAAGATCTCCTCCTGGAAGATCCGGGCGTCCGGGGCCACGTCCGCGAACACGGTGGGCTGCACGAAGTTGCCCTCCGGGAACTCCTCCGGGCGGCCGCCGCCGGCCACGAGGCGGGCCTCGCCCTTGCCGATCTCCACGTAGGACATGACCTTCTCGTAGTGCTCGGGGTGCACGAGCGCGCCGACCTCGGTGGTGGGGTCGGAGGGCAGGCCGACCTTCACGTTGGCGGCCTGCTTCGCGTAGCGCTCCACGAACTCGTCGTAGACGTCGCGCTGGACCAGGATGCGGGAGCCGGCGGTGCAGCGCTCGCCGTTCAGGGAGAACACGCCGAAGATGGTCGCATCGATCGCCGCGTCCAGGTCCGCGTCCGCGAAGACGACGGCCGGGGACTTGCCGCCGAGCTCCATGGACAGGCCCTTCAGGTGCGGGGCGGCGTTGGCGAAGATGATCTGGCCGGTGCGGGACTCGCCGGTGAAGGAGATCAGCGGCACGTCCGGGTGCTTCACGAGCGGGTCGCCCGCGAACCCCTCCTCGCCGAAGCCGTGCACCATGTTGAACACGCCCTGGGGCAGGCCGGCCTCCTCGAAGATGCCGCCCCACAGGGAGGCCGAGAGCGGGGTGAACTCCGCCGGCTTCAGGACCACGGAGTTGCCGGTGGCGATGGCCGGGGCCAGCTTCCAGGACTCCAGCATGAACGGGGTGTTCCACGGCGTGATGAGGCCCGCGACGCCGATCGGCTTGCGGTTCACGTAGTTGATCTGGCGGCCCGGCACCTTGAAGGTGTCGTCGTGCTGGGCCACGATCAGGTCCGCGAAGAAGCGGAAGTTCTCGGCGGCGCGGGCGGCCTGCCCCTTCGCCTGCTTGATCGGCAGGCCGGTGTCGAAGCACTCCATCTCGGCGAGCTGGTCGCCACGGGACTCCATGATGTCGGCGATCCTGTGCAGCACGCGGGAGCGCTGGCGCGGCAGGGCCTGGGACCACTCGCCGGACTCGAAGGCCCGCTTCGCGGCGGCGACGGCACGGTCGATGTCCGCGGCCTTGCCGGAGGCGGCCTGGATGTAGGACTCGTTGGTGACGGGGTCCAGGACGTCGAAGGTGTCGCCGTCGATGGAGTCGACGTACTCGCCGTCGATGTAGTGGCGGATGACGTCCGGCAGGCCCTCGGGCTTGCGGTGGGAGATGGCGGTCTCGCTCATGATGTCCTCTCGGGCGGGGATGGAAGTCGGATGGGGGCGGTCTCGGGGTGGTCTGCCTGGTGGTCCAGGTAGGCGTGGAGGGTGTTGAGCCGGTGGGTGCGGGCGGCGTGCTCGACGGCGGCGAAGTCCGCGCCGGACTCGATGAGGCGCAGCAGGTCCTCGTGCTCCGCCACGGACGCCGCGGCCCGCCCGGGCACGTACGCGAACGTGGACGAGCGCAGCGCGGACAGGCGGTTCCAGCCGCGGTGGACGAGGTCCTGCACGTGCGCGTTCTGGTGGTGCTCGAACAGCACGGCGTGGAAGTCCCGGTTCAGGGCGGTGAACGCCACCGGGTCCCACGCCTGCCGGCCGTCCACCAGCGCGCGCATGCGCTCGTTCACGGCGCGCGCCCGGGCGATCTCGGCCGCCGTCACGTGCGGGGCGCACTGCGCGGTGGAGAACCCCTCGACAAGCGCAAGGGTCTCCATCGTGTCGCGGTACTCCACCGGGTCGATCCCGACGACGGTGGCGCCCACGTTGCGCTCGTACTCCACGAGGGACTCCGACTGCAGCCGGCGGATCGCCTCGCGGACCGGCACCACGGACATGCCGAGCCCGTCCGCGATCTGGGCGAGCACCAGCCGGTCGCCCGGCCCGTACCGCTGCTCCTGGATCCCGCGCAGGATCGCCTGGTAGGCCAGGTCAGCCTTCGACGCGGCGCTGGGCATCGCGGAACTCCTGGTACTTCGCCTTCCACTGCGCGTTCGGCGGGAAGAGCCCGTCCACGGGGTGGCCGGCCTTGACCTGGTCGAACACCCACGCGTCCTGCTGCTCCTGCTCGTAGGCGTCCTCGACGACCTCGACCAGCAGGTCCGGGGGGATGACCACGACGCCGTCGTCGTCGCCCACGATGATGTCCCCGGGCTGCACGGTGGTGCCGCCGCACGCGATGGTGCCGCCGACCTCCCAGGGGATGTGGCGCCGCGCGAGGGTGGCCGGGTGCGAGGCATTCGCGTAGACCTGCAGGCCCACCTCGGCGACGGCGGCGGAGTCGCGCATGCCGCCGTCGGTGATCACGGCGTTCGCGCCGTTGACCTGGGCGCGCAGGGCGAGGACGTCTCCGAGCGTGCCGGTGCCGTGCTCGCCGCGGGACTCCATGACCACGACGTCGTCCTGCTCCACCGAGTCGATCGCGCGCTTCTGGGCGTTGAACCCGGCGCCGAACTTCGTGGCGAGGTCCTCGCGCTTGGGCACGTAGCGCAGGGTCTTGGCGTAGCCCAGCACGCGTTGGCCGGCGTGCACGGGGCGGGGGCCGTCGATCGTGGCGTTCTGGATGCCGCGCTTCTGCAGCTGCGCGGTGAGGGTGGCCACCGCCGTCTGGTTGATCTTGGCGCGCAGCTCGTCGGTGAGCAGGGTGCGGTCCGCCACCGGGGCGGAGGGCACGTAGCGGCCGTGCTCGTCCACTGCGCCGGAGCCTGCGGCGTCGTCGGCCTCGTCCTCGGCGGCCGGCGGCAGGCCGGCGGCCTCGCGGGAGCCCCACGCCTCCTCGCGCTGCGTGTCGTCCACCTGCGGGCCGTGGCCGTACGGCGCCATGGCGTGCTCGGACTCGACCACGCGGGTCACGAGGCGGCCCGTGGTCGGGGCGCCCGCGGCGGTGGGGGCGTCCACCTCCACCTCGACGACGTCGCCCGGCTGGGCCACGGAGGAGCCGGCGGGGGTGCCGGTCAGGATGACGTCGCCGGGCTCGAGCGTCATGAGCTGGGAGAGGTCGGCCACGAGCTGGCCGAACGGGAAGACGAGCCCCTCCGTGGTGTCGTCCTGCACGAGCTCGCCGTTGACCCACGTGCGCACGCGGAGGGCCTCCGGGTCCAGGCCGTCCGTGGCGATGACGGCCGGGCCGAGCGGCGTGTAGCCGTCGCCGGACTTGTTCTTCACGTTGGAGCCCTTGTCCGCGTGGCGCAGGTCGTAGAGGCCCCAGTCGTTCGCGGCGGTGACGCCGGCCACGTGGGACCAGCCCTGCTCGGGGCTCACGCGGCGGGCCTCGGTGCCGATGACCAGGGCGATCTCACCCTCGTAGGCCAGCAGCTCGGTGCCCGCGGGGCGCTCGATCACGTCGCCGGAGCGGGCGATCGAGGTGCCGGCCTTGATGAAGTAGCCGGGGAACTTCGGGGAGCGGCCGCGCTGGGCGATCCGCGAGGGGTAGTTCAGGTGCAGGGCGAGGAGCTTGCCGGGGCGGGAGCCGCGGTCCGCGAAGTCATGCTCGGTGACGGTCGGGGTGCCGGAGGGCTGCGGGCCGGAGATCTCGGGTGTGCTCTGCGTCATGCCAGCGATCGTATACGATCACCCGGGGACGGGGAAGGGGCTCCGCGCGCGGCTCAGCGGGAGCGGTTCGCCGCCACCGCCTCGTTCACCACGGGGGCCAGGCGGCGCGCGCCCTCCACGAGCTTCTCGGACTCCACGAAGGGGTAGGCCAGGCGCAGGGTCGAGTGGATCCCGTCCACCGGCGTGAACGCGGCGCCGGGGACGAACACGGCGCCGGCCTCGATGCCGTGGTGCATCAGCTCGAGCGTGTCCACGCCCTGGGGGAGCGTGGCCCACAGGAAGAAGCCGCCGCGTGGGGTGATGACGTCCACGGCCGGGTCCCAGTGCTCGCGCACCGCGGACGCCAGGGCCTCGGCGCGCTCCTTGTAGAGGCCCGTCACCGCGCGCACGTGCCCCTGCCAGTCCAGCTGCGTGACGAACGCGGTGGAGAGCATCTGCGAGTACGTGGAGGCGTGGATGAACGCGGACTCCGCCCCGAGGTAGAACTCGCGCTTGAGGGCGGAGGGCACGAGCGCCCAGCCGATGCGCACGCCCGGGGAGAAGATCTTGGACATCGTGCCCAGGTACACCACGTTGTCCCGGTGCCTCGCGGCGATCGGGGTGAGCGGGTCGCCGTCGAACGCGATCTGCCCGTACGGGTTGTCCTCCACGATCAGCACGCCGTGCCTCTCGCACACCGCGGCCACCTCCTCGCGGCGCTCCTCGGGGAGGAGGGCGCCGGAGGGGTTGGCGAACGAGGGGATCGTGTAGAGGAAGGCCACGCGTCGGCCCTCGGCGGCCAGCGCGGTCAGCGTGGCATCCAGCTCGGACGGGACGAGGCCCTGCTCGTCCGTGGGGGTGGCCACCGGATCCAGCTCCCAGGTGTTGAACGTGGTCAGCGCGCCCACGAAGGTGGGGTCCTCCACCACGACGACGTCGCCCGGGTTCGCGAACGTGCGGCACGCGGTGTCGATGGCGGCCTGGGAGCCGGGCGTGATGACGACGAGCTCGGGGTCGGCGTCCGGGATGCCGTCCGCGGCCATGACGGCGGCCGCCGCCTGGCGCATCTCATCGAGGCCCTGGCCCGGGCCGTACTGCAGTGACTCGGTGCCGTGCTGCGCCACGAGGTCCGCGGCGATCCGGGAGAGCTCCTCGAGCGGGAGGTCCGCGAGCCACGGGTTGCCGCCCGCGAGCGAGACGAGGTTCGGGTCCATCGCGATGTCGAAGACGTCGCGCACGGCGGACTGGGTCACGCCGAGGGCGCGCTGGGCGAGGAGTTCACGACGAGGATGCACGAGTCCGCACCCTAGCAAGGGCCGCCCCCCGCCGGACAGGGGAGGGGCACGCGGTTCACCGGGGCGGTCAGGGGGTGGTGGGGGTCTCCGCCGCTCCCGACGTCGCGGCGCCCTCCGCCGCTCCCGCCCCGGGGGTGCCGACGGTGGTCGACGCGGCTTCCTCCCCCGCGTCGCCCGCGGGCGAGGTGCCCTCGGCCCGATCCGCCACGGGGGCGGAGGAGGACGCGGTGGACGCCCACGAGGACCTGGAGGAGGGAGCCCAGGAGTTCTCCGCGGTGGAGCCCTCAGACGTGGAGCCCGGGCCGCCGGCGCCGGTGCCTCCCGGCGTCTCCTCCGTCCCCGCCGCCCCCTCCGTCCCGGCAGCCCCCTCCGCGGCCGGCGTCGACGTCTCGGCGGCCGAGGGCGCCGTCTCCGCGGTCTCCGGGGTCCGGGAGGCCTCCACCGTCGGCGTCGCGGAGCCAGTCGCCGGGGGAGCGGACGAGGAGGCCTGCTCGGCGGAGCCGTCCTGCGCCGCCGTCTCCGTCGGTGACGGCGAGGCGCCGGCGGAGGCCGCCGCGTCGTCGTCGGGGGAGGCCGAGGGCTCCGGGCCGAGGGCGAGCGGGGCGAGGCCGAGGAGCTCGTCGAGGTCCCGGCCGTCCACCTCGAGGCGCACGTGGGCGGCGTCCGTCTGGGCGCGGGCCGTCTCCTGCAGCTGCGCCCGCACGCGCGCGGCGGAGCACTCGCCCTCCGTGCTCAGCGTGCCGGAGAACGTGAACACCTCGGTGTCGCCCTCGCGGCGATGCCCCGTCGAGACGAGGGTGCTGTCCGTCTCCACGAGCTCGTTGTAGAGCGGCGGGTCGCCGTGGGAGCCCCGGCCGTCGCTGAGGAGGAAGTCCAGGGCGTAGGCGGCGCGGTCCGGGGCGTCGGCGGGGGAGGTCTCCACCGGGACCAGCAGGTCCCCGCAGCCGAAGGCGCGGCCCGAGGCTCCCTCGGGCGCGGCGTCCGCCGGGACCACGAGGTGGACGGTCAGCGGGGCGTAGCCCGCCACGTCCGGGGCGGGCACCCCGGTGGAGGAGGCCGGTGCGGAGGAGGCCGCGGGCTCGGACGGCGCGGCCATGCACCCGGTGGCGACGGCGGCCAGCACGCCCAGGCCGGTCAGCAGGACGGCCCGCGGGGCGAGGGGATGGCGCATGCGGGCTCCTGGTGTCGGGGCGGGGTCGGGTGAGCCCTCTCATGGTAGAGCGGTCCCCGGAATCGCGTCCTGCCGGGAGGCTAGGCTGGAGGCATGCCCGTGAGAAACCGCCGCGCCGCCGCCCTGCCCGCCAAGCTGAGCCGCTCCTGGCTGCTGGTGAACGCGGCCCGCTCCGACGACTTCGCGCCGGCCCTAGCCTCCGAGGCGGACTCCGTGATCCTCGACCTCGAGGCCGCCGTGCCCGAGGAGGAGAAGGAGGCGGCGCGCGCCAACGTGGTGGACGCCCTCTCCGGCGGCATGACGGCGTGGGTGCGCATCTCCGCCGCCTCCACCGAGCACTGGGCCCGGGACCTCGAGGCGCTCGCGCGCCTGAGCGGGGTGCGCGGCGTGGTGCTCGCCGAGACCGAGGAGCCCGAGCAGGTCACGTTCACGGCCATGCGCCTGCGCGCGGGCACGCCCGTGATCGCGCTGCTGGAGTCCGCCCTGGGCATCGAGAACGCCACGGCGGTGGCCAAGGCCCCGGGGACGTTCCGCCTCGCGTTCGGCGTCAACGACTTCCGCAAGGACGTGGGCGTGGGCGAGGACCCGCTGGCCATGGCCTACGCGCGCTCCCGCATGGTGATCGCCTCGCGCGTGGGACGGCTGCCCGGCGCGATCGACGGCCCGCCGGGGAACGCCGACGCCGAGGACTCCGTGCGCGAGTCCAGCGCCGTGACCGCCTCGATGGGGATGACCGGGCGCCTCGTGCTCAGCCGCGGCCAGGTGGACTGGGTGAACCGGGCGCTCTCGCCGTCCGAGGACGAGCTCTCGTGGGCCAAGGACCTGCTGGACAAGCACAGGGCGGGCGCCGCCGTCGGCGACGGCTCCTACCTGCCGCGCCTGAAGCGCGCCGAGAAGATCGCCGACCTCGCGGACTCGTACGGCCTCTGGAACGCGTGAGCGGCACGCGGCGTGACGTGCCGCGGCCGGCGCCGTGGCCGCCGTCGTGCGCGGGCCACTAGAGTTGACCCCGCTTCCCGCCCGGCCCGGCCGCGGCGGGATCTCCCGCATCCCGCCTCCTCGAAGGACTCCCATGAGCGACGCACCCGCAGCAAGCTTCTCCGCCTCCACCACCTCCGCGGCCGACGACGGCGCTCGCGGCACCGGCACCACCCGCGTCAAGCGCGGCCTGGCGGACATGCTCAAGGGCGGCGTGATCATGGACGTGGTCACCCCCGAGCAGGCGCGCATCGCCGAGGACGCGGGCGCCGTGGCCGTCATGGCGCTCGAGCGCGTCCCCGCGGACATCCGCTCGCAGGGCGGCGTGGCCCGCATGTCCGACCCGGACCTGATCGACGGGATCATCGAGGCCGTGTCCATCCCCGTGATGGCCAAGGCGCGCATCGGCCACTTCGTGGAGGCGCAGGTCCTGCAGTCCCTCAAGGTGGACTTCATCGACGAGTCCGAGGTGCTCTCCCCGGCCGACTACGTCAACCACATCGACAAGTGGGGCTTCGACGTGCCGTTCGTGTGCGGTGCCACCAACCTCGGCGAGGCGCTGCGCCGCATCACCGAGGGCGCGGCCATGATCCGCTCCAAGGGCGAGGCCGGCACCGGTGACGTCTCCGAGGCCGTGAAGCACATCCGCACCATCCGCAAGGAGATCGCGCAGCTCAAGGGCCTGGCCAAGGACGAGCTGTACGTGGCCGCCAAGGAGCTGCAGGCCCCGTTCGAGCTCGTGGCCGAGGTCGCCGAGACCGGCACCCTCCCCGTGGTGATGTTCACCGCGGGCGGCGTGGCCACCCCGGCCGACGCGGCGATGATGATGCAGATGGGCGCCGACGGCGTGTTCGTGGGCTCCGGCATCTTCAAGTCCGGCAACCCCGCCGAGCGCGCGGCCGCCATCGTCAAGGCCACCGCGCAGTTCGACGACCCGGCCGCGATCGCCGAGGCCTCCCGCGGCCTGGGCGAGGCCATGGTCGGCATCAACGTGGCGGACCTGCCCGCCCCGCACCGCCTGGCCGAGCGCGGCTGGTGAGCTGACCCCACCCCCCTCCCTCCGAACGAGGTGTCACGAAGTGTTGGTATCCGCCGCGGATACCAACACTTCGTGACACCTCGTCCGCGTGTGTGGGTGGGTGCGGGTGCGTGTGCGTGTGCGTGTGGGTATGTGGGGGCGGGCTGCTCCTGCACACGTGCCAAGCGGGCGCGCCTCGTCCACCGACGACGACGACGGCTCGCACCTCGCGCGCGGCGGTCGCCACGCTGGGGGCATGCCCCGTCCCCCTCGACGGCTCCCGCCCGCCGTCTCCCCACCACCCGACCACGAGGACGCCCCCGTGCCTCGGCGCCTGCTCACCTCCGGCGCGGCACCGGTGTCCACCGTCCGCGCTCTGCGGGCCGCCGGTGCGACGGCCCAGCGCCTGCGCGCGTCCGACCTCGCGGCCCCGGCGTGGGGTCTGCGGGCGATCGGACCGGGTCCCGTCGACCGGATCGGGCACCTGCGAGCGCTGACGGACCTCACGCCCGGGGACGCCGTGGTCACCCACGCCACCGCCGCGTGGGTCTGGGGGATCTGGCTGCCGTCGGCGCTGGACCCGCTCTCCCCGCTCCATCTGTCCAAGCGCATCGACGCCGGCGGCCGCCCCCGTCCTCGCGGCGTCCGTCCCCACACGCTTCCCCCGGCCGCCCCCGTCACCCGTCTCGCGGGCGTCCCCGTGACGTCGGCGGCATGGACCTGGACTGACCTGGCCACACAGCTCGTCCCGGGGGGTGACCCACGGTCCGTCCCGCCCCTCGTGGAGGAGCGTGCCCTCGAGGACCTCGTGGTGGCGGGGGAGTCGCTGCTCCAGTCCGCGCACGGGGCGGCCGCCAGGGAGGAGCCCGGCGAGCACCCCCGATGCACGCGAGCGGAACTGGCCGCCGTCGTCGGGAAGCGGCGGAACGTGCGCGGGGTGCGCCTGATGCGGGCAGCACTGCCGCTGCTGCGGGACGGCAGCGGATCGCCCGCGGAGAGCCGGCTGCGGCTGCGGCTCGTGGGGGCCGGCTTCCCGGAGCCGCGGATGAACGTGCGGGTCACGCTCCGGGGCGGGTCGTGGATCATGCCGGACCTGGTGTGGGAGGAGTCGCGCGTGTGCCTCGAGTACGAGGGCGACCACCACCGCACGGACGTCGCCCAGTTCCGGGAGGACATCAGCCGCGTGCGCCGTCTCGAGGCGTCGGACTGGACCTGTCTGCGGGTGGCCGGGGACGTGTGGACGCCGTCGGGGTTCGAGCGGATGGCGGCCGACCTGCGCGCCGCCCTCCTCCGCCGCGGCGCCGTCCTCTCCGTGCAGACGAATTGTCACGAATCGTTGGAATGCGGCCCGGATGCCAACGATTCGTGACACCTCGTTCGGGGGAGGGGGGCGGGCTAGCATCAGGGGAATGACGACGACGCGGCCGGACGGCGACCAGGGTTCCAGCAACGGGAGGCTCGTCGGGGTGTTCGCGCTCCAGGGCGACGTCCGCGAGCACGTGCACGTCCTCGAGGCGCTCGGCGCGCAGACCCGGCTGGTGCGGCGCCCCGCCGACCTCGAGGGGCTCGACGGGATCGTCCTGCCTGGAGGGGAGTCGTCCGTGATGGACCGGCTCGCGCGGATCATGGCGCTCAAGGACGCGCTCGCCGCGGCCCTCCGCGCGGGCCTGCCGGCCTACGGCACGTGCGCCGGCCTCATCATGCTGGCGGACGGGATCCAGAACCCTGCCCCGGGCCAGGGCAGTCTCGGCGTCCTGGACGTCACGGTGCGGCGCAACGCGTTCGGCGCGCAGGTGGACTCGTTCGAGGAGGACCTCGC
Source organism: Micrococcus sp. M4NT (assembly GCF_033790745.1). Taxonomy (NCBI): domain Bacteria; kingdom Bacillati; phylum Actinomycetota; class Actinomycetes; order Micrococcales; family Micrococcaceae; genus Micrococcus; species Micrococcus sp. M4NT. Next base: position 66,242 of record NZ_JAMYEH010000003.1, read on the forward strand.
CATCCCCGCCGTCTCGGCGGACCCGGTGCATGCCGTGTTCATCCGCGCGCCCGCAGTGCTGGCCGCCGGCGCCGACGTCGAGGTCCTGGCGAGCGTGCCGGCCTCGCGCCTGTCCGTGGACCCTGCGGGGCTGGGGCTCGACGACGACGCGCGCCTGCCCGTGGCCGTGCGCCAGGGGCGCCTGCTCGCCACGAGCTTCCACCCCGAGGTCACCGGCGACTGGTCCTTCCACCGGGAGTTCCTCGCTGGGCTCTGAGCCGGACGCTCTCGGGCAGTGAGCCCGGACGACGCGGGGCCCGGACGGATCAGACCGTCCGGGCCCCGCGTCGTCGGTCGGATCAGGCCTCGGCGAGCACGTCCGCGGTGACGCGCACGTCCGTCTCCGCGTCCAGCCCGAGCGGCTCGGCGAGCGCTTCGGCCACGGAGCGCAGGGTGAGGGAGCCCTCGTGGGCGTTGAGCCCCGTGGCGAAGCCCTCGTCCGAGGAGAGCGCGGCGCGCCAGCCGGCATCGGCGATCTTCAGGATGTACGGCAGGGTCGCGTTGGTGAGCGCGGCCGTGGAGGTCTGCGGCACGGCCCCGGGCATGTTGGCCACGCAGTAGTAGACCTGCTCGCCCACGCGATACGTGGGGTGCTGGTGCGTGGTGGCGTGCGACCCCTCGAAGCAGCCGCCCTGGTCGATCGCGATGTCCACGAGCACGGAGCCCGGGCGCATGGCCTCCACCATCTCTGCGGTGACCAGCTTGGGGGCCGCGGCGCCGGGGATGAGCACGGAGCCGATCACGAGGTCCGCGTCCGCCACGGTCTCGGCGATGGACAGGTGACTCGAGGCCAGCGTGCGGAAGCGCCCGTTGTGGGTGGAATCCAGCTGCGCGAGGCGCTCCAGGTTGATGTCCAGCACGGTCACGTCCGCGCCCATGCCGGCGGCGACGACGGCCGCGTTCTCGCCCGCGACGCCCGCGCCGATCACGGCCACGCGGCTGCGGCGGGTGCCGGGCACGCCGCCGAGCAGCACGCCGGAGCCCCCCTGCGCCTGGGTGAGGTGGTACGCGCCGGCCGTGGGTGCGAGGCGCCCGGCCACCTGGGACATCGGGGCCAGCAGCGGCAGGGCGCGGCCGCGGGTCACGGTCTCGTAGGCGATGGCGGTGGTGCCGGAGTCCAGGATGGCGCGGGTGCCCTCGGCATCGGCGGCGAGGTGCAGGTAGGTGAAGAGGACCTGGCCGCGGCGCAGGCGGTGGTGCTCCTCGGCCACGGGCTCCTTGACCTTCAGCACGAGCTCCGCGCGCTCCCAGACCTCGTCCGCGCTCCCGACGAGCTGAGCGCCCGCCTCGACGTAGGCCTCGTCCGGGATGCCGGAGCCGACGCCGGCCCCCGTCTGCACCAGGACCTCGTGGCCGCGGCGGACCAGCTCCAGGACGCAGCTGTGCGTGAGGGCGACGCGGAACTCGTTGTTCTTGACCTCTGTGGGCACTCCGATCAGCATGGCGGCGAATCTAGCCGTCCCGACGGCATTGCGGACCAGGTGCCGAAGGATCGTGCGCGAAGACGGCAGAATTGGACGGAATCGTCATCGCACAGCTCACAGTGAGGCCCGAACCATGAAGCATCTGCAGTCCCTCGACCGGGTGGACCGGCGGCTCCTCGAGCTGCTGCGGCAGGACGCGCGCCGCACCAACGCCTCGCTCGCGGAGGAGCTCGGGGTGGCGCCGTCCACGTGCCTGGCCCGGCTCAAGGCGCTGCGCGCGTCCGGCGCCGTGCGCGGCTTCACCGTGGAGGTGGACCCGGCCGCCCTGGGGAACGGCCTGGTGGCGCTGATCTCCGTGCGCATCCGCCCGGGGGCGCGCCACCGCATGGAGGAGCTCTTCGAGCAGATGCGCGCGCTGCCCGGCGTGCTCCAGGTGTTCTTCCTCGGCGGCGAGGAGGACTTCCTCCTCCACGTGGCGGTCGCGGACTCGGAGGAGGTCTCCCGGTTCGTGCTCAAGAACCTCTCGGCGGATCCGGCCGTGGCCTCCACCCGCACCTCCCTCGTGTTCCGGCACGAGCGCGGCGAGTGGCCCTGGCAGCGGGGCTGAACGGACCCGGCCCGCTCACACCGCCCCGCACGCGGACCCGGCCCGCCATACTGGACCCGTGACCACCCTTGCGATCGTCGTGTCCCTCCTCGCCGTCCTCCTGATCATGGTCGGGGTCGTCGGCACGGTCTACCCGATCCTGCCCGGCTCGATCCTCATCCTCGTCACGTCCCTCGCATGGGCCTGGATCCTCGGGTCCGGTGCCTCCTGGACGTTCGGCATCATCGCGGCCGGCCTCGCGATCGCGGGCCTGAGCGCGTCCGCCGTGCTCACGGGCCGCTCGCTGCGCCGGGAGAAGGTGACGCGCGGGCCGATCATGGCCGGCGTCGTCGGGGCGCTCATCGGCTTCTTCGTCGTCCCCGTGGTCGGCCTGTTCATCGGCTTCGCGGTGGGCCTGTTCGCCTCGCAGTGGGCGCGCCTCAAGGACGGCCGCGCCGCCATGGCCAGCTCCGTCAGCGCCCTCAAGGCAATGGGCCTCGGCATCCTCGTGGAGTTCACCTGCGCGATGTCCGCGCTCACCTCGGTGGGCTTCGGGATCATCGTCCACGCCCTCACCTGACCGCTCTCCCGCCCCCCACACGACGACGCCCCGCCGGTGCCCGGCTATCGAACGGCGAGGGAGTAGAAGCCCAGGATGTGCGAGCGCAGGGCGTCGGCGGCAGCGTCCCCGTCCCGAGCGCGGACGTGCGCCAGGACCGCGCGGTGGTCCCGCTGGAGTCCGGCCCGGACGTCCCGCCAGTCGTCGAGCAGGGCGACGGTCTCCTGGACGTACCCGATGGTCGCCTCGCGCAGCGACGACATGACGGTCTCCACCACCACGTTGCGGGCCAGCGACGCGAGGAGGACGTGGAACTCGGCGTCCAGGCGGTGGAACTGCTCCGCGGGCAGGGCCTCGTCGTCCATCCGGTCCACGAGGGCCTCCGCGTCGTCGAGCGCGGCGGCGCGGGCGGCGTCGTCCGCCCCCTGGGCCGCGCGGGCCGCGGCCCGCGCGGCGTCCGTCTCGAGGAGGACGCGCGTGGTGACCACGTCCGCCATGGGCAGGGCCCGCGTGGCGATGTGCATGCGCAGTGCCCAGGCGAGGGCCGCGGAGGGCTGGGAGACCAGGATGGTCCCGGCGTTCGGGCCGGAGCCGGCCGAGGCCCTCAGCAGGCCCATGGCGTCCAGCATGCGCGTCGCCTCACGGACCGAGGTCCGCGAGATCCCGAAGCGCTCGGCCAGGGCGCGCTCTCCCGGGAGCTTGTCCCCGACGGAGAGCCCGCCTCCGCGGAGCTCGTCCTCCAGCCAGTCGAGGATGACGGTGTACGAGGGCTGGGCGGGCACGGTGACTCCTGGACAGGGCGGACGGGGCGGGGGTGAGCGCGACCCCGCGCACCCGTGCCCGCAGGATAGTGGATCCTGCGGGCACGCTCAGCCGGCGCCGATCCGGCAGGAGGTCACGGGAGCATGCCGTGCAGCACCGTCGCCTGAAGGAACACGATCAGGCAGACCAGCAGGAGCAGGCCCACGGACCACGGCACCACCGTGCGGAAGATCTTGGACTCCTGTCCCTCCATGCCGACCGCGGTGGCGGCGATGGCGAGGGACTGCGGGGAGATCATCTTGCCGACGACGCCGCCCGAGGTGTTCGCGGCGACCATGAGCGCGGGGTCCAGCCCGGTGTTCTCGGCGGCGGTCTGCTGGAGGGTGGCGAAGAGCGCGTTGGCCGAGGTGTCCGAGCCGGTCACGGCGGTGCCCAGCCAGCCCAGGACCGGGGAGAAGAACGCGAAGGCCCCGCCCACGGCGGCGATGGCCGTGCCCATGGCCAGGGTCTGGCCGGAGAAGTTCATGACGTAGGCGAGGGAGAGCACCAGGACGATCGTCAGCCCGGACCACCGCATGCGCCAGAAGCACCGGCCGATCTCGGCGAGGGCGTCGGTGAAGGAGAGGCGGTAGCGGCCGCCTCCGTCGCGGACCGCGTAGACGGCGGCGACCAGCAGGCCGGTGATCAGCAGCAGGGTTCCGGGAGAGGACAGCCACGGCAGCGAGTACACCGTCGACGAGATGGCCGCGCCGGCCCCGTCGACGAGGTTCCCGTGCAGGCCGGGCCACGGGATCTTCACGTTGCTGGAGGCCAGCAGCTTCGGCACGTCCACCCCCAGCGTCCAGAGCTTCGCCACGCCGAAGACGGCCACCACCAGCAGGTAGGGCAGCACCGCCATCCACACGCGCCCCGGGGTGAGCGCCTCCGTTCGTGCCGGAGTGCGCACGCCGAGGCGCTGGCCGGCCGCGGCCGCGCCCTGGGGGCGCCAGAACCGGAGCAGGACGACGGCGGCGGCCATCGCGAGCAGGGACGCCACGACGTCGGTCAGCTCGTAGGAGAAGTGCGTCGAGGACCACCAGATGCCGACGGAGAAGGCGCCGCCGATCACGAGCAGTGCCGGCCAGGTCTCCCGCACGCCCCGGACCCCGTCGATCAGGAAGACCAGCAGGAACGGGACGAGCACGGCGACGAAGGGGGCCTGGTGGCCGACGACGGCACCGATGTGCGCCGCGGGGATGCCGGTGAGCTGGCCGGCCGTCGTGATCGGGATGCCGACCGCGCCGAACGCCACGGGGGCGGTGTTGGCGATCAGCACGACCGTCGCGGCCTTGAGGGGCGGGAGGCCGAGGGCGAGCAGCATGGTCGCCGTGATGGCCACCGGGGCGCCGAATCCGGCCAGCGCCTCCAGCATGCCGCCGAAGCAGAACGCGATCAGGACGGCCTGGATGCGGACGTCGCCTCCGCCGACCGAGTCGAAGATGGCGCGCATGTCCTCGAAGCGGCCCGAGAGCACCGTGACCTGGTAGAACCACAGCGCCATCACCACGATCCACACGATCGGGAGGAGGCCGAAGACCGCTCCCTGGGTCGCGGAGAGGAGCGCCAGTCCGGCGGGCATGCCGAATCCCAGCACAGCCACCAGCAGGGCCACCGCCAGGGAGGCCAGGGCGGCCTGCCAGGCCTTGGCCTTGAGCGCGAGCAGGAGCGCGAAGAAGGTGATCAGCGGAAGGGTGCCGAGCAGGGCTGACAGGCCGAGGCTGCCGGCGACCGCATCGGTCGTCGCGGTGAACGTGGGCACGCGTTCTCCTTGGGGGTGGGGCGCTGGGCCGGGGTGGGGCGGGGTCGCGAGGTCTCGCATCCGTGTGGACTGACCACTGTGGTCTGACCGCAGACGGTATATGGCGTGCATCACAGGCGCAAGGGGGGAGTCCAGTGGCGACCGTGCCCGTCCTGCGGCGGACGCACCCTGCCCGCCGGGGCCGGCCGGGTCGGCGTGGATCGGGTGGGCCTGTGCGACGCGTCACTGTCCTGATATGGTCTGACCACATTGACCGACCCGGAGGGACCGCTCATGAGGATCGCCCTGTTCGCCACGTGCATCGTGGACGCCATGCACCCGCGCGTCGCACTCGCCACGGTGCGCGTCCTCGAACGGCTCGGCCACGAGGTCGTCTTCCCGCCGGGCCAGGGCTGCTGCGGCCAGATGCACATCAACAGCGGCTACCTGGACGATGCGGTCCCCGTGGTCCGCAACCACGTGCGCGCCTTCCAGCGCGCGGAGTACGACGTCGCCGTCGCGCCCTCCGCCTCGTGCGTCGCCTCCCTGGGGCACCAGCAGCCGATGGTCGCGCGTCGCGTGGGGGACGAGGGCCTCGCCCGCGACGCCGCCGAGGTGGCCGGGCGCACCTACGAGCTCTCCCAGCTGCTCACCGACGTCCTCGGCGTCACCGACGCGGCCGCCCAGCTCGACTCGTGGTTCCCGCACGCGGTGACCTACCACCCGTCCTGCCACGGCATGCGCCTGCTCCGGCTCGGCGACCGGCAGAAGGACCTCGTGCGCACGGTGGCGGACATCGACTTCCGCGAGCTGCCGGACGCCGAGGAGTGCTGCGGGTTCGGCGGCACCTTCTCGCTCAAGAACCCGGACGTCTCCGGGGCGATGGCCGAGGAGAAGATCGCGAACGTCGAGCGGTCCGGCGCGTCCGTCTGCACGGGCGGCGACGCGTCCTGCCTGCTCCACCTCGGCGGCGCCATGTCTCGGCGGGGCACCACGGCTCCCGACGGCGGACCCGTCACCACCCTGCACTTCGCCGAGATCCTCGCGGCCACCCGGGAGCATCCGCTGGACGTCTCCGGCCCCGTCGAGCTGTCCATCCCGAAGGAGGCCGTCCGATGACCCGCACCCGCCTCGGCATGCCCGCCGTCCGCCGCGTCCACGGCCAGGGGGACATCGTGCTGGAGACGCCCTTCCCCGCCTCCGCGCGCGAGGAGCTGGGCAACGCCCAGATGCGCACCAACATCCGCCACGCCACCCACACGATCCGCGGGAAGCGCGGCCGCGTCGTGGACGAGCTGCCGGACTGGCCGGAGCTGCGTCAGGCGGGCTCCGCCCTCAAGCAGCGGGTCATGGCCGAGCTGCCCGAGCTCCTCGAGCAGTTCGAACGGAACGTGACGGAGCGCGGCGGCGTGGTGCACTGGGCGCGGGACGCGGAGGAGGCGAATCGCATCATCACGGACCTGGTCACGGCGAAGGGCGTGGACGAGGTCATCAAGGTGAAGTCCATGGCCACGCAGGAGATCGGCCTGGAGGCCGCCCTCGCGAAGGCGGGGGTCGCTGCCACGGAGACCGACCTGGCGGAGCTGATCGTCCAGCTGGGGCACGACCGCCCCTCGCACATCCTCGTCCCGGCGATCCACCGCAACCGCGGCGAGGTCCGGGACATCTTCCTCCGGGAGATCCCCACCGCGGATCCCGGCCTCACGGACGATCCGTCCGAGCTGGCGAACACCGCACGCGCCCACCTGCGGGAGAAGTTCCTCACCACCTCGGTGGCGATCTCCGGCGCGAACTTCGGCGTGGCCGAGAGCGGCACGCTCACCGTGGTGGAGTCCGAGGGCAACGGCCGCATGTGCCTGACCCTCCCGGACACCCTCATCACGGTGATGGGCATCGAGAAGATCGTCCCCACGTTCCAGGACCTCGAGGTCTTCCTGCAGCTGCTTCCGCGCTCCTCGACCGGAGAGCGCATGAACCCCTACACCTCGATGTGGACGGGCGTCACCGAGGGTGACGGGCCCCAGGAGTTCCACCTGGTCCTGCTGGACAACGGGCGCTCGGCCGTCCTCTCCGATCCCGAGGGACGCTCCGCCCTGCACTGCATCCGCTGCTCGGCGTGCATGAACGTGTGCCCCGTGTACGAGCAGACCGGCGGCCACGCCTACGGCTCGGTGTACCCGGGCCCGATCGGCGCGATCCTCTCCCCGCAGCTCACCGGCGTCGAGGAGGGCGAGAACGGCTCCCTGCCCTACGCGTCCTCACTGTGCGGCGCCTGCTATGACGTCTGCCCCGTCGCGATCAACATCCCGGAGATCCTCGTCCACCTGCGCGACGAGGACGTGATGGCCACGCATGCCCGGAAGAGGGAGGAGAGCCGGGTCCCCGTCCCCTCGCAGATGGACGTGCTCATGGCCGGCGCGAAGACGGTCATGTCCTCGGGGACCCTCATGGGCCTGGCCGAGCGTGGCCTGCCCGCCGGCCGCCTGGCCGCCGGGCCGGACCGCAAGCTCGGCTGGCTGCCGGGCATCGCGGGCCACTGGACGGACGAGCGCGACGTCCCCGCGCCACCGCGGGAGTCCTTCCGCACGTGGTGGCGCAGGCACGGACACGAGCACGACGAGGAGAACCGATGACCGCCCCCCAGCCCATCGACGCGAAGAGCGCCATCCTCGGCCGCATCCGCGAGGCCCTGCAGGACGGGCCGACGCCGGACCCCGTGGAGCGGACCTACCGGCGCCACTCCGAGGCGAGCCGGACCGACGTCCTCCATCAGCTGGAGGACCGCCTGCTGGACTACAAGGCGAGCGTGCACCGCGAGGACCTCACCACGGTGGGTGCCCGGATCGGCGCCCTGCTCGGCGCGGGAGCGCGCTACGTGGCCCCCGCGGGGCTGGACCCCGCGTGGCTGCCCGCCGACGACGACGCCGCGGGGCGCGAGCGCCTCGTGGACGGCGCCGCCGGCGAGCCGCTCACCGTCCGCGCGCTCGACGGGCTCGACGCCGTCGTCACCGGCTCCACGGTGACCTGCTCCGAGACCGGCACGATCTTCCTCACCGGCCGCCCCGGCGAGGGTCGCCGGGCGCTCAGCCTGGTGCCCGACCACCATGTGTGCGTCGTGCCCGTCGAGTCGGTGGTGGAGCTCATCCCGGAGGCGCTCGAGCGCGTCCCGCCGACGGCCGTGATCACGATGATCTCGGGCCCCTCTGCCACCTCGGACATCGAGCTCGTCCGCGTCGAGGGCGTCCACGGCCCGCGACGTCTGGACGTGATCCTCCTGGACACCGGCGCGGCCTGACCGCGCTCCCGGCCGCGGGCGGCACGGCGGGGACGGGTGTGGCCCGCGCCCTACAGTGGGCGGATGCCGCCCGTCCCCGCCCACGCCGAGCCCGCCGCGACCGAGCCGCACCGCCGCCGTCGGGCTCCGCTGCTCCTCGCGCTGGCGCTCGCCCTCCTCCTCCAGCTCGTGGTCCTCTACCTTCCGGGCCAGGCCGTGCCGAGCGCCGGGTTCGAGGTGCCGGGCCTGGACAAGGCGATCCACGCGGCGATCTTCGCGGCACCAGCCGCCCTGATCGCCGCCGCCCGGCTCCCGGCCGGCTGGCTCGTGCCGCTCGCCGCCCACGCGCCCGTGTCCGAGGTCCTCCAGCTGACCCTCGTGCCGCACCGCAGCGCGGATCCGTGGGACGTGGCGGCGGACCTCACGGGGGTGGCGCTGGGCGCCGCCGTCGGGCGGGCGATGCGCCGGTGGGCCGTGCCGGGAGGCGGGCGCCGGCGCGGATGCCGTGCGACTCGATTGGAGGATCGTGCACGGCAGGAGTATGCTTCTACGGTGTCCTCGAGCAGAGGGCATGACCTGGGGCTATAGCTCAGTTGGTAGAGCGTTTCGTTCGCAATGAAAAGGTCAGGGGTTCAATTCCCCTTAGCTCCACGGACCGTCCCGGTCCGCGATCCTCACGGATGGCGGACCGGGACTTTCTCGTTCCGCGGCCGAGCCCGGCGGGAAGGGGATCCGGATCACTCTCCCGGACCCCCTTGACAGACCCCGCCCTCGTGTACTTTCCGCGCGCCCCGCGGGCCAGTACAGTCGGCCCGTACGTCTGTTCGCCAGCCGCCCGTCCCGGGCGCGTCGTCGCCCCTCACCGGGCCGAGAGGGGGCCGCCCATGCGCATCGCGGTGCTCACCCACATGCTCCATCCCATCCGTTCGCCGTACGCCGGCGGCCTCGAGATGCACACGGCCCTCACCGTGGAGCACCTCGTCCGCCGCGGCCATGACGTCCGCGTGTACGGCCGGGAGGGCACCCAGGTGCCGGGTGAGTTCATCCCGGTCCTGGCGAAGGAGGGCGCCATGGGCGACGGCGACGAGGCCGTCGCCATGCGCGAGCGCGCGATGGAGGCGGCCTGCGACGCCGTGCTGGCCTCGGACGCCGACGTCGTGCTCAACAACTCCCTCACCCCGGTGCCGCTGCAGCGCATGCGCTCCGCGCCGATGCTCACCGTGCTCCACACCCCGGCCACGCTGAACCGCGTGCTCCGCGTCCTCGACGAGCCCGGGTGGACCGCCCCGAAGCATCACCGCTGGGCGTCCGTCTCCGCGTCCAACGCGATCGCCTGGCAGCACCGCCTGCCCCGCGTGGACGTGGTGCCCAACGGGATCGAGCTGCAGAAGTGGGTCAGCGACGCCGCGCCCGTGCCGGGCCGCGCCGTGTGGGCCGCGCGCATCACGGGGGAGAAGGGCCTGCACATCGCCATCGACGCCGCCCGCGGCGCCGGCATGGAGCTGCACTTCGCCGGGCCGATCTCCGACCAGGCGTACTACGACGACGTGATCCTGCCCCGCCTGGGCGAGGACACCGTCTACCACGGCCACCTGGACCACTCCACGCTGCCGGACATGCTGGCCACCGGCGAGGTGTACCTCTCCACGCCGCTGTGGGCCGAGCCGTTCGGCCTGGCCACGGTGGAGGCCATGGCGCTCGGGGTCCCCGTGGCGGCGCTGCTCTCCGGCTCGATGGGCGAGATCGTGGCCCCGCAGGCCGGCGACCTCGCCGTGCACCACTCCGCCGAGACGCTCACCGACTCCATCCGCCACGCCCGCCGCAAGGACCGCGGCCGCGTGAAGGCCTGGGCCCGCCGCTTCAGCTCGGACACCATGGTGGAGGGCTACCTCGACCTCCTCGAGCAGGTCGTCGAGGACCACGAGGCGCCGCGCTCGTGACCGGCGGGGGCAGGCGGCGCGTCCTCTACTACGCCCACCAGCACGGATCCGGGCACGTCCGGCACGCGGCCAACCTCGCGGGAACAGGGGCGTTCAGCGTCACGGTGGTGACGGCGCATCCCGCCGCGGGGGACATGCTCCCCGCCGGGACCCGTCTCGTCCCGCTGCCCACGGACCTCGTGGACGGGCACGTCCAGCCCGCGCGCTCGCCCCTGCACCACACGCCCGCCGGCCCGGTGATCCGCGCGCGCTTCGCCGCCCTGCTCGCCGCCGCGCAGGAGGCGGAGCCGGACGTGTGCGTCGTGGACGTCTCCGTGGAGGCCGCCCTGTTCCTGCGCCTGGCGGGCTACCCGGTGATCCACCGGCGCATGCACGGCGACCGCACCGACCCCGCCCACGAGCTCGTCTACGCCGAGGCCGACCGGCTGATCGCCCACTACGGGGTCACGCTCGAGGACCCCGCGTGGCAGGCCGTCCACGGTGCGCGCACCACCCACCTGGGCGTCCCGGACGTCACGGGCCGCCTCGGCGCCGCGGCGGCGACGACGGGCGCGGCCCGTCCGCGCGTCGGTGTCATCACCGGCACGGGCGGGGGAGGGGTGAGCACGGCCGCCCTCGCCCGGGCCGCCGCCGCGGTCCCGCACGCGACGTGGGACGTCTACGGGCCCGTCGCCGGAGTCGAGGCCACAGCCGCCCGGCCCGCCGCCGACGGCGAGGCGGGGGCGGGCGAGCCCGCCGACGTCGCGCGCGCGGCCGGCCTGCCGGGGAACGTGCGCCTGCACGGCTGGGCGCCCGACGTCCCCGTGCGGGCGGCCGAGGCCGACGTCGTGGTGGTGTCCGCGGGCCACAACGCGAGCGTGGACGCGGCCCGCTCCGGCCGCCCCGTGGTGCTCGCGCCCGAGCCGCGGCCCTTCGCCGAGCAGCTGTTCTTCGCCCGGGCCGCCGAGCGCGCCGCGGGCGTGCCGTGGTGCGCGTGGGAGGACCCGGACGCGGACTGGTCCGGGGCCGTGGAGCGGGCCCTCGCGGACCCGTCCGCCGCGGACCGCCTGGCCGCCGCCCTCCTCGTGGATCCGGCGGAGTACCGCCGCCGCTGGGAGGACGCGGTGGAGGCGGCGCTGGCCTGAGCGGGCCGAGGGCTCAGTACGCGGCGTCCTCCCGGCGGGCGGCGGCGAGCTCCTCGGGGCCCGGGCGGCGCAGCAGCTCGAGCCGCTCGCCCGCGGGATCCCACGCGATCAGGCCGGCCTCCGCGAAGGCGCGCAGCCACCCCTCCATGGCCCACCGGCCGTGCACGGCACGGAACCGCTTCGCGTTCACCAGGATGTCCTCGAGGTGGTTTACCGGAGGGGAGAAGACGCCGTGGTGCTGGTGGAACACCTCGGCGGGGCTGAAGCGCAGCCGCAGCCCGGCGTCGCGGGCGCGGAAGGCGATGTCGGTGTCCTCGGCGCCGTAGCCGGAGAAGCCCGCGTCGAAGCCGCCGATCCGTTCGAGGTCGGACCGCGCGATCGCCAGCACGAGCGTCCACACCAGGTGCCACTCCTCCGAGGGGCCGGCCGTCAGGTGGGCGCGCCCGTGGTGGGGCACGGAGAGGCGGCGCAGGGCGCCGTCGGTGAGGGGCGGGGACGCGGTGCCGGGCTCGCCGCCCGCGTCCCCGAGGGTGCCCGCGGACGGCAGCGTGGCGGTCCAGCCGGCACCGAGGTAGCGCGGCGTGCCCATCACCACGGAGCCCGGATGCGCGGCCACCTCCGAGGTGAGCGTGCCCACGGTGTCCGCGGCGGGGATGCAGTCCACGTCGAGGAACACGAGCACCTCGCCCGTGGCCAGCGCGGCGGCGGCGTTGCGGGCCTCCGCGAGCGGCAGTCCGCCCCGGCCGGCCACGTGGCCGACCGTGACGTCCAGGCCCGTGGCGGGCACGTCCCCGTCGGGCTGGTCCATGAACACGACCACCACCTGGTCCGGGCGGCGCACCGAGCGCTCGAGCCCGGCCAGCACGCGCGCCAGGTGCTCGTCGCGGCCGCCGGTGATGATGACCACGGAGACGTCCACGCTGTGCCCGCGGCGGCGCGCGAGCGCCTGCCGGTACGCGCCCACGTGGGTGGCGGCCACGCGGCGGCGCTGGCGCGCGCGCGCGGCCACCGGCACCGGGCGCAGCCGATGCCGGCCCCGCAGGAGCCGCTCGAGGGCGTCCGCAAGGGAGCGGGCGTCGTCCGGGTCGAAGGCGGCGAGGCTGTCCGGGGAGGCCCAGGCACGGGCCTGGTCCGCGATGTGCCCGATGTCCGCCACGGCCACCGGCACCCCGAGGTCCCGGCACATCTCCACCCAGCCCGAGTGCGTGCCCGTGCGGTAGGGCAGCACGGACACGGCGACGCGGCGCAGCAGGGCGTGCAGCTCGGGATCGGCCAGGCGGGCGTGCTGCCACAGCTCGAAGCCGTGGTGCTCGCAGCCCTCCCGCAGGCGCTCCAGGTCCGCCTCGCTGCGCACCGAGTCCTGCACCTCCACGATCACGTGGGTCTCCAGGCCGCGCTCGTCCAGCATCCCGACGGCGGCGGCGAGCGTGGGCAGGAACCCCACGGGGTCCACCTGGGCGCGCAGGTCCTTCGCGTGCACCAGGAGGCGGGCGGGGGCGACGGCGGCGCGCTCCTCCTCGTCGTCCTCGCCGGCGGCGGGGCCGGCGTCGTCCGGGGCGGGGGCGGGGTCCGCCGGGGCGAGCTCGGCGAGGGCGTCGAGCGGGACGATGTGCGGATGCGGCACCACGTGGGCCCGCACCCCGTAGTCGCGGGCCACCGCGTCGGCCGCGCCGGGGGTCAGGGTGAACACGGCGTCGGCGGCCTCCAGGAGCACGGCCAGGCGCCGCCGGTGCAGGGTCTGGTCCGTCAGGTGCGGGTTCTCGAGGTCGTGCACGGTGACCACCACGGCCCCGCCGTGCGCGTGCTGGGCGTCCATGGCCGCCGCGAGCTCGTCCGGGGTGCGGTGCTCGAAGCCGAAGTGCACGTGCAGCACGTCCGGGCGGTGCTCGGCGAGCCAGCACGCGTCGAGCGCCTGGGGCGGCCACCACTGGTGCTCCGGCGCGCCGGGGACGGGAGGGTCCGGCCAGAACTCCACGTCCGGGGCCGCGGAGGCGTCCAGCGGACGCACGGCGCGGCTGTAGGGGTGCCCGGCGGGCACGTGCTGAACGGTGAGGGTCACGGCGGTGGCTTTCGGACGGCGGTGGAAGCGGCGTGTCCGCGTCCCCCCGCGGGTCCGCGCACGTCGTAGGCTGGCCTGGGCGGTGGGCCGGCACGACTCCCTGAGTCGACGCCACCGCGCAGACCACCATTCCACCACGTGAGGAACAGTGACGATGGAGCCGGAGGCGAGGGGGCGCGTGCTGTACGCGACCGTGGGTCCAGACGAGCACGGCGTGACGCGCCACGGAGCCGCCGCGCGGCGCACCCTCCAGGGGCTGGGCGCGGACGTCGAGCCCCTGCACGCCACGGACTCCTCCGACTTCCTGGGGCTCGCCGGGGTCCTCCGGGACGCCGTCGACGACGGCCGGGCGGTCCACCTGGACGTGACGGACGCGCTGTTCGGGCCCTCGCCCGCCGCGGCGGCCGACTGCCTGCTCGAGGTGCTGCCCCCGGCGGTGACGCTCACCCTGCACGACATCCCCCAGGCCGCCGAGGGCGAGGAGCGCTTCCGGCGGCGCGCCGAGGCCTACGCGCGGATCGCGCGGCACGTGGCCGGCGTCGTGGTCTCCTCGGAGCACGAGCGGGCGCTGCTGGACGACATCGTGGACGTGGCCGTGCACGTGGTGCCGCTGCCCGTGGAGGACCGCCGCGCCATGCTCTCCGACACGCAGCCGGAGCTGCCGGAGCACCTGGCCGGGCTCGAGGACGACGTGGTGGTGTTCGGCTTCCTCTACCCGGGCAAGGGCCACGCCGTGGCGCTGGACGCCCTCGCCGAGCTGCACCGCCAGTGGGGCCCGGGCAGCGGGGCGCCGCGCCGCGTGACCGCGCTCGGCCCGGTCTCCGCGGGCCACGACCGCCTCGTGCGGGAGCTGCGCGAGAGCGCGCGGGACCGCGGGCTGGAGTTCCGCGCCACGGGCTTCGTGCCGGACGAGCTCTCGGACGTCGCGCTGCTGGCCGCGGGCATCCCGCTGGCCGCGCACCGCAACGTCTCGGCGTCCGGCTCGCTCGGCTCGTGGATGGGCGTGGGGCGCCGGCCGATCGTGCCGAGCGGCCGGTACGTCCAGGAGATGGCGCGTCTGCGGCCCGGCACGCTGCGGGTCACCGGCGTGGACACCGGTCCCCTGGACTACGCGCTGGCCGAGGCCATCGCGGAGGCCGTGGAGGACCACCGCCGCACCTGGCTGGCGCCCGGCACGAGCCTCGAGCCCGGCCCCGAGACGTGCGCGCGCCGGCTCGCGGACGTGTGGGCCACGGTCCACGGGTGGGCATGACCGCGCCCGAGGTCTCCGTGGTGGTGCCCTACTACCGGGCGCAGGCGGACCTGGACCGGCTCCTCGCGGCCCTCGCCGCGCAGGACCACCCGGCCTCCCGGCTGCAGGTGGTGATCGCCGACGACGGCTCGCCCGAGCCGCCCGCGCTCCCCGCGGAGCTGCCCTTCGCCTCCGCCGTGGTGCGCCACGAGGACCGCGGCTTCCGCGCCTCGGCGGCCCGCGCGCTGGGGGTCCAGGCCGCCGAGGGCTCCGTGCTGGCCTTCCTCGACGGCGACATGCTCCCCGAGCCTGGCTACCTCACCGCCGCGTGCGCCGCGCCCGCGGCGAGCGGCCTGGCCGTGGTGGTGGGACGGCGTCGTCATCTGGACCCGCGGCTGCTGGAGGCGGGTGGCTGGCGGCCGGGGGAGTCCGTCCCGGAGTGGGCGCGCCTGGAGGAGCCCGCGTGGCTCGCGCGGGCCTACGCCGACTCCGAGGACCTGCGGCGTGCGGACTCCACGTCCTACCGGTTCCTCATCTCGGCGGTGCTCACGGTGGCGCGCGAGGTCTACGAGGACGCGGGCGGCTTCGACCCCTCCTTCGTCGGCTACGGGGGTGAGGACTGGGAGCTCGCGCACCGGCTGTGGCGGGCCGGGGGAGCGTTCGCGTACGAGCCGCGCGCCGTCGCGTGGCAGGCCGGGGAGGACTTCGGCGGCCGCGAGGACCCGGCCGAGGCCAGGCGTGTGAAGAACCGCGAGGCCCTCGTCCTCGCGCCGAGGATCGCCGCGCCCACCGCACGGGGGCTGAGCCTCGGCCTCGGCGGGGAGGACCGCCCCGCACGGGCGGCCGTGACGCTGGGGGCCGCCGGCGACGCCGCCACCGTGCTGGGCGCGGACGCCCTCCTGCAGGCGTTCCCGAGCGCCCGGCTCCTCGTGCGCGGGGCGCTGGGCGACGCCGCCGCGGCCTGCCTGACCGACGAGCGCGTGGCGCTCGAGGCGCCTGCGGGGGAGCCGGATGCGGCGGGGCCGAGTGACCCCCGCGTGGCCCTGAGATCCGCCCCGGACTGGGGCGTCGACGTCGCGGTGCCGGTGCGCCCGGCCGAGCCCGGCGCGCGCCCTGTGCCGAAGGACGCCTCGGACTGGCTGCTGAGGCTGGAGCGGGACGGCGTGGAGCGCGTGGAGGTGACCGACGAGGCGGGCGACGTCCTCGCAACGCTGACCTCTTCCCGCGCGCGGTGGCGCGAGCACCGCGAGGGGGCCGTCCCGCCGGCGCGGACGCTGCGGGTCCGCGCGGCAGATCTGGGCTGGCGCGCGGTGGAGGCCGAGCCGGACCTCGAGGCCTGGTGGGGCGGCTGGGGCTGAACCGCTGACGGCGGACGCGCCGTCTCGATAGCCTCGAGGCGGGACGGCGCTCGCAGGACCGCTCCGAGCACCATGATCTGACGACGGAGGCACGCACGTGGCGAACTGGGACGAGGGCCGGCTGCGGCACTACGGGCACTTCTACGGGCTCGAGGACCTGCCGGAGGGGGACCTGCTGCTCGTGTGGGGCAACTGCCAGGCGGAGTCGTACCGGCGGCTGCTCGGCGGCGAGCCGGGCACGGCCATGCTCGGTGACTCCGGGCTGAACACGGTGCGCGTCCCGCCGGCCTTCGAGATCCAGCCGGACGAGGTGGAGCACCTCGAGCGCCTGCTGACCCGCACCCGCGCCCTCGTCACGCAGCCCATCCCCCACGACTACCGCGGCATGCCGATCGGCACGGAGCAGCTGATCGCGCAGCTGCCCGAGGATGCCCCGGTGGTCCGGATCCCGGTGGTCTACGACACCTCGCGCTTCCCGTGGCAGGTGACCCTGCGCAACTGGAAGTTCGCCCCCGGCGCCGCCGAGCGGCCAGGCGAGGACCCGCCCGTCGTCCCCTACCACGACCTCCGCGTGCTCGCCGAGGCCGCCACCGGCCAGCGCCGCGAGGTGGCCCCCGAGGCCCTGCGCGCGGCCGCGGCGGCGTCCGTCCAGGCGCTGCGTGCCCGCGAGGAGGCCAAGCGCACCGTCGGCATGGCGGACATCGTGGCGGCGGAGCGCGGCACCGGCTTCTACACGGTGAACCACCCCACCAACGTGGTGCTCACGCGCGTCGCCGAGCGCACGGCCGAGCAGGTCCCGTTCGAGGTGCAGGTCCAGCCCGTGCCGGAGACGCGCGTGCTGCTCGGCGGCGTGCGCGCGCCGCTGCACGCCTCGGTGGTGGAGGCCCTCGACCTCGAAGCCGAGCCCACGGAGGACTGGAGCGTGGGCGGGGAGCTCATCCCGGACGAGCAGATGCGCCAGACGCATCTCGAGTGGTATGCGCAGAACCCGCTGGCCGTCGAGGTCGGGATGCGCAAGTACGCGGACCAGCTGCGCCTGCTCGGACTGGCGGGCTGATCGCGATGACGACGACATACGACGTCCTCATCGTCGGCAGCGGCAACGCGGGCATCTCGCTCGCCGCCAAGCTCCTCAAGGACGGGGCGGGGCGGATCGCCGTCGCCGACGGTCAGCAGGTGCACCGCTACCGCCCCATGCTCAACTACGCCGCGGGCGGCCAGGCGGACATGGCCGGGTTCGAGCGGTCGATGCGCGCCGTGGTCCCGGACGGCGTGGACTGGATCCCGGACCACATGGCCGCCGTGGACGCCGACGCCCGCACCGCGACCACGTCGACCGGACTCACCGTCGGCTTCCGTCACCTGGTGCTGTGCCCGGGTCTCACCCCGTGGTGGAGCGCGATCGACGGGCTCCGCGCGGCCTACGGGGCCGGCTGGGCCGCGAGCGCGCACGTGCCCGAGTACGTGGAGCCCGCGCGTCGGCTCCTGGCGGGCGTCGCCGCGGGGGACCGCGTGGTGGCGAACGTGCCGGCCGAGCCGTCCTCGTGCGGCGGCACCGTGCTCAAGGCGCTGTTCCTGGCATGCGCGGCGTGGGAGCGGGCGGGGATCCTCGGCGAGGTGGCCGTCCATCTGGTGACCCCTTACGACCGCATCCTGGACCGCCCCACCATCGACGACGCCTTGGCCGACGCCGCGGCGCGATACGGCATCCACGTGCACCCGCGTGCCGAGGTGACCGCCGTGGACCACGCGGCCCGCACGGTGACGCTGAGCACCGGCGAGCGGATCGACGGGGTGGACGCCGCCTACGTGACCCCCGTGGTGCACGCCCCCGAGTTCATCGCGGAGGCGGGCCTGGGCGACGGCGGCCCCGCCGGGCTCGCGGACGTGGACCCGGAGACCCTGCGCCACCGGAGTCATCCGCATGTGTGGGCCCTCGGCGACGCCGCGACGGTGCAGACGCGGCCCTCCGGCGGCGCCCTGCGCAAACAGGTCAAGACCCTGGCGCAGAACATCCAGGCGGCGGACGACGGCGGCGAGCTGCAGCGCTACGACGGCTACACGGTGATCCCCGTGATGGTCAGCCGCGACGAGCTGGTCCTGGACGAGCACGTCCGGGACGGCGCCGAGGACCGCTCGATCCCCGGCGTGGACGTGACGAAGCCCCGCCGGAGCACGGCCGTGTTCGACCGGTTCGGCCAGCCGCGGATCTACTGGAACCGCCTCCTCAAGGGGAAGGTGTGAGGTTGTAGGGGCATCCGGCTCCAGGCGTGTGGACAGGATCCCGGGCCCGGGGTGGGACGGGCGCATGACTGAAGCGCCCTGGGTTTCGTTCCGAGGTCAGGACGCAGCGGGCGCTGAATGGGACTGGTGCACCCTCACTCGGACGCCCGCTCGGGGAGGCACCTCACGTGGGCCGATCCGACGGGGTTCAGTCTGCTCGGGCCTCGGACACGGACTCCTCGAGCACGGCGAGCTCCGTCTGCGACAACTCTGTGCCCGTGACTGGCAGGACGTCATTTTGCTCGACCGCAAGCACGCCCTCTTGTAGGTTGACCGGCGTCGGATACCACCCCGCGTCTACAAGGTTGAAGAGATACAGGTCTCCGGCCCCCGCGGTCAGCACCGGAGCGCCGCTCAGCTCGAACTTCTGGTCATCCTTGACCCCGCCTAAGATGCTGAACTCCAGGGTCTCACCCGGCTGCACATCACCCTTGACGACCGTTTCGACCTGCACGGTGTACACGGTTGAGGGAAGGGCCATTGGCTCCGGGTCCTTGGGGTTCGGCACCGCGCCAGGCTCCTTCATGAGGTCCCAGACTTCAACCCGAGATGCGATCACCCGGCCCACAACCGAGTAGTCCGACGCCTGCTGAACGTCCTCGGCAGTGCTGTAGCTGACGTACCGCGCGTGAAGGGTTTGAGTCTCCTCCGCCGACGTCTCCGGTGTGGCGGAGTGGGCCGTTGACTCCTTCCCGGCCTGAACCGAGGCAGTCATTGCAGGAGACGGCACTTGCGCTCCCTCCACCGCCTCCGGGGCACTGCAGCCCGCAAGCAGGAGGCCGGCCGCGACTATGCCTGCACCGATGGGAAGGGAGGAACGAGGTGACCTCATCAGAGTGATCCCTTCAGGATGGAGGTGGGAATGGACATCGGGCACTGAGCGGTCGGGCTGCGCAGCGACCCGTCATAGCGTCGGACCCCGTCAGAGTCGCATGCGTAGGGGGGACTTGTCCGCGGTGGAGGCGTCCCGGAACTGGCCCACCAGCTCCATCATCTGACGGTGTTGCTGCCGATCGACGGCGAGCCAGGTGAAGGAGGACATGCATTCATCCTGCCGGACTCGTTCAGCGCCTCCGTCACGCCGGGACATCACCTCGCCTCGTCAATCCACCCCGCCCATCAGCCTCACCCCATGAAGATCGGATTCCGCAAGCCGTCCCTGATGAAGTCGCTCAAGGCTCGCACCACCGGGCGCGCCAAGCGCACCGTGAAGCGTGCCCTCATTCCTGGCTAGGGCCGTCCCGGCATGGGCTGGCCGTGGGACCCGAAGCGGGCCGCCTACAACGCCGTCTACCGGCGCACCACCTTCGGCCGGGGCGACGTCCTGCGAATGTTCCGCTGACCACCGCTCCACCACCCTCCGCCTCCACGCCCCGGCTACCCTCAGCACCATGAGCCGCGACGTCCCTCCCGCCCCCGGCGTCACCGTGCCCCGGCCCGCCCCCGGCTCCCGTCAGCGGGCCCTCGTGCGGCGCTCGCCCCTGATCCTCGCCGCGCTCGTCCTCCTCGTCGGCGCCGCCGTCCTCGCCGCGCAGGGGGACCGCGAGGCGGCCGTGCTCAGCGTGCAGATCGCCATGGTGGTCCCCGTGCCGATCGCCGTCGAACGCGCCGCGCGGGTCCGCCTGCCCCCGTCCCTGCACGCCATGTACGCGGCTCTGCTGATCGCCGCCCCGTGGATGGGCGCCGCCCTCGGCCGGTACGCGGCCTGGCCCTGGTGGGACACTGTGGTGCACTTCTACTCCGGCGTGCCCATCGCGCTGGGCTGCGTCCTCGTCCTGGGTCTCGCGGCCGCCCGCCGCGGCCTGGCCATGCCGCCCGGGCTCGAGGCCATCACGGTGGTGGCGCTGCACTCGCTCGTGGCCCTGCTCTGGGAGGTCGGCGAGTTCACTGCGGACCAGGTGCTCGGCGCGCACACCCAGAAGGGCAACACGGACACCATGACGGACCTGATCGTCGGAACCCTCGGGGCCCTGCTGGTCGCCCTCGCCCTCTACGCGCACCGCACCCGTGGGCCCTTCGCCTGGATGACCCGCTTCACCGGTCGCTGAGCCGGGGCGGGCGGTGTCGCGTCCCCGCCCGCCCCGGCCCCGCCCGCCTCACGCCTGGATCGTGTGCAGGCGGTGCTCGCCGTCGGCCACCCCGAACACCGCACGGGTGCGCACCGAGGAGCCGAGCTCACTCACGTAGTCGAGCACCTGGAAGCGCGCCTCCAGCAGGTCCCGCGTGACGTCCAGGCGCAGGTAGCCGCGCAGGTCGTTGTTGAACGTGATGTGCGGGTTCCACGCGAGCGCCTCCGCGGCGGCGTCGGAGCCGTCGCCGCCGGAGGTGATCGAGGTGGTGATCAGCTCCACGCCCACCGGCGCCGAGGAGAGGTCGTTGAAGTCCCGCTTCACATCGGAGGCGAACGCCTCGTGGATGTCGCCGGTCAGCACCACCGGGTTGCGCACGCCGGCCTCGACCCAGGCGTCCACCACGCGCTCGCGGGACGCCACGTAGCCGTCCCAGGAGTCCATGTCGCCCCAGACGAGCGGGCCGGCGCTGCGGTCGTACTGCACGAACGGCACCTGCTGCGTGATGAGGTCCCAGCGCGCCGTCGAGGTCTCGAACCCCTCGCGCAGCCAGGCCTCCTGCTCCGCACCCGTGATGGAGCGGCGGGGGTCCTTCGCCTCGGCCCCCACCACCTTGATGAGGTCCAGGTTGGCCTGGTCCGAGCGGTACTGCCGGGTGTCCAGGAGGTGGAAGGTGGCGAGGTCGCCCCACTGGATGCGCCGGTAGAGCTGCAGGTCGATGCCCTGGGGCACCGAGGACGCGCGCAGCGGCATGTTCTCGTAATAGGCGCGGAAGGCGGCGGCGCGGCGGGCCAGGAAGTTCGGGTCCCAGAGCTCGGGCTTCTCGTCCGCCCAGTTGTTCTCCAGCTCGTGGTCGTCCCAGATCACCAGCCACGGCGCCGCCGCGTGCGCGTCCTGCAGGTGCGGGTCCGTCTTGTACTGCGCCATGCGGGCCCGGTACTGGGCCAGCGTGCGCGACTCCCCGTTCTTGTGCGCGCGGGGGACGCCGGAGGAGACGGGGTACCCGTACGGCATGATCTCGTAGTAGTAGTCGCCCAGGTGCACCATCAGGTCCGGGCGCTCGGCGGCCATGTGTCCGTAGGCCGTGAAGTAGCCGTGCTCCCAGTTCGCGCAGGAGGCCACGGTCAGGCTCAAGTGCTCCGGGGAGGAGCCGAATGCCGGGGCGGTGACGGTGCGGCCCGTGCGGGAGAGGTGCCCCAGCGCACGGAACCGGTAGAAGTACTCGGTGCCGGGGCGCAGACCGGTGAGCGTCACGTGCACCGCGTACCCGCGGGAGCGGTCCGTGGCGACGGTGCCCGAGCGCACGACGCGCGTGAACCGCTCGTCCGTGGCCACCTGGTACTCCACCGGGAACGACCGGTCCGGCATGCCGCCGAGGCCGTCGAGCGCGAGGGGGTCCACCGCCAGGCGCGTCCAGATCACGGCCCCGTCGGGCCACGGGTCACCCGAGGCGACGCCGAGCGTGAAGGGCGTGGGGCCGGTGGCGGCGTGGGCAGTGCCGGCCGGCGTGGACAGCAGTGCCGCGGAGGCGACGACGAGGCCCGCCCCGCCGAGGACGGTGCGGCGGGAGACGGGGTGGGCGATCGGGTGCGCGGGATCGGTGTGCGAGGTCACCCGTGCAGGGTGGCAGGGGTGGGTGACGCGGACGTGACCGGGCGGTGACGGCGAGGTGGGGTGGCCGGCGGGCGCGACGTCGGTCCATACGACACACGACAATGCGCGAAATTCATTTGCGCTAATCTTCTATCGACTAAGGCTCTCCCCTCTTGTGCTATTCGTGGGCCGGAGTAATCTCGATTCCAGTAGCGCCGCCCCGGCCCGGGGCGGGCCCGAACCGGGAGGATCACGCCATGACCACCGCCGTCCGCACCTGCGCCGCCAGTGCCTGCGCCTTCAATGCCGAGACGTCCTGCAACGCCCTGGCCATCACCGTCGCCGGCTCCGACAGCACGCCCGGCTGCGGCACCTTCGTCCAGCTGGACGTCCGCCGCCCGGTGACCGAGGGCGCCTCGACCGTCGGTGCGTGCCACCGCCTCGAGTGCACGTTCAACGCCGACCTCGCCTGCACCGCCGAGGGCATCGAGGTCACGGACGTGGCCACCTGCGCCACCTACACGATCGACTGACCTTCCCGCCGGTCGCGCCGTACGCCCGGGACTCCGCCGCAGGTCGGCGAGGGCCCGGGCGTGCCTCGTCTCGGAGCCGCAGCCGGGCTGGGGCCGTGGCCTCAGGGGTGGGCGACCCGCGCCGGGATCGCGTCCAGCAGTCGCCGCCAGGCGTGCCGGGGGCTGTGGTCGAGCCGGCCTGCGCCGGGCAGGGCCACGTGCACCGCGGTGGTCTCGCCGTCGCGGACGCGCAGCAGGGTCACCCCGGCTTCGTCCGCGTCGAGGGCGTGGGCGGGGGACTCGGATAAGGATTCGGTGCCGACCTGCAACGGGGTGCTCTCGCCCGGCAGCAGGCCCAGGGCGACGGCGTCGGCCAGGTCTGCGAGCACCTCGGGGGCGGTGCCCAGCACGTCGTCCGCCGGGTCTGCGAGCTCGGCCTGGTCGATGAGCCCGCGCGACGTGAGCGGCAGGGTGTGGCGGCAGAACACGGCGACGCCGTCGACGTCGTGCAACAGGATCCGCTGGGTCTCGACGACGCCCACGCGCACCCGCGGGCCGACATCGGCCACGAGGTCCGCGACGCGGCCGCGCAGCCCCAGCTCCGCGACCTCGGCCGAGTCCCGGCACCAGCGCAGGGTGCCGAGCAGATGCACGGACGCCAGGCGGGTGGGGAGTGTGAGGTCCAGGGCGTCGCGCAGGACGTCCACGCGCACGTCCAGCGGCGCGGGCGTGTGGAACGCGCCGAGCGAGCCGAGGAGGTTGGGGACGTGGGCGACCACGAGGCGGCCGTCCGCGCTCACGCCGTGCACGGCCGTCGTGAGCGTCTCGCCGGCGAGGAAGGCCGTGACCTCGACGGAGCCCTCGCCGCGGAGCAGCCGCTGGGCCAGCAGCAGACGACGGGACGCCACGGGCGGCAGCGGATGGGCGGGGTGCGTGGAGGCGTGGGCCATGGGGGTCCTTCCGGCGGGGGTCCGAGAACCAGTAAGGCAGACCTCACCAAGATACGCAAGGCTGGTGGCGTGTATTTGTCACGTGCGGGGCGGTGGGGGCGTGTGCCGTGGGCGACGTCCATCCAGACGTGACGGTCATGCCGCCGCGCGAGGGGGCGGAGCTGATGGAGACGTCGCAGCCGGTGTCCACGTTGTGGCGGGAGCATGTGCGGCAGTTCTCGGGCAGGGCTGGCACCAGCTGGAGTCCGTGGGTCAGATCGCGGACGTAGTGAATGCGAGCGGCGACGAGGTCATCGGTGGAGACGTGGAACGGGCATGTTCCGTCCACGACGCTGGTCAGCCTTCGAGCTCGTAACGGCGGTGGCGCAGTTCCCACTCGGCGCCTTTCAGCGGCGAACCGGTGAAGGGCAGGGCCGACAGGTCCACCTTCGCAGCTGCTGTCATGGCCACCGTCATGGCGGAACGGGCGGCGCGCTGGGGCAGGCCGATGGTCGCAGTCAGGGCATCCCAATGGCGCCGACGCAGGGCCCTCGTGCGCCCGTCCACGGACAGCGCCATGGTCATGTCCTCGTAGAGGGCGGTGCAGGGCACGTCGTACACCGGGGCGATGCTCCAGCGGCCGCTCGAAGACTGCAGCACCGAGACGTTCTTCGCGTGGAGGTCGCCGTTGCCCGTCAACCACGCGTAGAGGAACTGCAGGTACAGGTTGCGCGTGGCGGTGAGTCGATGCGGAGTGAGGCCGGCCAGGACGTCGATGACCTCCTCCGTGGTGACGTTGTACTTCTGTGCCGGGTAGATGCCGAGGGCCTGTCCGGCGTCTTCGAGTGCGAGGCGCGCCCTTTCGCCGGAGCGGTCTGCAGTGCGGTCGAATCGGCGGACGAGAAGACCTGCCCGTCCGTGACGGTCGTGGATCACCGAGTGCTCGGACACGGGGATGCCGAGGGCCGCGGCATGACGCAGATGGAGTGCTTCGTTGACCACGAGGTGGGGGTGGTTCGGTGGATCCAACTTCAGCAGGGCGCTGTGCTCCTGAAGGTGCACGGGCACGTTGACCATGGAGGCCGAAGCCTTCGCCTGGACACCGGGGAGGGCGTTACGGTCAGGCACTCCCGCGAGGACGGCGAAGTCCAGGTTCTGCGGATCGTCCGTGGCGACGGGGGCCTCCGTGTGCAGTCGGTCGCCGGCAGGGACAACCTGCACATCGCCGGGCGCGTCCGTGCCGACGGCCAGGAGCAGGGTGAGCTCGTCGTCGGCCGAGGTCTTGGCCGCCGTGCGCAGAACGGTGAGGCGGTGCCCCTCGGGCAGGAGCCCTGAGAAGAACGGTGGGAGCCCGCCTCCGGCGGCGGTGACGGGGTCCTGGGCGACCGGCAGCGTGGAGGCCACAGGGTCGCCGGCGTACCCCTCGAGGTAGCGGAAGGTGACGGTTCCCTGTTCATCGCGGGTGAGTGTCCCCGCTGGGACGCCGCCCTTGTAGACGTCCGCGGTGGTGACGCGCTTCAGGTCTTCGAGTGCAGGAGTCGTCAACCGGTGACCTCGAGCTCGAGGCCGAGTACCTCCATGACGGAGAGCACTGACTTCAGGGTGCTCTTGCCGGTGCCGCGCTCGATCTGGCGGACGGTCGCATCCGAGACTCCCGCCAGGTCTGCGAGCTGCTGCTGGGTCAGCAGGAGCTCTTTACGCATGGCGCGGACGCGGTCGCTGATCTTCATCAGTGCCGCGGCGGAGGAGACTGCGCGTGTGGTGGCCACGGCTCTATCGTGGCAGATGAGCAGCTGAAATCCGAAGGATTTTTCGGAATCGGTGATGTTCGACTGCTGCGGTGGCGTGTCGACACGGGAAGCCGAAGAAAACTTCGGATTCAGGCCTCCGGGGGTCGGTTGAAGAGGTGCCGGCCTCCTCATTCGAAGAATTCTTCGGAACTTGGCTCTCAGGCATCAGGCGTGCGACTTTTCAGTGCCAGAATGAGGCCGATTGCCACATCGCCGTGCTCCGAAAGGCTCCGCCACCATGCCCTCTCCCCAGAACCTCTCGAACTTCGTGTGGGGGATCGCGGATCAGCTGCGGGGCGTGTTCAAGCCGAATCAGTACGGCACGCTCGTCCTTCCGCTCACCATCCTGCGCCGCATGGAGGCGGTCATGGACCCGCACCGGAGCCGGAATCTTCTGCGCATCTGACCCTTCTCGGCGGCTGTGGCCGGGTCAGAAGGGCCAGGTGCGCAGATGAGTCCCGAGGGTAGGGGCTGTCACTCCCGGGTCCGCTGCCGGGAACGGCGGAGGTCCTCGGCACGACGACGGGCCTGCTCGAGGTCGTCAGTGGAGAGGATGAATTCGGTCTGGGCCGTGTGGCCGACATCGACGGCGCGCAGGACCTCGCCCGGACGGCCACCCGGAGGGACGTTGAAAGGTGCCGACGTCACATCGGGTTCGCTGATACCGGGGAACCAGCGGGCGAACTGCTCCCGGAGCCCCTCGTCCACGACGTACAGGTAGGTCCCGCGGACGCCGCGCGTCAGGAGCACGTTGTAGATGTTGATGACGTACTCGCGCAGGTCCTCGTCCGAGTAGGTGCGGCTGAGGTAGCCGTTGTTCTTCTTGCCGCCCGTGTCCGCATAGTCGGCACGGGAGAAGACCACCCGTTGGGCCGTGTCGTCCCACTGCAGGTCGGGTCCGATGACGACGCCGGCGTAGTTGAGGTCGTATCCCTGGAGGGTGTGGATGGAGCCGATCTCGTCCAGTGAGCCGGGGGAGTCGACCCAGTCGGTGTCGGCGACGTTCCACGGCATCCGAACCCCGTCGAGCTCGATGTCCCAGTCCGGCTTCGACGGATCCTTGCGGAAGCCCTTGCTCTGCCACTTCCAAGCGAACCCGGCGGCAAGACGGGCGAGCGTGAACTCGGTGTCGCGCGCACGGATCGCCTCGCGCATCGCGCCGAAGTCCGTGAACAAGCGCAGGTCGTACTCGCCCAGGTCCGGGGCCGGAGGGTGCTCGCCTCGGAGGAGCTTCCCGAAGAAGTCGACGTATGAGTCGGACGCCTTGACGCGCAGCTGTGACACGAGCGCGTGGTGACGGTGTTCGGCGTGCGCCCGCGCGAGGAGGGCGTCCATCGTCGCGGCGTCGAGGTCGGCCGGACGCACCGTCTGGCGCGGGTCCACGAGCAGGACGACGTCCCTGGCCTGCTGGGTGATCCAGTCGAGCTGGGTGTGGGAGACGTCGTCGTCGCCGAAGAGCCGCTGGTTGATGGCCGTGTACTTGTTGTTCAAACTGCCGTTGGCCTGCGCCGAGCGCAGTCCGAGGCGGTGGGCCTCGTCAACGATCAGGATGTCGTAGGGCTCCTCGGCGTCTCCGACGTTCCACACGGACAGCACCATGGACGGGTGCAGCCCCGGCGTCCGGCGGAAGACACGCTTGAGGGACTGGCGGAGGGACTGCTGCGGCACGACGATCCCGATGCGCAGATCACGGCCCTCGGTGCCGCGCAGTAGGGCGTTCCGGTTGGCGTGGGTGAACAGGTCGAAGAAGTCGTGGTCGGAGCTGAGGTCCACCTCGACGTCCTCCTCCGTGAGGTTCGCGAGGTCCACGAGCAGTTTCGCCAGGAACACGCCCACAACCGTCTTGCCGGTGCCGGGGCCGCCCTGAATGACGAGCGGGCCGCGATCGACGTCGTCATCGGCGACGAGCAGCTGGACGATGTGCCGCAGCGATGCCTCCTGCTCCGGCGTGAGCACCTTGAAGGGCGAGAGCTTGAACAGGGTGCTGTTGAGGATCTGCTCGCGGGAGCGGCTGAACACCTTCTCCGCCCGCAGCCGCTCGAAGATGTCAGCGAACATCTCCTGGTAGCGCGTGCGGTCGTAGTAGTCCGACTCCGTCATGCCGGCGTTGCGGTTCAGGACCTGGCGGGCGCCGTCGCCGCTGAGCATCTGGATGAGGTAGCGCTCCAGGTCCAGGGCGGCGGACTTGTTGAACTCGTCATGGAGCACCACGCGCATCGTCGTCAGGCGGGCCTTGCGCGGGTCCATGTGGTGCTGTCCTCGTCGGGCGACGACGTTCGTCGTCTCGCCGACGTAGACCTGCTTCTCATTGTCGATCACGTACACGGCGGGCCAGTCCCGCATGCGCGCGTTCTTCTCCTGCTCGGGGGGAAGGGCGCCCCTGAACGGCAGGCGCTCCAACGTGTACCCGGGGTTGTGGTCGGTCATGACGACGTCGCCTCCTCGTCCCCGCCTGTCGGCACCGGGTGCTTGATCTGCGTCTTCACCAGCTTGGCCTGGATGATCTCATCCACGTCCCAGCCCATGTGGTCCGCGAACATGAACGCGTAGGTCAGCACGTCCGCCAGCTCGTCTTGTACCTCGGCCATGTCCGCGCCGTCCTCCGTCCACTGGAAGTGCTCGAGCAGCTCCGCGGCCTCGATGCTGATGGACTTGGCGAGGCTGGCCGGGGTGTGGAACCGGGCCCAGCCACGTTCGGCGATGAACTCGCGCAGCTGGGCCAGGGTCTCGTCGTGAGGGCCGGTCATGGGTCCTCCAAGGGTGGCACGGCACGACGTCGGCCGATTCAGTACCGCGGGGCCGCCTCGTAGAGGGCCTTGGCGTCCTGGGCTCCTCGCACGGCATCGCGGACGGCGGGTTTGGTCAGGTCCAGGACCCGGAGCTCGCCGTCGGTCTCGGCGATGGACTCGATCCGACGGACACCGCTGCTGTGCTGTTCCGCGAAGTCGGCCAGACCGCGCAGCTTGGGCAGGGCGTCGGACAGGTGGTGGCCGTGGGGGTCCACGATGTCCGCGACGATCTGCCCGCCCGCGGTCTCGTGGAAGAACACGAAGTCCGGACGCAGGGCCTGCCACTGACCGGTCCCGTCCCGGTAGGCGACGGCGAGCGACTCCCGGGTGGCCCGGGAGGGGTTGCGGTACCACCCGCGGAAGCTCTCCTCGCGTGCCTCCTGGTCCAAGACGCGCGTCTCCCAGTCGTTGAGGTCCACGGGGACGGTGCCGTCCGGAGCGGACATGAGATGACCGGTCCGCGTCGGAAACTCGTGTTCGGCGCGGTCCGCGCCCCGCCACCGGCGGTCCGCCTGTGCCACCTTCGGGCGGGAGATCGTGATCTCCTCCGGTGTGCGGGAGGCGCCCTCGATGGTGTCGTACTCGGCCTGTTGCTCGTCGCTGAGCCCTCGGCGGGCCACGCGTGTCTCGTCGAGCCACTGCCGGACGAGCGCATCTGCTGCATCCTCCGCGGCCTGGACGACGTCGGACGTGCGGCCGAGCGCCGCCACCACCAGGTGGGCGTCGGCGAGTGTGGTCGTCTCGTCTCCCGGGGGCGCGATGTGATCGACGTAGGCGCCGGCGAGCCAGTCGGACAGCGCGCGGGAGGCTTCGGAGTAGGCGTGTTCGATGGCGCGGGCGTCCGCGTCCAGGGTGAGGGATGAGCTCGCCACCGGCGCGTCGGTGCCGGCCCGGCCGCGCAGCACCTCGGCAGACATGCGGAGGACGTCTTCGCGGGAGTCCGCCACCGCCTTCTTGAACTCCACGGCACGCCCGTCGAGGACGGCGCACATCCGCTCGGTGGCGGCCTCGAAGGCGTCGTCCTTGACCCTGTCGAGGGTCAGCCGTGCGGCCAGGCGGTCGAGTCGCTTGATCGGCTTGAGGCGCGAGCCTGGGGTGGTGACGGAGGGGAGTGCGTCGAAGGCCGCCCACACTTCCGGGGAGAGGGCCTCGTTCGGTTCCAGCCGGACGGGGTCGAAGAGCACGCGACGGAGGGGGTCGGGGCTCGGGCCAGGGGTGGGGTCGTCGAGGTCACTCTGACCGCGCATGAGCTTCTCGGCGATCGTGGTGGCCGTGTCGCGGTCGAAGTGGGGCAGCAGGCAGTCGACGGAGTTCAGCACCTCGTTGCCGGGGATCCGACGGGCGAGCGGCGTGCGCATCATGCGGCCGAGGAGCTGGTGGACATAGGTGGCGTCCTGGTAGGTGCGGAAGGACATGAGCACCTCGGCGCGGGGGCAGTCCCAGCCGGTGGAGATCGCCTCCATGGCGAGCAGCACGCGGATGTGCGTGGCGTCCTGGACGCGCTGCGGGGCGATGTAGTTGACCACCTGGCCGGGCAGGTGGCGGTCCGCGTGGGTGCCGAAGACGTGGGCGATGTCCTGCGGGCGCAGCTCGGGCCACTCGTCGTGGATGACGTCCAGGATCTGGCTGAGGTGGTCGTCCGAGGGCTTGTCCGCCACCTGCACCACCAGCAGCGGGACCACGGGGTCGGCCTTGCTCTGTTCGACGGCGTACGCGGCCCAGGCCTCGGTGGATGCCTTGGTGCGGCGCACGGCTTCGCGTAGCAGGGTGGTGTCGAACACGCCGGCCTCAGCTGGGATGACGAGCACGATGTCGTCCTTGAGCAGCCCGGAGGCCTGCACCCGGACCGGGTCGACCTGCACGGGGGAGAGCGCGTCGCGGCCCTGGGCCTGGGCCATGGCCTGTGTGAACCGCTCCACGGTGGCGGAGATGCCGAACACGATCGGCATGGGCGGGGCCCCCGCCGTGCCGTTGATCAGGCGCTGGACGATGGTCTGGCGGTCCCGCTGGGGCTTCATGCCGCGGTGGGCCTCGTCCAGGATGAAGTAGAGGGTGCGCCCCTCCCGGGCGACCGTGGCGGCGATGACGTCGTAGAGGGTGCGCTGAGCCATGTCCGGGGCCGCCAGCACCGGTGTGCGGCTGTTCGCCGGGGCTGTGGCCCCGCGCACCAGGCGGCCGCCCTCGCGCAGCTTCTGGGCGTTGAGGAAGTAGACCATCCCGGGCGCGAAGCTCTCCTCGCTAAAGGAGGCCTCCACCGTGCGGAGCCGGCTGCCGAGTTCGCTGGAGGCGGCGTTGATGCGGATGCGGGACTGCTCGTTGAGGGACGGGTCGTCGGAGAACCAGAGCACGGTCGCCCCGGGGTCCGGCTCGAAGTCGAACTCATCGGATCCGAAGAAGAGGGCCTCGATGACGGCGGCCGCCATCACGGTCTTGCCCGCACCGGTGGTGGCCGCGAGGGCGAACTGGGAGAGCGTCTCGTAGCGCTGGTAGTTGTCCCGGGCGCGGTGCAGGTGGCGCAGGACGTCGGCGACGGCGTCCGCCTGGTAGTCCTTCAGGGTGTAGCGCATGCTCTCAGTCCCTCCGGTTGATCTGGAAGTTGTGGAGGTAGGACTCGTAGAGGCGCACCGGGGTGACGCGCTCGGGGAGTGCGCGGGCCACATTCTGGTAGGCGGCCGCGGAGTCCGTGACGATGTAGGCCGTCTCCACCGTGTCACGGGACTCGAGTGCCTCGAGGAAGTGAGCGGCCTGGTCGATCGACTCCAGCACGCCGTAGGCCTCCGCGACGTCCCAGCCCCGGGCTCCGAGGTCCATGATGATGCGGCCACGGGACCCAGCCCGCATCCACAGCAGGGGTGCGATGCGCTCGAACGCACGGTGATGGCGCACCTCGAGGGGAGCCTCGTAGGTCAGGGTGAAGAACGCCGCGTTCTCCGCGAACCCGTCGGCCATGGGGAACTCGTCCGTGAATTTGTAGTCGCCCTTGATCGGGTCCCCGGCCGGGGTCTTGCCCGTGATGGCCGCGGTGATGCGGGGCTTCGTGACGTAGTCGCAGATGCCCCACTGCTCCCACTCCGGATCACCAGGACGGAGGCCCTGCTTACGCAAGCCCTTCTGCTCCTCGGCCGAGACCTCATTGTTCGTCACCGAGATGCACTGACGGCGACCGCCGTCCTGCTTGTTGAGACGCATGACGGCGTGCGCGGTCGTCCCAGAGCCAGAGAAGAAGTCAAGAACCATCGCATTTGGATTCTTACTCAGGTAGAACCGCAGAGCATCTTCTACGGCATACAGTGATTTGGGGAAGGGGAACTTCCTATTGGGAATGAGAGACGATACAATAGACGTCCCATAGATGCCCGCGTCATGGGAGGGAATGCGCCACTGGGTTCCCGGAGTAAATGGGGCCACTCCGCCATCCGAGATAATCGACCCGTCTGGACGGCGCCCAGTTATGGCAAATAGACCACTCTCGACCTTTCGGCGCTCTCCGGCCTTGAGGTAGCGGACGCCTTCCACATTCAAGGAGTTGATTCGCACGAAACCAGCCTCATTGAACTCCCGCAAGTTTGCAGGACTTACCTGCCAGTATCCCCAGCCACCCCCAGACCGTTCGGGCCAAAGGCAGATCGTGCCGTCTGGGGCCTCGAAAGAGGGCTCCGCGTCAAGAGGAATCGGGTCACCAACACTGTGAATCCCGCTCCCATCCATGTTGACGTACACGGGGTAGAAGAGATTGGGGCGATCCTCGCGTCGGACAGCGCCGCGAAGGCCTTTACGCCTGAGCGGTTGCCAATACAAGTTGCCGCCCGTCGAGTCCTTCGCCGTCCGCCAGGGGTCGGGTAGTACAGACGGGGCCACTTCAGCGCTCCCGAACGCGACGAAAAACAGATACTCGTCAGTGCGGCCGAACGACCCGCGGCGAGACTGACCCTTCGGGTTGATGACGCTCGAGACCATTTGAATCCGAGCCTCGGGAAAGGTCTGCTCGAGGAGCATCCCGAGCCGCAGGTACTCCTTCTCGTCGATGGTGACGATCAGGACGGAGTCCTCGGGGTTGAGGAGTTCGCGAGCGATCTGGAGGCGTCGCTCCATGAAGGACAGCCACTTGGAGTGGCGGTAGTCGTCGTCGGACTCGACGTAGTCGTTGTTGTACTTCCAGTCCTTCGCGCCCGTGTTGTAGGGCGGGTCGATGTAGATGCAGTCCACTGCGTGACGGTGCGTGTAGGTCAGCATCTCGAGGGCGTGGAAGTTCTCGGCGTTGATGACCGTGTGGAACGGCTTGTCCCCGCCGCGTTCGACGCGGCCGGTCTCGACCAGCCCCGGGAAGATCCGGTCCTGGATGCCGGCCACAGCCACCAGATCCGCGGTGGAGACGGACCGGGTCTCACGCTCGGCCTCGTCGCCCTCCGATTCCAGGTTCGCCAGCACTCCATCGGATGTGCGCCGAAGACTGGTTACGCGCCACCGCACGGAGTCGCCCCCGTGCGTCGAACCACGGGGAGGGAGCACCCGCACCGTGTCTCCCACGCGGATCGGCCGTCCGGGCAGCTCCACGCCCTCCGGCTGATGGCGTTCGAAGACCAGACCGAACCGCCGGCCCTGGGTCAACTGCCGGATCTCACCCTCCAGATCGGCGGCCAGCTGAGGGTCCTTGGCGCGCGCCTGAGCCAGGAGGTCGGTGAGCCGGGACACGATGGATCTCCCTCGTCGACGGTGCGGACGGCTTCGTCCGCCGGAAACTCCAGCAGTCTATGGCGCGCATGGGGCGGGCAGGGGTGGTGCCAGAGTCCCCCGTTAGGCTCCTTCCATGGTCGCCGCGCGTGAAGTCACCCTTCAGGAACTCCTCGGGGGCTCCTACCAGTACACGGTCCCGCTCTATCAGCGGACGTACTCCTGGGGACGTCCGCAGTGGCAGCGACTGTGGGAGGACGTCGTGGACATCGCCGACCACCGGCGGGACAACCCTTCGGCGACTCACTTCATCGGCTCCCTCGTTCTCGCCGGCTTCCGGGACAACGGGCCCGGCGGCGTCCAGCGGTGGCTCGTGGTGGACGGGCAGCAGCGGCTGACGACGCTGACGCTCCTCCTCGCCGCTGTCCGCGACCACCGGGCTGAGCACGAAGGCCCCATGCACGCCGATCGGGTCAATGAGAAGTACCTGGTCAACAAGTGGGAGGACGGCGATCTCCGCTACAAGGTCCTGCCCACCCAGGCCGACCGCGGCGCCTACCGCGGACGGATCGAGCACGCCCCGGATGCTGCCGAAGGCTCCAGGATCAGCGAAGCCCACCAGTTCTTCCTGACGAAGCTGCTCGGGTTGAGTCAACCGTCTGCTGACGGTGAAGAGGAGCCGCTGACCTTGGCGGAGGTCGAGTCCGCCGTCGTCGCCGGCCTGTCGATCGTGTCCGTGACCACCGGGGAGAACGACAACGCCCACCGCATCTTCGAGTCGCTGAACAACACCGGCCTCAAGCTCACCCAGGGCGACCTGCTCAGGAACTACCTGTTCATGCAGCTGCCCACACGGGCGGATGAGGTCTACACCACCCTGTGGCTCCCGTTGCAGAACCTGCTCTCCAATGAGGAACTGGAGACCCTGTTCTGGCTTGACCTGGTGCAACAGGATCCCAAGGTCCGCCAAACGGAGATCTACGCGGGCCAGCAGCGACGCATGCGTGGCCTGCAGGACGAGTCGCAGGTCAGGGCGGAAGTCGAGCGGTTCCTGGCGTTGGGGCGTCTCTACGACGTGATGCTCCGCCCGGAGAAGGAGAAGGACGCCGCAGTGCGGTTCCGCTTGGCACGCCTGCGCGCCTGGCGCACGACGACGACGTTCCCGATCACACTGCACCTGATGGAGCGCCGGTCGTTGGGGGACATCGACTCGGACGAACTGGCCCGTGCACTCCTCTACCTCGAGTCGTACCTGGTCCGGCGCCTCGTCTTCGGCCGCTACTCCGACGGTCTCAACACCACCTTGCTCGCGGCCACGGCCGACATTCAGGGCCAGGACGATCCGGCGGATGCCCTGCAGCGCTTCCTCTCCAGCGGGCGGAAGCACTTCGCCTCCGACGACCAGATCCGCCAGGCCGTGATGACGGCACCCTTCTACACGACGGGCCGGGCGGCCCACCGGAAGCTGATCCTCCGGTGGATCGAGGAGTCCTACGGCAGCAAGGAGCCGGTGGACCTCGACAGCGCGACCATCGAGCACGTCATGCCGCAGACGCTCACGGAGGAGTGGGAGCGCGCTCTGGCCGGCCAGCTCGAGGCGCACCAGGACCTTCGAGAGGTGCACACCGAGCTCCTCCACACCTTGGGCAACCTCACCCTCACCGGGTACAACAGCGAGCTGAGCAATGGGCCCTTCGCGGTCAAGCGTGCGGAGCTGGCCAAGAGCGGCATCCGCATGAACCAGGAGATCTCCGCTGAGCCGGTATGGGGTCCCGCGCAGATCCGTGCTCGCGCCGAGCGGCTGGCGGACCGGATCGTCGGTATCTGGCCGGGACCCTCAGCAGAGGCCGCCTCGGGAGTCGCCCACACGGCCTGGCAGACGCTGACGGACGCCGTCGAGGCCATTCCCGACGGGTCCTGGACCTCCTACGGCGAACTGGCACGGCTGATCGGAAGCCATCCGGTCCCCGTGGGGACCTACCTCGCACGGACGGCGCTGCCGCACGCTCATCGTGTGCTCCAGGCAGGTGGCACCGTCTCTCCGTCCTTCCGGTGGACCGACGTCCACCGCACGGACGATCCGCATGACGTCCTCGCAGCCGAAGGCGTGCGCTTCTCCGAGGACGGACGGGCCGACGGCGGCCAGCGGCTGCTGGCAGAGCAGCTCGCCGAGCTCATCGACGCCGACGTCGACCTGACCGATCCCCGGTCACTCGCCGCCCCGGGCAACGACCCTGCGCTGCGGGACCGCTGGGTCGACCGACTTCACGACCACAACGATCCCGAATCGGCCCGCGCACTGATCGAGGTCCAACGAGGATGGGTCGAGCGCGGTGGCCGGGCGGAATTCGCGGACAATGCCGCCGGCGGTTGTTTCCTGGTCGTCCCTCGCACGTCAGCACGCGCCATCTGGCCGGTGATCCTGTACCCGACGTACGGCGTCGAGGTCGTCTTCTATCATCTGGCGAAGTGGGCTCCCTTCACGGACGAGACGCTTCTCGACGAATTCCGGGGACGTCTGAATCTCATCCCCGAGGTGGAATTCGGCCCTGAGTCTCTCCGCCGGCGCCCGAGCATCAAACCGCAGACCCTTCAGCCAGCCGCGGCGCAGGAGGCGTTCCGCGACGCGCTGGAGTGGTTCCTGCACACCGTCCAGGAGGACGACAGAAGTGCCTGACAGCCCTGCCAGGGGCAGGTCCTGGCGAGGCGCTGACCCCCTCACCCCGTCCACCCCACCCAGTACGCTCGCCCCATGAAGATCGGTCTCCGCAAGCCCAGCCTGAAGAAGTCCATCAAGGCTCGCACCACGGGCCGGGCCAAGCGTGCGATCAAGCGCCAGGTCATCCCCGGCTACGGCCGCACGGGGATGGGCTGGCTGCGCGATCCGAAGCGCGCCGCCTACAACGCCGTCTACCGGCGCACCACGGTCGGCCTGGGCGACGTCCTGAAGATGTTCAAGTGACCTCCACACCCTCGCGCACCTGACCGGGGTCGGCCCGGTGGAGGCGCGCACCGGCCTCAGCACCCGCGGCAGCCAGGAGGACACGCCCGTGTCCGGTGTCATCCCGAGCGCCGAGAACGCCGTCACCAGCTGCGCATCCTCGCGCACGAGCACGACGTCGCCGCCCAGCAGGAGCCCGAGCCCCGCCCCGGCGGCCGTCCCGTTGACGCCGGCCAGCACCAGCAGGCGAGGGCCCGTCAGCGCCACCGCGACCTCGCCCGCCGCCTCGCCGAGCTCCTGGATCATCGCGCGCCGCTCCGGCCCGGCGGGGGAGTCCGCTGTTGTTCATCTAGAACCCCTCGTGCGTCGCCGGCACGGTGCGGCTGACGTCCTCGCCGTGCCGGCCCTCGCTGAGCCACACCCCTTCACACCCGCGCCGCGGGCGCCGCGGCGTCCTACGCTGGCCGCTATGACCCCGGCCACGTCGTCCGCTGACCATCCCGCCCCCGCCACGCCTGCCTCCGCCTCCCCGCAGGACGTCCTCGCCCGCCTCGAGGCAGCCCTGCCCGGCCGTGTGGACGCCACCGAGGCCGCGATCGCCGTCGCGAGGAGGGACCGCTCGGGCTTCTCCGCGGAGGTCGCCCCGCTGTGCGTGGTCCGCGCGCAGTCGGTCGAGGACGTCCAGGAGGTGTGTCGGATCGCCACGGCCACCCGCACGCCGCTCGTGGCCCGCGGCGCCGGCACCGGCATCTCGGGCGGCGCCGTCGCGGGGGACGGGGCCATCAGCCTGGACCTCATGGCGATGGACCGCATCCTCGAGGTCTCGCCGGCGGACCGTGTGGCCGTGGTCGAGCCCGGGATCCTCAACGGGGACCTGAACCGGGCCCTGGCGGAGCACGGCCTGTGGTGGGCGCCGGACCCGGCGTCGAAGGAGATCTCCAGCGTGGGCGGCAACATCGCCCTCAACGCGGGCGGCCTCCTGTGCGCCAAGTACGGCGTCACGCGGGAGGCGGTCCTCGGCCTGGACGTCGTCCTCGCGGACGGCACGCTGCTCCACCTCGGCCACCGCACGGTCAAGGGCGTGACCGGGTACGACCTCACCGCCCTCATGATCGGCTCGGAGGGCACCCTCGGCATCATCGTGGGCGCCACCCTCGCTCTGCGCCCCCTCGACTCCGCGCCCGTCGCCACGCTCGGCGGCTTCTTCCCGGACGTGGTGGCCGCCGCGCGCGCCTCCGCCGCCATCACCGAGGCCGGCCTCGTGCCCGCCATCATGGAGCTGCTGGACGAGGCCAGCCTGGACGCGATCCGCCGCTACACGCTCTTCCTGGGCGAGGACGTCTCCGCACTGCCCGAGCGCGGCGCGTACCTGCTGGTCCAGGCGGACGGTGCGGGGGCCGAGGCCGAGGGGGAGCGCATGGCCGCGCTCATGCGCGCCGCCGGGGGCGACGTCGCGGTCACCATGGACCCCGAGCACGCCGACCGTCTCGTGACCCTGCGGCGCCGCGTGTTCCCCGCCCTGGAGCACCTCGGCACCCCGCTCGTGGAGGACGTCGCCGTCCCCCGCTCGAAGATGCCGGAGATGTTCGCCCGCATCCGGGAGATCGAGGCGGCCACCGGCGTCTTCATCCCGACGTCGGCCCACGCCGGCGACGGCAACCTGCACCCCATCCCGGTGTTCGGCCGAGCGGGGGAGGTCGGCGACGTGGACGCGTCCACCGGCGTGCCCGCCGAGGTGTGGGACGCCGTCGGGCAGGTGTTCCGCGCGGCCCTCGAGATGGGCGGCACGCTCACCGGCGAGCACGGCGTGGGCCTGCTGAAGCGGATGTTCCTCGAGGAGGAGCTGGGGCACGAGCAGTACGAGCTGCAGCGCCGGATCAAGGCGGCCTTCGACCCGGCGGGCATCCTCAACCCCGGCAAGGTGTTCGCGGACTGAGCCCGGGAACAGCGGCGGGCCCGCACCACCGTGGTGGTGCGGGCCCGCCGTCGTGGGTGCCGGGGTGTCAGAGCGTGGGCTGGTGGCGGACGTCCTCGGCCTCGGCGGCGTCGCGCGCCGACGTGGCCGCGCGCTCGGCGCGCGTGTCCGCCCGGTTGTAGGCCAGGGCGAGCAGCGGGCCTGCGATGTTGTGCCAGGCCGCGGCAACCGCGCCGGGCAGCGCGGCCAGGGGACCGAAGTGGGCCGAGGCCAGCGTCGCGGCGAGCGCGGAGTTCTGCATGCCCACCTCGATGGACACGGCGCGCCGCTCGCGCGGGCCGAGGCCGGCCAGCGTGGCGGCCAGGTGCCCCAGCCCGAAGCCGACGGCATTGTGCAGCATCACGGCGACGAAGACGGCGACGCCCGCGCTGAACACCACCGCGGCGGACTTGGCCATGACACCCGCGAGCACGAGGGCCACGCCGACGATCGAGAGCCAGGGCACGATGCCGGCCACCCGCTGCGCGAAGCCCCGCGCGAACAGCTGCACGAGGACGCCCAGGACCACCGGGATGAGCACGATCTGGAGGATCTGCATCACCATGGCCCCGGCGTCCACGGGGAGATAGCTGCCGGCCAGCCACATGACAAGGAGCGGCGTGAGGAACGGGGAGAGGACGGTGGACAGCGACGTCATGGCCACGGAGAGGGCGACATTGCCGTTGGCCAGATAGGTGACGATGTTCGAGGCGGTGCCGCCCGGCACACAGCCCAGGAGAACCATGCCGGCCACGAGCATCGGGTCGAGGTTCAGCAGCACCGCGATGCCCAGGCCGGCGAACGGCATGATCGTGTACTGCAGCAGGAGCCCGACGAGGGCCGCGAACGGCGCCGCCTTCAGCACCCTGAGATCCGGCAGGGTGAGCGTCAGGCCCATCGTGAACATGATGAACCCCAGCAGCCAGGGGACGTACGGCCCGATGGGCAGCGCCACCTGAGGCACGAAGGCACCGAGCGCGGCGAAGGCCACCACGACGATCGGGAAGACGATGGTGGCCAGGCTCGCCTGCTTGCGCTCGCTCGAGGCGGCTGCGGTGGGCTCCATGAGGGCTCCTCATTCCGGGATGTCACGGGAAGTGCGGTGTCAGTCACCCTAGGGGGGGTGTGGGCGACCGCCGGGCACTGTGACGCACCTGGCGGCAGCCCCCGCCCCTCACCGCCGCGCGAACGCGTCCACGCGGGCCACGGCCTCCGGGTGCCCGGACGCCGCCGCGATCGCGGCGCTCTCCCGCCGCAGGTGCTCCTCGAAGCCCTCGAGGTCGGGGCCGCGCAGCAGCGCCTTCGTCGGCCCGTAGGTGTGCACGGCGCCGGCGGCCAGCTCGTCCTCCAGCTCGGTCAGGCGCGCCTCGAAGCGGTCACCCGCCGCCACCTCCGCCGCCAGGCCCCACTCCACGGCCTCCGTGCCCGTGAGCTGCCGCCCGCCCAGCGCCAGCTGCGCGGCGCGCGCCGGCCCGACGGTGCGGGGCAGCCACCAGGAGACGCCCGTGTCCGGCACCAGCCCCGCCGCACCGTAGGCCGTCAGCAGCCGTGCGTCCTCCCGGACCAGCGCGAGGTCGGCGTTGAGCAGGAGTCCCAGCCCGGCGCCCGCGGCCGTCCCGTTCACGCCGGCGAGCACCACGAGCCGAGAGCGCACGAGCGCCAGCGCGAGGTCGCTCGCGGCGGCGGCCAGCTCGGCGATCACGCCGGGGCGGTCCTCCGGCGCTGCGGCGGCCATGGCACGCACGTCCCCGCCGCCGCAGAACAGCCGGCCGGCTCCGGTGAGGGTGAGCACGTGCACGGACGCGTCCGCCTCGGCCTCCCGCACGATGGCCAGGACCTCTCGCCCCAGGTCCAGGCTCAGCGCGTTGCCCTGGTCGGGCCGGTCCAGCACCACCCGGCGCACGCCGGGCCGCGCCTCCACGCGCACGCCCGCTCGGCTCCGGGGGGCCTCGCGGCCCACGTACGTCCCGATCTCCATGTCGTCTCCTTCCATCCTGCTCATGCGAATGCGCTCATCCCGGTCAGGTCCCTGCCCAGGATCAACGCCTGCACGGACTCCGTTCCCTCATAGGTGTGCAGCGCCTCGACGTCCGTCATGTGGCGGATCACCTGGTTCTCCAGCAGGATGCCGTTGCCGCCGAGCATGTCCCGGGCGATCTGCGCCACGCGGCGCGCGCCCCGCGTGCAGCTGTACTTGAGCAGGGACGCCTGCTGGTCCCGCAGGGTCCCGGCCTCCTGCAGCCGCGCGACCGCCGCACAGCGGGCCTGCATCCCCGTGACCTCGTCCAGCATCTGCGCGAGCCGCTCCTGCACCATCTGGTGCGCGCCGAGGGGCTTCCCGAACTGCTCCCGCTGCGTCGCGTAGGCCAGCGCGGACTCGAACATGCTGGAGGCGTGGCCCAGCGCGGACCACCCCACGTTCACGCGGGTGGCCACGAGCACGCGGGCCGCGTCCTTGAACGTGGCGACGTGGGGCAGGCGTGCGTCGTCGTCCACCCGCACGTCCGTCAGGGAGATCTCCGCCTGGTGGATCGCCCGCAGGGCGCCCTTGCCGGTGATGACCTCGGCCTCGTACCCGGGCGTGGACTGCTCCACGATGAAGCCCTTGACCTGGCCGTCCTCCGTGTCGCGCGCCCACACCAGCGTGATGCCGCCGGAGGCGCCGTTGCCGATCCACTTCTTGGCGCCGTTCAGCACCCAGCCGCCGGCGCCGTCGGGACGGGCGGAGGTCTCCAGGGACACGGAGTCCGAGCCGTGCAGCGGCTCGGTGAGCGCGAACCCTCCTGGCAGACGACCGCTGGCCACCGGCTCGAGGTACCGCTCCTTCTGCGCCTCCGAGGCGCAGTGCACCAGCGCGCGCAGCACGAGCCCACCCTGCACCGCCGCCGCAGCCGCCATGGAGCCGTCCGCCCGGGAGATCTCCATCGCCACCAGGCCCGCGGCCAACGGCGACATCACCGCGTGCCCCGGCACCTCCAGCCCGTCGGTGAGCAGGTCCAGCTCGCCCACCCGCGCCACCAGGTCCAGCGGGTACTCCGCCCGGTCCCAGTGCCCGTCGATCCGCTCGAGCACCTCCCGCCCGTAACCGCGAGCGCGGTCCCAGTGCGCGCGGTCCTCGTCCGTGGCCTCTGTGAAGGCCCCCAGGTAGTCCACGTCCAGGGGGGTGGTCACGTCATAGGTCGGCCGCATCACCCCTGGCCCGCCGTCCGTTCGGCGCGCAGGGCGCGCTTGAGCAGCTTGCCGGACTGGTTGCGCGGCAGCTCGGCCACGAAGTCGACGCGCTTGGGGACCTTGAACGCGGCGAGGCGCTCCTTCACGTGGGCCCGCACGGTCTCCGCGGTCAGCTCGGCGCCCTCCTTGAGCACCACGACGGCGGTCACCGCCTCGATCCACCGTTCGTCCGGCAGCCCGACGACGGCGACCTCCGCCACTTCGTCCAGCTCGTAGATGGCGTCCTCCACCTCGCGGGGCGCCACGAGGACGCCGCCGGTGTTGATGACGTCCTTGATGCGGTCCACCACCTGGATGTAGCCCGCGGCGTCCTGGGTGACCTGGTCGCCGGAGCGGAACCAGCCGTCGTCGGTGAACGCGTCCGCGGTGGCCTCGGGGCGGTTCCAGTACCCGTTGAGCAGCTGCGGGGAGCGGTACTGGATCTCGCCCGGCTCACCCGGCTT
Source organism: Micrococcus sp. M4NT (assembly GCF_033790745.1). NCBI lineage: Bacteria > Bacillati > Actinomycetota > Actinomycetes > Micrococcales > Micrococcaceae > Micrococcus > Micrococcus sp. M4NT. The sequence continues at coordinate 107,580 of NZ_JAMYEH010000003.1, forward strand.
GGCCGGGGCGCCGTCCGCCGTCATGACGCGGGCCTCGACGTGGAACACGGGGCGTCCGCACGAGGCGGGGCGGGCATCGTGCTCCTCGGGACGCAGCACGGTGCAGAGGGGGCCGAGCTCGGACTGGCCGAAGCAGTTGTAGAAGCCGATGCCGGGCTGGGCCTGCCGCAGGCGCTGCAGCACGGTGACGGGCATGATCGAGGCGCCGTACTGGGCCTTCCGCAGCGAGGAGAGGTCGCGCGTGGCCAGGTCCGGATGGTTCGCCAGCGGCACCCAGACGGTGGGCGCCAGGAACAGGGAGCCGATGTGCTCGGTCTCCACCAGCTCGAGCATCCGGGGGATGTCCGGGGCGGACAGCAGGCGCACCGTGGCGCCGAGGCTCAGATAGGGGAGCAGGAACACGTGCATCGCGGCCGAGTGGTACAGCGGCATGGCCACCAGGGGACGGTCCTCAGCCGTGAAGTCCAGCGCGATGACGGAGGAGAGGTACTCGGCCACGAGCGCCCGGTGGGACATCATGGCGCCCTTGGGGGCGGACGTGGTCCCCGAGGTGTAGAGCAGCTGCGCGAGGTCGGTGGCCGACACCTCCGCCTCCGGGGCGGCGGCGTGCAGCGTCTCGTCCTGGGCGGTCTCCAGCACGGAGGGCTCGGCGTGGCCGGCGGGGAGCATGGTCCACACGTGCCGCAGAGCCGACGCGCGGCCCTCCGCGCGGACCTGGTCCACGCGCTCGAGCATCGCGGCGTCTGTGACGAGCAGCTCCGCGCCGGAGTCCTCGAGGGCATGGGCGAGCTCTCCGCCCTTGAGGGCGAAGTTCACGGGCACGTGCACGTAGCCGGCCGTGGCACACGCGAGGAAGAGCACCGCGTAGGCGTCCGAGTTCATCGCGTAGGCGGCGACGCGGGAGCCCTGCGGCATCCCGGAGGCGAGCAGCCGGCGGGCCACGCGGTGCACGCCGTCGCGCAGCTGTGCGTAGGTCCAGTCCCGGTCCTCGAACCGCAGGGCCACGGCGCGGGGGGAGCGGGCGACGGCACGGGCGAAGAGGCGGCCGATGGTGTCCTCGGGTGCCGGGCCGCGGGCGTGGGTGTCAGGGGTCGTCTGCGACATGGTGTCCTCCAGGGGGTGGAGCGGAAGGGGCAGGGAGGGGGCTCAGAGCCGTTCGACCGTCGTCCCCGGGACGTCCTCGGACAGCCCTGCGGCACGCCAGGCGTTGCGCGCGGTGTGCATGGCCCGCGGCCCCGGCTGGTCGACGCCGTCGAGGAGCACCTCGGCGTCCGCGGCCGAGTCGAGGTCCTGGCGGCCCACCGGGGTGCGGACGGCGTCGACGATGTGGGCCTCAGTCATGAGGAGTCCGATCTCTGGGCGACCTGTGGTGGGCGTCACGCTAATGCTAGGAAATCCAACAATCAAGGGTGGTCCGCGTGACCCCGCGTCCCGCCCCTCTGACCTGGGCAGACACCCGCCCCACCGCTTACCGTGAGCGGGCACCCCCGCGTCCCCCTCCGTACGAGAGCAGAGCCGTGACCTCTTCGCACTCCGCCGGCGCTCACTCCGCCGACGTCGACCCCGCCATCAGCAGCCCACTCGCCCGCAAGGTCGGCACGTGGAGCCTCTTCCTGTTCATCCTGGGCGACGTCCTCGGCGCGGGCGTCTACGTCCTCGCCGGCTCCGTGGCCAAGCTCTCCGGCGGCGCCGTCTGGGTGCCGCTCGTGGCCGCCCTCCTCCTCGCGCTGCTCACGGCCGGCTCCTACGCCGAGCTGGCCACGAAGTACCCACGCGCCGGCGGCTCCTCGCACTACGCCACCCGCGCGTTCGGCCCGTTCGTCGGGTTCCTCGTGGGCTTCTGCATGCTCGCGGCCGGCATCGTCTCGGTGGGCGCGCTCGCCCTCGGCTTCGCCGGCGACTATCTCGGCGCGTTCGTGAACTGGCCGACGGCGATCGTCGTCGTCGTGTTCCTCGCGCTGCTGGCTGCCCTGAACATCCGCGGCATCGCCGAGTCGCTCGGCGTGAACCGCGTGGCCACCCTCATCGAGGTCGGCGGCCTGGTGCTCGTGGTGGTCCTGGGCGCCATCCTGCTCGCCCGCGGCGGCGGGGACCTCTCCCGACTCACGCAGCTCGGCACCCCGGAGAACGGCCCGTTCGCGGCCGTCCTGGCCGGCACCGTACTCGCCTTCTACTCGTACGCCGGCTTCGAGACCAGCGTGAACGTGGCCGAGGAGACCCGTGACCCCTCGCGCTCCTACCCCCGCGCCCTCTTCGGCGCGCTCACGGTGGCGGGCCTGCTCTACGCGGCCGTCGGCGTCGTGGCCTCCGCCGCCGTCCCGACGGATGAGCTCGCCTCCTCCTCGGCCCCGCTCCTGCAGGTGGTGCAGGCGGCGGGGATCGTCCCGCCCGTGGTGTTCAGCGTGATCGCGCTCGTGGCCGTGGCCAACGGTGCGCTGCTCACGGGCATCATGAGCTCCCGCCTCACCTACGGCATGGCCCGCGACGGCCTGCTGCCCTCCTTCCTCGGCAAGGTCCTCCCGGGCCGGCAGACCCCGTGGGTGGCGGTCATCGTGACCACCGCGATCTCGCTGGTGCTCGCTCTCACGGGCACCCTCGAGCTGCTCGCGGGCATCATGGTGCTCCTGCTGCTCGTGGTGTTCGTGGCCGTGAACGTGGCCGTGCTGGTGCTGCGCAAGGACCCCGTGGCGCACCGCCACTACCGCGTGCCGGCGTTCCTGCCGGTCCTCGGCGTCGCCTCCTGCCTGCTGCTCGCCACGCAGGTGGAGCCCGAGGTCTGGATCGGCGGCATCCCGTTCCTCGTCGTGGCGGCTCTCCTCGCGGTGTTCGCCATGGCGAACCACCGGCGCCGGAACGCCTGAGACAGGCCCGGGGACGCCCCACCCGCCGAGGGCCTGGGTGGCCCGACCCGTTCGGACCCCGCACGCAGGAAGGGGCGGTCACCTCGGACGAGGTGACCGCCCCTTCCTGCGTGCGGGGGGAGGAACCGCTCAGAAGCCCAGCGGGCCACGGCGCGTGGTGCGTCGACCGGTGGTGCCGCCGAGCAGCGAGCCCAGCAGGCCGCCGCCGCGCGGGGTGCCCCGACGCGTCGTGGGGGCGTAGCCGCGGCGACCGGCCGCGCCGCCGGCGCGGCGCGCCAGCTGGCTCAGGGCCAGGCCGCCCAGCGCCGCGAGCATGCCGTGGGACGCACCCGACCGGCCGTTGGTGCGGCCGACACCGGACTGGCCCAGGCCGGGGCGGCCGAAGGACGAACGGGTGGAGCGGCCGCGGCCACGCTGCTGCGTGCCGCCGAGCGAACCGGTGAGGCTGGAGAGGATGCCCATGGTGATGTCCTCCTGGGACGTCGTGCCGGCCACGGGAGCGTGGCCGATCTGTTGAGCCCAACCTAGGCCGACGCCCCCCGGACGCGTCCAGTGCTCGCGGGCGTGCCGGTTCAGGCGCGGTGGCTGCCCGCGGAGAGCGGGTCCCCGCCGGCGCCGCGCAGCTGATCGCGGCCGGCGACGTCCGTGCCGTCCTCGGCGCCCCACAGTGCCACGCCGCGGGCCTCGGGGAGGTCCGAGATGTGGAAGTGCGGGTCCTGCCCGGCCTTGAGCTTGCGCTCGTAGTCCTTGAGGAGCTTCACGGCCAGGTGTCCCAGGGGCAGGATCGCGATGAGGTTGATGGTGGCCATGATCGCCGCGAAGGTGTCCGCGAGGTCCCACACGAGGGCCACCTTGGCGAGCGCGCCGCCGATCACGCACAGCAGCACGAGGAAGCGGAACACGGTGATGGCGCCGCCCGCATGGCGGCCGGCCAGGAAGCGGATGTTCGCCTCGCCGTAGTAGGTGTTGCCCAGCACGGAGGACCAGGCCAGGAAGAAGATGATGACGGTCAGCGCGGGGCCCGCCCACTGGCCCACGGCCTGCTGGAGCGCCCCCTGGGTGACCACCATGCCGAGCGCGTCCTTGTCCCCGTACGTCGGGTTGGAGAGCAGGATGATGAACGCGGTGGCCGTGCAGACGATCAGGGTGTCGAAGTAGACGCCGAGGGACTGCACGAAGCCCTGCTTCGCCGGGTGGGAGACCGCCGCGGTGGCGGCGGCGTTCGGGGCCGAGCCCATGCCCGCCTCGTTCGAGAACATGCCGCGGCGCACGCCGTGCAGGATCATCGCCATGCCGACGGCGGCGCCCGCCACCTGCTCCATGCCGAACGCGTGGCGCACGATGTGCAGGAACATCGCCGGGACCTCCGTGATGTTCACGATGATCACGATGATCGCCAGGATGATGTAGAAGACGGCCATGACGGGGACCACCACGTTGGTGACCGTGGAGAGGCGGCGCACGCCGCCGAAGATCACGAGGCCGGTGAGGACGGCCAGGCCCACGCCCACGATCCACGCCGTGGTGGTGGACTGGCCCCAGTTGGCCTGCACGGACTCGGAGATCGAGTTGGACTGCACGGCGTTGAACACGAACCCGTAGGTGAACGTGATCGCCACGGCGAACACCATGGCGAGCCACTTCGAGCGCAGGCCGTCACGGATGTAGTAGGCGGGCCCGCCGAAGAACCCCTCCGAGCCCTTCTGCTTGTAGAGCTGGGCCAGCGTGGACTCGACGAACGCGGTGGCGCCGCCGAGGAGCGCCAGCAGCCACATCCAGAACACGGCGCCGGGGCCGCCGAGCACGATCGCGATGGCCACGCCCGCCACGTTGCCGGTGCCCACGCGGGAGGCCGCGGAGATGGTGAAGGCCCGGAACGGGGAGACGCCGTCGTCGCCGGGCCCCGTGGAGGATCCCGCCGTGACCGAGCGCAGCATCTCCGGGAGCATGCGCACCTGCACGCCGACCGTCCGGATGGTGAACCACACGCCTGCCACGGCCAGCAGCGCCATCACGACATACCAGTAGACGTTGTTGAAGGCGGCGATGGCCTCGGTGATCTGATCCATGCGCCCAGGCTACGTGCTGCGCTGAGCGGGCACGGCCCGCCGCGCTCAGGCGCAGTCGCTGTTCCAGGTCTCCGCGTACATCGCGTAGCGCAGCCGCACGATGTGCTCCAGGCGGCGGTGCAGGTCCCCCTCGGAGACGCCGGCGGCCGTGTTGCGCGCGGCCGAGCGGGCCAGGGCGTCGGCGAACTCGTTGCCCTCGAGGCCGGCGTGGCCCTTCACCCACGTGGTGTTCACGTGGACGCCGGCGGCCTGGCTGAGGTCCACGGCCGCCAGGAGCCGGCGCAGGGAGCGGCGGATGCGCTCGCCGCGCGCGCCGCCCAGGGTCAGGCGCTCGCGGTGGGCCTCGCGCAGCAGCGCCAGGGCCGCCCGGGAGTCCGAGTGGATGGTCACCTCGCCCCCCGGAGGGGCGCCCCAGGCCGCCATCAGGTGTCCCAGCACGAGGCCCTCGAGCTCCACCTCGAGCGGCAGGGTGGCCCCCTGCAGCGGATGGGCGGCCCACATCCGGTCGCGGGCGACGGCGGCCGCCCCTCCCGTGCGGGTGCCGCGCAGCAGGGACCCGTCCACGTACACGTCCGTGAGGTCGGCGGGATCCGTGAACGCGAGGCTGTGGTGCAGGCGCGGCAGGGTGCGCCGGATGAAGCGGTCCGCGCGGCGCCGGGAGAGGAACACCTGCCCCGAGCGGCGCCCCGCGGAATCCTCGGCCTCCTGGGCGCGCAGGTCCTCGAGGGCGATCCGCTCCGCCCCGAGCTGCATCACGCGGTCCGCGTCCACGTCCGGCAGCAGGTAGCTGGAGCGCTGCGAGCCCACGGGGGACTCGTCCAGGCGGTAGGAGACGACCGGCACGTCCGTGGGGGCGAGCATGCGCAGCAGCGTCAGGAGGTCGGCCTCCCGATCCGAGCGGAGGCGCACGATCACCGGGCGGCCCGCGGGGAGGTCGTGCAGCACGGTGTCCCAGAAGCGGTTGAGCCGTGGCGCGGTGATCAGTCCGGTCTGCACGGGCCCCTTGTCGTCGTCGCCGAGCTCGCGCAGCTCCAGGGTGCGGATGACGTACACGATCCCGTCCGGCACGGGATGCAGGTCCAGGCGCAGGGAGGGCCCGTGGGTGACGCCGGGGAGCATGGCCAGCGGATGGGCCACGACGCGCACCCCGTCCTGACGGACGCGGACGCGGGGCGGCGCCGGCCGCGGGGGGCGGGGGCGGCTGGCCGGGACGAGGTGGAGGGGACGCAGTCGGCCCCGCGGCGCGGAGGAGCGGGCATGCGCGGAGGTGTTCGGCTTGACCGGTCCGGCGTGGTCCGACCTCCTCGCGGTCGAACTGCCCGAGCCGACCGGGCCCACCCGCAGGAAGGCCCCGTCCCGGACCGGCGCGCCGGCGCGGTGGGCCGCGGGGCCGTGGAACGCCCAGGACACGTCGAGCAGCGCCGCGGGGATCGCGGCGTCTGCGTCGATGTGCACGGGGCGGTGCATGGCCTCGCGCGGGTGGTTCTTCCTGGCTCCCATGAGTGGCAATCCGGCGGGTCGAAGGGGTCTCACCGAGAATTCGTGCCGGACTCGGCGAGCGCGTCGGGTGGAACTGTGAGCCGACGCCGAGGGCGTAGCTCGTCATCTGTCACCCTCCACTGTAGGGAGCAGATCCGGTGCTGGGGAGGTCTGCGGAACGTTGCGTTCCGTCATGGCGGAAGGATTCCGCGCCCCGTGGAGATCCGGAGCCCCCTGATCGACGTCGCAGAGCCCGCCGAATGCCGGGGGTCGACCTTCCCTGCACGGCACCCCTCCGGGCCTCAGAGGACGTTGCGGCGAAGCCCCTGGAAGTCCGGTCCCGTGACCACGCCGAGGGCCTGCGCCTGGGAGCGCTGCTGGCGCAGCGAGACCGTGCCGAGCAGCAGCGCGAGGGCCCGCTCGCCCTCCTCCGGGGAGTCGGCCGCCTCGGTCAGGAGCGTGTGCAGCGCCCCGCCGCCGAGGCCGAGCGCGAGCGCCGAGAGCACCACGTCCGTGCCGTCCCGGTGGCGCAGCAGCACCTGCTCCGCCACGGCGGCCCGCCCGGCGACGTCGCCGATCCGCCGGGCGCGCACCGTGTCACCGATCTCGGCGACGATCCGGTCCGCGACCCGGGCGAGCAGGGTCTGCTTGTCCGGCACGTGCCAGTACAGGGCGGAGGCCTGCACGCCGAGCACGGCGGCCACACGGCGCATGGAGAGGTCGCCCATGCCGAAGTCCTGCAGGATGCCGACGGCGGCGTCCACCACGTCCTCGGCGGTCAGCCGACCCCGGGCGGAGGCGGCGGCAGGGGGCGGGGTCATGCGCCCGAGGCTACCCCGGACCCGTGCCGGGGCGCCCGTCGTCGTGGGTCCCGGACACCCCCAGGCGCACGGTGCGGTCGGCCATGACGGCGGCCTCCGAGAGGTCGTGGGTCACCACGACGGCGGTCACCCCGGCCGCCCGCAGCACCTCGCGGATCTGCACGGCGAGGCGTTCGCGCAGGTCCGCGTCCAGGGCGGAGAGCGGCTCGTCCAGCAGGAGGACGCGGGGGGAGGGGGCCAGCGAGCGGGCCAGGGCCACGCGCTGCGCCTGGCCGCCGGAGAGGCTCTGCACCGGCCGGTCCGCCAGTTCCGCGAGCCCGACGAGTGCCAGCAGCTCCGCCACCCGGGCGCGCCGGTGCGCCCGGTCCCACCCGGCTGCCCCGAGCCCGTAGCCCACGTTGCGGGCCACGGTGCGGTGGGGGAAGAGCTGTCCGTCCTGGAACACCATGCCCACGCCGCGCCGGTGGGTGGGCACGGAGGTCACGTCCTGCCCCCCGATCTCCACGGACCCGGCCACCACGTCCTCCAGGCCCGCGATGCCGCGCAGCACCGTGGACTTGCCCGAGCCGGAGGCGCCCACGAGGGCCACGATCTCGCCGGGCGCGAGCGTGAGGTCCACGCCGCGCACCGGCACCGCACCGTCGGGGTAGGCCACGCTCAGGCCGCTCACGCGCACCCCCGCCCCGGCGGGCGCGCCTGGCGTGCCGCCGCCGTCGTGGCAGACCGCCGCACCGCTGGCTTTCCCTGGGTGGGGCGTGCGCCCCTCCGCCGTGCTCACCACGCGCCTCCCGCTCCCGCCGCGCCCCGGGGACGCAGCCTCTCGCACACCAGCATGATCGCGGCGCTCAGCACGGCCAGTACCGTGGCCGCGGCGAGCGCCATCCCGTAGTTGTCCGCGCCCGGCCGGCCGAGCAGCCGCACGATCAGCACGGGCAGCGTGGGTCGGTCCGGGCTGGCGAGGAAGCTCGTGGCCCCGAACTCACCGAGGGACACCGCGAACGCGAACCCCGCCGCCAGCCCCAGCCCACGCGCCAGGAACGGCCCGTCCACCGTGGCCAGCACGCGCAGCGGCCCCGCCCCGAGTGTGCGGGCGGCCTCCCGCAGCCGCGGGTCGACGGAGGCCAGCACGGGCACGAGCGAGCGCACCACGAGGGGCAGCGCCACCACCGCCTGCGCGAGCGGCACGAGCAGTCCCGAGGCGGCCAGGTCCGGGGCCTGCGCCCGCAGGGAGACGACGAACCCGAAGCCCACCGTCACGGCGGAGACGCCGAGGGGCAGCAGGACGGCGCCGTCGAGCCAGCGCTGGGCCCGCCGGGCGAGCGCCGAGCGCACGGGCCGCGTGAGCAGGAGCGCGAGCGGCACGCCGGCGAGCAGGGTGAGGAGCGTGGCGTCCACGGCGGTGCGCCACGAGTGGTCCAGCGCCTCCAGGGGCGTGGTGCCGCCGGCGAAGCCGGCCCCCGAGCTCGTGGCCAGCAGGGTGTAGTTGCGCAGCCCCCACCCCTGGCTCGAGTGGAAGGAGCGGAGCACGAGGGTGCCCAGCGGCAGCAGCACGAGCGCCGCGGTGGCCAGCGTGGCGGCCACGGGCAGCGCGTCCGCGCGGGTGAGGCGGCGCAGCGGGGCGTCCCGCAGGCGCAGGGCGCGCACGCTCCGCGCCGCGGTGGCCCCGGAGATCCCGACGGCGGCCATGACCACCAGGAACTGCAGCGTGGAGAACACCGCGGCCACCCGCAGGTCCAGGTACACCGAGGTCTGCACCCAGATCTCGGACTCGAGGGTGCCGTAGCCCGGCCGGCCCAGGGTCTGGACGATCCCGAACGCCGAGGAGCAGAAGAGGAACACGAGCGCGGCCGAGCTGGCCACGGCGGGCGCCAGCTGCGGGAGGGTCACGGTGCGGAACGCGCGCCAGGGCGAGGCCCCGAGGGTGCGCGCGGCCTCCTCCTGCCGCGGGTCCAGCGACCCCCACAGCGCGCCCACCTGGCGCACCACCACGGAGACGTTGAAGAACACGAGGGCCAGCACGACGGCGGCGGTGGACTGGTCCAGGCCCGTCCACCCCAGCGGCCCGCCGGGGGCCAGCACGGCGCGGAACGCCACGCCCACGACGACGGTGGGCAGCACGAACGGGACCGTCACCACCGCGCGCAGCAGCGCGCGGCCCGGGAACGCCCGGCGGTGCAGCACGAGTGCGGCCGGCAGCCCGAGCAGGAGGGCGGCCACCGTGCCGGCCGCCGCCATCCCCAGGGTCTGCCCGAGGATCCGCCATGTGCGCTCGCGGGCGAGGACCTCGCCGAACGCGGTGAGGTCCAGTGCGCCGTCCGCGGACACGCCGCGCCACAGCATGGCCGCCACGGGCCACGCGAAGAACACCGCCAGGAACGCGAGCGGCACGACGGCGGCGAGCAGCCACCACGCGCCGATCCCGTCCCCGCCGGCCCGCGTGCGGCGCCGTCGCCGTCCGCCCGCGGGGCGACCCGGGGGCGCGAGGACGGGCTCGGCGAGCGCGGGCGGGCCGGGGACCTGAGAGGTCACTTCCCGGCGTGCTCCTCGTGCAGCGCGGTCCACTCCTTGAGCAGCTCCTCGCGCTCGGCGTCCACGGCCTTCGGATCCGGGGAAATGGGGTCCTCGGCGAGGGGGGCGTTCTCGGCCCACTCGGCGGGCAGCTCCACGGACTCGTCGATCGGGTACATGTACATGGACTCCGGCAGCGCCTTCTGCACGTCCTCGGAGAGGAGGAAGTCGATGAACGCCTGCGCGCCCTCGGGGTTCTTCGCGCCCTCGACGACGCCGGCGTACTCCGTCTGCGGGGTGCAGGAGGCCTCCAGGACGTCCGTGGCCGGGGCGAACGCGGGGGAGGAGGAGTAGGAGAGCACGATCGGGTACTCGCCCTTGCCCTCGCCGCCGGAGAAGTCGGTGTAGTACGCGTCCGACCACGAGGCGTCCACCTTGGCGCCGCCGTCGAGGGCCTTCTCCCACCAGCCCCTCCAATCGTCGCCGAACTCCTCCTTGGTGGCGGCCAGGAGGGCGAGGCCGGGGGAGGAGGTCACGGGGCTGGTGAGCACCGTCAGCGTCGCGTACTGGGGGTCGGTGACGTCCTCAAGGGAGTCGGGGACCTCCACCCCCTCCGCCTCGAACCACGGGGTGTCCACGTTGAGGCACACCTGCCCCTGGTCCACGGGGATCATCCGGCCCTCGACCACGCGGTCCTTCGCGGACTCGGGCAGGTTCGCGGGGGTGTACTCGGCCACCACGCCCTCGTCGATGAGCCGGTGCGTGGAGTGGTCCTCGATGCCGTACACGCCGTCCACCGTGGGGTGGTCCTTGGCGAGCAGCAGCTGGTTGACCACGGAGCCGGCGTCGCCCGGGGCGGTGGTGGAGAGCTGGTGGCCCGACTCCTGCTCGAACCGGGCGATGAGCTCCTCGGGCAGCGCGAAGGAGTCATGGGTCATGATCGTGACGGTCTTGCCACCGCCCGCGGAGTCGGAGCCGGAGGCGGCGGAGCCGGACGTGGTGGCCGCGGCCGCGGCGTCCGCGGAGCCCGCCGCGGAGGAGGAGCCGGAGCCCCCCTGGCCGGAGAGCGAGCAGCCCGTGAGGGCGAGGGCGGCGCCGGAGAGGGCTGCCAGCGCGGCGGTGCGCGGGCGGCGGGCGTGCTCGGTGGCGGTGCGGGTCATGCGGGTCTCCTCCTGCGCGGCGGGAGGGGCCGGGGGCGGGCCCGCGGCATGCGGACGCCCCGGGAAAGGGTCTCGACTTCCTTCGCCGGTGCGAGCCGGAGCAGGTTCGAGGGTCTGCGGCGGACCGCACTCTCAGCGCCGCTGCGGCGCTCCCCTGTCGATGTGGACTGGGGCGAGCCTATCGCGTCCGCGCCGACCTTAGACTGCACGCGTGAGCACCCCCGACGAGGCCGCGCCGGCCGGACCCGCCCCCGCCCCCCAGGTCGCCCCGGCGACGCCGGCCTCCGACTGGGACATCCGCCGGCCGCACCGGATGTGGCCGCGCATGCTCGTGATCGTGCTGACGCTCGCGGGCCTCGTGGTGCTCGTGCAGTTCCTGCAGGGCATCTCCTCCATCATCGCGCCCGTCTTCCTCGGGCTGAACCTCGTGATCGTGGCCTACCCCCTGCAGCGCTGGCTGATCGAGCGCGGCGTGCACCCCGTCCTCGGGGCCACGGCCACGGTGCTCCTCGTGGTCACCGTGCTGGCCGTGTTCGTGGGGCTGATCTTCTGGTCCGGGCTCGAGCTGGTGAGCTCCCTGCCCGAGTACGCGGGGCGGTTCCAGGCGATCATGCAGGACGTCTCGGCGTGGCTGTCCTCCCAGGGGCTCACCCCGGACATGGTGAACGCGCAGCTGCAGGCCGTGGACATCAAGCAGGTCACGGGCGCCGCCGTCACCGCGCTGACCGCCATCGCGTCCAACGTCTACGCGGTGGTGGGCCTGCTGATCACCGTGGTCATGGGGATGTTCTTCCTGGCCATGGACTCCATGGCCGTGGAGCGCCGCGTCCAGCTGCTGAGCTCGGCCCGCCGGGAGTTCGGCCAGGCGCTCATGGACTTCGCGGGCGGCGTGCGCCGGTACTGGGTGGTGACCACCGTGTTCGGGCTGATCGTGGCCGTCCTGGACGTCGTGGCGCTCCTGGTGATCGGCGTGCCGATGGCCCTCGTGTGGGGCGTGCTGAGCTTCCTCACCAACTACGTGCCCAACATCGGCTTCATCATCGGCCTGATCCCGCCGGCCATCCTGGGCCTCGCGGAGGGCGGTTGGCCCGCCTTCCTCGGCGTCGTCATCAGCTACTCGGTGCTCAACTTCGTGCTGCAGTCCATCATCCAGCCCAAGGTGGCCGGGGACGCGATCGGCGTGATCCCCACCGTCAGCTTCCTCTCCCTGCTGTTCTGGGCGTGGGTCCTCGGCCCGCTCGGTGCGATCCTCGCGCTCCCCTGCACCCTGCTGGCCAAGGCCATCCTGATCGACGCCGATCCGAACGCACGGTGGATCAACTCGCTGATCGCCTCGGACCTGAAGGGCATGGAGCGGAGGCAGTCCACCCTTCTGGCCCGGCTGCGCGGCGGCTCCTCCGCGGAGGAGGGCAGCCACACGCGCAAGGAGGCGCGCGGGGTGAGCGTGGGCCTGAGCCCCGCGGAGGCCCGGCGCGCCAAGCGGGGGCAGCCCCCCGCCGGGGTCAGCGGCATGGGGGAGCGGCCGGAGGATGCGGGGCCGCCGCTGAGTCCGGCCCCGGATCCCGTGGCCGGTCCTGCGGACGGGGCTGCACCAGCACCAGGTCGGTGAGGGAGCCGGCCAGGCGCAGCAGGGGAGGCGCCGGGAAGCGCAGCTGACGCCGTCCCGGGTGCAGCTCGGCCGTGAGCGCCGTGGCCGCCTCCTCCGTCGGCGCGTCCTCGAACGCCGGCCGCAGCACGTGCCCGCCCATCGGGACGGCGTCCACGAGCGAGCGCACCCCCTGCTCGGCGGGGTCGTAGGCCTCGGGCAGCGCGCCCCCGGGCACGGTGCGCACGCGCAGCGCACGGCCTGCCGCGTCCGGCGTGCCCTCGAGTCCGCGCAGCGCGGCCGCTCCGACCGCGTGCTCGGGGTGGAACCGGTCGGCACGCCAGTGCACCGCCAGCCGCCCCGGCTCGACGAAGCGCATCCAGCCGCCGAGGTGGCCCGGTCCGCCGAAAGGCCCGCTCCCCGGACGCCGGGGCAGGGCGGTCCAGACCACGCGCGTGACGCCCAGCAGGCCCGCGAGCTCGGCCTCCGCCTGGGCGGCGCTCCAGCCCGGGTTGACCTCCGGGGCCAGCACGGCGCCGGCGTCGACCACGGCGGTGCCCGCCCCGTCCGTCACCCACGAGTCGCGGGAGGCGGCCAGCAGCGGGGTGCGCACGGGGAGCCCGGCGGCGCGGGCGATCGCGCCGCCCACCGCGGCGTCGCGGTGCATGCCGACGTCGGGGTGCCGGGAGCGCGGGTCCAGGCGCCAGTGCACGGCCTCGCCGGCGGGCAGGAACGTGGGGCCGGTGCGGCCGACCAGGGGGGTGTCGAGGGGGACCGGGAGCTGCTCGACCGCGCCGGGGAGCAGGCGCGCGGCCGCCGCACGGTCCTCGGGGTCCACGAGGACGGCGACGTCGGCCGCCTCGGTGAGGGTCTCCGCGAGCCCGGCGATCGCGTCGCGGGTCTCCTCCAGCAGCGCGGCCGAGGGGTGGCGGGGCGGCAGGGCGAGCCAGACGCGCTCCGGCCGATCGAGGGCGTCGGGGTGCTGGGCCATGCCGGGGCGTCTCCTGGGGGTGGGGGGCGGTCCCCACCGAGCATAGGGTGTGCCCATGCACCTGCTCCTGCGCACCCTCTGGGTCCTCGCCCGGGCCCGCCGCCGCCCCCGCCTCGGCGTGTGGGACGCGGCCTCGCTGCCCCTGCGCGCCCTGCCCACGGACGTGGACATCGCGTGGCACATCAACAACGGCCAGTACTTCGGCCTCTTCGACCTCGGCCGCTTCGACCTCATGGCCCGCGCCGGCGTCATGAGCGCATTCCAGCGCCGGGGATGGACGCCCGTGGTCCAGGCCGAGCAGGTCGCCTTCCGCCGCTCCGTGACGCTGGGCCAGGCCTTCAGCATCGAGACGAAGTGCATCGGCCTGGACGAGCGGGCCGTGTGGTTCGAGCAGCGCGTCGTCGTGGACGGGGACGTGGCGGTGCGCGCCTTCATCTGCACGCGCCTGCGCGCGAAGGACGGCACGCCGGTGACCAACGACGTCGTCCGCGCCGCCCTCGCCGAGGCGGGCCACGACCTGAGCGCCGAGCCCACGGTTCCCGAGTGGCTCCACGGCTGGCGTGCCGACGTCGCGCTGCCCTCCGCGCGCACCCCCCTGCCCCACGCCTGGCGGGCCGGCGCGGACCACCGCTGAGCCCGCGGCCGCGCCTGCCGCCTCGGGCCCGCCTCCGGGGCCCGGGTCACCCGGCGTCCCCGCGTTTGCGCCGGAGCCCCCCGGACAGACAGGGTGGAGGCATGGAAGAGAGCCGCGCCGCCGCCCCGCACGAGACCGATGCACTCCTCGAGGCGACGGGCGGCATCCCCGACCCCGCCGACCTGCAGGGCCTCGCCGACGAGGCGGTCGAGCAGGTGCGCGCCTGGCTCGAGGACGCGCGCGGCCACGAGGCCGACTTCGCCGCCCAGCAGCTGGCCGCCGCGCTCAAGGAGCCGGGCGGCCTGGACTTCATCGTGCGCTTCGTGGACCACGTGATCCGCCCCGAGGACCCCGCCATCGCGGCCCGCGCGCTGCGCGAGCTCGCCCAGCAGCGCCCGGGCTTCCTGCCGCCGGCCCTGCGCGCCGTCTTCGACGTCGGCGGCCGCGCCGCCCCGCTGGTGCCGCGCATCGCCGTGCCGGTGGCACGCCGCGTATTGCGCCAGATGGTCTCCCACCTGATCGTGGACGCCCGTGACAAGCAGCTGGGCAAGGCCCTCGAGACGCTGCGCGACGAGGACACGCGCCTGAACATCAACCTCCTCGGCGAGGCCATCCTCGGCAAGGGCGAGGCCGACCGCCGGCTCGAGGGCATCGCCGAGCTCATCCGCCGCGACGACGTGGACTACGTGTCCGTGAAGGTCTCCGCGGCCACCGCCCCGCACGCGCCCTACGCGTACGACGAGGCCGTGGAGGACATCACCGCCCGCCTCACGCCGCTCTACGAGCTGGCGCGCGAGAAGCGCACCTTCGTCAACCTGGACATGGAGGAGTACCACGACCTCGACCTGACGCTCGACGTGTTCATGGGCCTCCTGGAGAAGCCGCAGCTGCGCGACTACGAGGCGGGGATCGTGCTGCAGGCCTACCTGCCGGACGCCCTGGGCGCCATGATCCGCCTGCAGGAGTGGTCCGCGCGTCGCGTCGCCAGCGGCGGGGCGCCGATCAAGGTGCGCGTGGTCAAGGGCGCGAACCTGCCCATGGAGCAGATGCAGGCCTCCCTCATGGGCTGGCCGCTGGCCACCGTCGCCTCCAAGCAGGAGGCGGACACCAACTACAAGCGCGTGCTCAACTTCGCGTTCACCCCCGAGCACCTCGCGAACGTGCGCATCGGCGTGGCAGGCCACAACCTCTTCGACGTCGCGCTCGCCCACCGCCTCATGGAGCGCCGCGGGCTGCCGAAGGACGCGGTGGAGTTCGAGATGCTGCTCGGCATGGCCACCGGCCAGGCCGCCGCCGTGAAGAGGAGCGTCGGCTCGCTGCTGCTCTACACCCCCGTGGTGAAGCCCTCCGAGTTCGACGTGGCGATCTCCTACCTGGTGCGCCGTCTCGAAGAGGGGGCCTCCCACGAGAACTTCATGTCCGCCGTCTTCGACCTGGACGCGGACCCGGCGCTCTTCGACCGGGAGCGCGAGCGCTTCCTCGCCTCCCTGCGCCGGCTGGACACCGCCGTGCCCCGCCCGGCCCGCGGCCAGGACCGCTCGCGCGGCGTGGACGGGGAGACCCCTGCCCCCGTGGACGGCTTCGCCAACACCCCGGACACCGACCCCTCGCTGCCCGGCAACCGCGCGTGGGCCCGGCAGATCCTCGAGGCGATCCCGCGCTCCACCCTGGGCACGGACACGGCCCGGGAGCACGCCGCCACGAGCGCCGAGCAGGCCCGCGCCGCGATCGCCGCGACCGAGGAGCCCGGCGCCCGCTGGGGCGCACTGACCGGCCACCAGCGCGCGGACGCCCTCGACGCCGTCGGGCGGGCCCTGCACGCCGGCCGAGCCCGCCTGCTCGAGGTGGCCGCGTCCGAGACCGGCAAGACCCTGGACCAGGGCGACCCCGAGGTCTCCGAGGCTGTGGACTTCGCCCACTACTACGCACGCCTGTCCCGCGGCCTGGACGAGGTGGAGGGCGCGCGCGCCGTGCCCGTGCGCCTGACGCTCGTGATCCCGCCGTGGAACTTCCCCGTGGCCATCCCCGTGGGCGGCGTCCTCGCGGCGCTCGGCGCCGGCTCGCCCGTGGTGTTCAAGCCCGCCCCGCAGTCCGAGCGCACGGGCGCCGTGGCGTGGGAGCTCATCGTGCAGGGCCTGCGGGACTCCGGCCTGTTCGAGGGCGACGGCGCGCTCGCCGGCGTTGACCCGGCCGACCTGGTGCGGCTCGTGACGATGGCCGACGAGGACGAGGAGGAGGTGGGCACCGCGCTGGTGACGGACCCCGCCGTCGAGCGCCTCATCCTCACCGGCGGCTACGAGACCGCCACGCTGTTCAAGGGCATGCGCCCGGACCTGCACCTGCTGGCCGAGACCTCCGGCAAGAACGCGCTGATCGTCACGCCCTCCGCGGACCTGGACCTCGCCACCCGCGACGTGGTCACCTCCGCGTTCGGCCACGCCGGGCAGAAGTGCTCCGCCGCCTCGCTCGTGATCCTGGTGGGCTCCGTGGGCTCATCCGAGCGCTTCCGCCGCCAGCTGCTGGACGCCGCCTCGTCCATCCACGTGGCGCACCCGGACGACCCCCGCGCGCAGATGGGCCCCGTGATCGAGGAACCCGGCGAGAAGCTGCGCCGCGGCCTCACCGAGCTCGGCGAGGGGGAGTCCTGGGCGCTCGAGCCGCGCTCCCTCGACGACACGGGCCGGCTCTTCAGCCCCGGCGTGCGCGCGAACGTGCGCCCCGGCGCGGACGCGCACCTCACCGAGTACTTCGGCCCCGTGCTCTCCGTGATGACGGCCGCCACCCTCGAGGAGGCCGTCGAGCTCGCCAACGCGGTGGACTTCGGCCTCACCTCCGGCCTGCACTCGCTGGACCCGGAGGAGATCGACTACTGGCTCAAGCACATCCAGGCGGGCAACCTCTACGTCAACCGCGGCATCACCGGCGCCATCGTGCGCCGCCAGCCGTTCGGCGGCTGGAAGCGCTCCGTCGTCGGGCCCACCACCAAGGCGGGCGGCCCGCACTACCTGCACGGCCTGGTGGACTGGGAGGACGTGCCCACGTGGCTCACGAGCCCCGAGTCCTCCTCGACGGAGACCGCCGAGGGCACCGCGGGCGGCGTGGACCCCTCGTGGCTGCAGACCGCGCGGAAGCTGGACGAGAAGGCCTGGACCACCGTGTTCGGCGCCGACCGGGACATCTCCGCCCTCGCCGCCGAGCGCAACGTGCTGCGCCATGTGCCCACCCCCGTGCTGGTGCGCTGGGCGTCCGGCCCGGCGGAGCACCTCCTCCGCGTGGTGTCGGCGGGCCTGCGTGCCGGAGCGCCGCTGACCGTGAGCCTGAACCACGTGCCCTCCACCGAGCCCGGCAGCGCCGCCGACCTCTCGGCCGCCGCCGTCCGCGGCCAGGTGGAGGAGCTCGCCCGCTCCGTCCGCAAGGACCACGCCGACGGCGGCGTCACGCCCGTGGCCGTCGTCGTGGAGGACGCCGCCGCGTTCCACGAGCGCGCTCGGCGGATGGCCGAGGTGCCGGCCACCGCGGAGGGCGGCGGGGACGCCCGCATCCGCCTCATCGCGGACTGGACGGGCGACCGCGACGGCGCCGTCGCCGCCCGCGCCGCGCTGAACGAGGCGCTCGGTGACTCCCCGGACGTGGCGGTCTACGCCGGTCCCGTGGTCTCGGCGGGCGAGGTGGAGCTGCTGCCCTTCCTCCACGAGCAGGCCGTCTCCGTCACCGCGCACCGCTTCGGCACCCCCGACCACCTCACGGACGAGGTGCTCTGACGGCTCGGCGTCGGCCCCGTCCCGGTGAGGGGCGGGGCCGAGGTCCGGCAGGGGCCCGGGACACCGCGTCGGATCCCGGCGGGGCGGGTGTCGGAACCGTGGGATGTGGGGCACCATTGGTCGGGTGAACAACAGACTTCTGATCGTCGCCGCACTCTCGCTCGGCGCCGCGGTCCTGGTCCTGGTCGCAGTCATCGGCAATGGCGCCTGGTGGGTGTTGGCCGCGATCATGATCGCGCTCCTGATCCTGGCCATCTACGACGTGACGCAGAAGCGCCACGCCATCCTCCGCAACTACCCGGTCATCGGGCGGATGCGGTACCTGCTCGAGTCCATCCGACCCGAGATCCAGCAGTACTTCATCGAGCGCAACTTCGACGGCAAGCCCTTCGACCGCGACACCCGCTCCCTCGTGTACGCCCGCGCCAAGGGCCTGGACGCGCACAAGGCGTTCGGCACCGAGCGGGACACCTCGGAGATCGGCTACGAGTTCCTCCTCCACTCCTCCGCGCCCGTGAACGCGCCGGAGGAGCCCCCCACGGTGCGCATCGGCGGCCCGGACTGCACGCAGCCCGCGGACATCTCGCTGATGAACATCTCCTCGATGTCCTTCGGCTCGCTCTCCGCCAACGCGGTGGTGGCCATGAACAAGGGCGCCGGCATGGGCGGCTTCATCCACGAGACCGGCGAGGGCGGCCTCACCAAGTACCACCGCGGCAACGGCGCGGACCTGTTCTGGGAGATCGGCTCCGGCTACTTCGGCTGCCGCAACGAGGACGGCACGTTCAGCGCTGAGCGCTTCGCCGCCAAGGCCGTGCTCCCCGAGGTCAAGGGCATCACCGTCAAGCTCTCGCAGGGCGCCAAGCCCGGTCTGGGCGGCATGCTGCCCAAGGAGAAGATCTCCAGGGAGATCGCCGAGGCCCGCGAGATCCCCATGGACCGCGACTGCCTGTCCCCGGCCTCGCACTCCGCGTTCCGCACCCCCCGCGAGATGGTCCGCTTCATCGGGCGGCTGCGCGAGCTCTCGGGCGGCAAGCCGATCGGCATCAAGTTCTGCGTGGGCTCCCGCGTGGACGTGCTCGCCATGTGCAAGGCCATGTGGGAGGAGCGCATCGCTCCGGACTTCATCATCGTGGACGGCTCCGAGGGAGGAACCGGCGCCGCCCCGCTGGAGTACTCGGACCGCGTGGGCACCCCGCTCACCGAGGGGCTCATGCTCGTGCACAACGCCCTCGTGGGCACCGGCCTGCGCCACATGATCAAGCTCGGCGCCGCCGGCAAGGTGGCCACCGGCTCGGACATCGTCAAGCGCCTGATCCAGGGCGCCGACTTCACCATGTCCGCGCGCGCCATGATGATGGCCACCGGCTGCATCCAGGCGCAGAAGTGCCACACGAACGAGTGCCCGGTGGGCGTGGCCACGCAGGACCCGCGCCTGGCCCGCGCCGTCGACGTGGAGGACAAGTCGAACCGCGTGTTCAACTACCACCGCCTCACCGTCCGCGAGGCGGTGCAGATCATGGCGTCCATGGGCGTCTCCCACCCGTCTCAGCTGAACACCCGCATGATGCGCCGCCGCGTGGACCACCTGAGCACCCGTTCCTACGCGTCCATCTACCACTGGCTGCGCACGGACGAGCTGCTCAACGACCCGCCAGCCGGCTGGGACCTCGACTGGGAGGAGGCGGACGCCGACCACTTCGGTGAGCACGCCCGGATCGACTACCTCACGGACCGCAACCCCGAGTGGCGCTCCGAGCTGGCCGCCCCGGGCCGCGACGGCGAGCAGGGCCAGGCGCCCTCGGCCCTGTCCCGCGCCGGCTCCTCCCTCGCCACGAAGGACCGGATCGCCGTCGAGCCGCGGGATGCGAACGGGGTCTCGCTGAGCACCTCCCCCATGCCCAGCGTCGCCTCCCTCAAGGAGGGCGAGACCCTCTACGGGCGCACGGTGGGCCGCCTGGCCCAGGCCGTGGGCCTCGGCAAGGACGACGACGCCTCCGCCAGCCCCGTCCCGGGCCCGTCCGGGGACTCGGCGGCGGCCGCCAAGACCGACGCCGACTGGTCCGACCAGTCCCCGCGCCGCGGCCATGCGGACGACGCGAGCGAGCTGCCGCCCGAGGCCGGGGCACGCCCCGAGCGCCAGGACGGCGAAGAGGTCTCCGACGGCGACACCACCGGTCGCGTCGAGGATGAGCCGCGCGGCGAGGGCCGCGTCGTCTGACCCGACCCGCCGTCCCCCTCGACGAGCCCTGCGCTGCTGCCCCTGTCCGCCCCGGACAGGAGCAGCAGCGCAGGGCTCGTCGCAGGAGGGGGCATACCCTGGGGCCGTGACCCCGCCCTCCGTACCCGCCCGCCAGCCCGGCCGCCCCGGGGACGTCCTGCTGCTGACGGTGCTGCTCGCCGCCATGGCCGCCGGCCCGCTGTTCAACTACGGGGTGGCCAGCTCCTCCGCGCTGGTGATCGAGCGCCTGGGCGTCACCTCCGGCCAGCTCGGCACCGTGCTCACCGTGGTGTTCGGCGCCGCCGCGGTCACGTCCGTGTGGCTGGGACGCCTCGCGGACAGCCTCTCCTCGCGCGCACAGATGGGCATCATCTTCGGCGGTGCGGCCCTGGCGCTCGTGGTGGGCGCGTTCTCCACCACGCTCTTCGCGCTCTACGCGGCGGCGGCGCTCGCGGGGGTCACCCAGGCGATCTCGAACCCGACGACGAACCGCATCATCCGCGAGGTCGCCCCGCCTGAGCGGCGCATCGGGTGGATCGGGCTGAAGCAGTCCGGCGTGCAGCTCGCGCAGCTCTTCGGCGGCCTGTTCTTCCCCGCCGCGGCACTGACCCTCGGCTGGACGGGCGCGGCGCTGGGGGCGGCGCTCGTGGCGGGCGTGCTGGGCGTCGTCGCGTGGGCCACGGTGCCGCCGCTCCCGGCGGGCTCTTCCGCGGCCGCGGCGCACATCCGGCACGACGACGGCGCGCCGCGGGCCGCTGAGGGTCCCGCGGGTGCCGGAGCGCCGACGACCGGCCGACGTGGTGGGCGTGAGCGGCTGCCGGCGAGCGTGTGGTTCTTCGCGGCGATCGCGTTCCTCACGGGCCTCGGCATGCAGGCCGTGAACGCGTACCTGCCGCTGTTCGCGGTGGAGACGCTCGGCCAGTCCCTCGTCGTCGGCGGGGCGGCCGCCGCCGTCTCGGGGGTGATCGGGGTCTTCTCCCGCATCTGGTGGGGCCGCCGCATGGCCGCCGGGCATCGGCCCACCACCCTGCTCGCGGCGATCTGCGCCGGCTCGCTGCTGGTGGTGGCCGCCCTCCTGGCCGCCGACGTGAGCCACGCGCCCGCCCTCCTGTGGGCGGCCGCCGTGCTGCACGGGCTCACCGTGCTGGGCGCGAACGTGGTGATCAACGCCGGGATCATGGACGGCGTCCCGGCCGGGCAGCTCGGCGACGCCTCGGGGACGAACGCCATGGGCATGTACGCCGGCTTCGCGTGCGGACCGCTCGTGATGGGCCTGCTCCGGGACCACACCGGGGACTTCCGCCTCGGCCTGCTCGCGGTGGGCGGGGCATACCTGCTGGGACTCGGGGTCACGTGGCTGCTGCGCCGCCGTGTGGATCGGGGCCGGTCCGGCGTGTGAGCCGCGGCGCACGACGAAGGCCCCGATCCGTGGGGATCGGGGCCTTCGGTGATCGTCCGTCAGCGCCTCAGGCGCCGGGGACGGAATCCTCAGAGGAGGAAGATCAGATCTTGGTCACGTTCGCGGCCTGCAGGCCCTTGGGGCCCTGCTGGGTCTCGAACTCGACGCGGTCGTTCTCCTGGAGCTCCTTGAAGCCCGCGCCGGTGATGGCGGAGAAGTGCACGAAGACGTCCGCGGACTGATCCTCGGGAGCGATGAAGCCGAAGCCCTTTTCAGCGTTGAACCACTTGACGGTACCGACAGCCATGATGGTGTCCTTTCGATGTGCCCCCGGAGGGGCGGTGTGGGAACCGGTGGCCATTGTGGCCTCCGGGTGAAGCGGCAGAACTGAACCGCGTGCCCACACTCATCGTTCCGACCGGGGCCGGGACTGACAAGCAGTGATGTTACGGGATACAGCTTGGATCAACTTCAAGGTTCATACTGCCACGGATTCGACCGTCTGGCGACCACGGGGTCGATGTTCATCGGATGTTCACCTGTGAGCGCAATCTGGGGCCGTTGCAGTCCGTGCGGATCCCTGCTCCGGGGTGCTCCTCAGAGCGCGGTGAGCCCGTGGAAGAGGTTGCGGTGCAGCGCCGCGGGCGGGCGGGCGTCCGTGTGGTCCGCGAAGCCGGAGACCTCCAGCAGGGCGACGACGTGGTCCCCGGCGGGCACCTCGGTGTGCAGGCGTGTCTCGAGCCACAGGGAGGACCCCTCGAGCAGGAGCGCGCCGTTCGGGCTGACGTGCACGTCGATCCCCGCGAGGCGGTCCCCGGTGCGGGAGGCCAGCTGCCCGCACAGGTGCGCCTGGTCCTCCGCGAGCAGCGACACGCCGATCGACTCGGCCCGGCGCAGTCGGGGCCACGTGCGCGAGGTCAGCTGTGCGGAGAAGGAGACGAGCGCCGGCTCCCACGAGACGCCCACGCTGAAGGAGGAGGAGACCATCACCTCGGGGTGCCCGTCCACGAGGCCGGCGACGGCGACGACGCCGGTCGGGAACGCCGCCAGGCCGGGGCGCAGGCGGTCGCGGGAGACGTCTGCCTGCCAGGCGGGGTGGGCGCCGGCAGGCCGGCAAGGGGCGTGGTGGTCGGTCAGGGTCAAGGTCATGGCGCGGGTCCTCTTCGTGACGGACGCGGCTCCGCGAAGGGCGGTTCACCTGAGCGGATCGGCGTGATCCGCGGAGACGCGAGTACTTGCCCGTCGGGGTCCTCCGCCGGGCCGAATCCTCACCTGGAGCACCCCACTACTGCGTGAGAGGGTTGCCGCCCCGCCGGCCAGGGCCGTGATGACGGGGACTCGTGATTCTGTGAGGCAACGGTAGGAGCGCCTGGCCTGCCGCGTCAAAGCCGTCCGCCAGGCGGGGCGCCCGCGCGGTCACGGGAGGACACATCCGCGCCCGCTGCTGCGCCCGGCCTGCCCCGCCCCGCCGTCGGCCCAGCGCCTCGGGGCCGCCGGTCACGATCCCGTCTCGGCGCACCGGATTCGCTTGACAGAGGGTGATCCATATCACAGCATGAGCGCATCCTGCGCCGCAGGGAATCGCCGCAGCCGCGGCGCATGCACAGAGGAGAACCGCATGGACCGCCTTCCTTCCATCGGCCTGGCCGGCCTGAGCGCTCTGGCGCTCGCGGCCGGCCTCACGGGCTGCGGTGCGGCGGAACCCGCGGAGACGCCCGCGCCCGCATCCCCGTCCACGCCCGCCACCGCAGCTTCCTCATCCTCCGCCGCCCCCATGGGCCAAGCGCTGGCCGCCGACGTCGAGGCGGCCCGTCAGGTGCTCGCCACGACGACGGATCCGAGCGTGCAGGCCTCCGCGTCGGCCGTGATCGAGGCGGCCGACGCCTCCGCGCGCGCCGCCGCGGAGGCCGACCACGCCCGGATGTTCAAGGACGACGGGATCACGTACGCCGAGTACGCCGAGAAGCACCTGCCGACGGCCGCGGGGACGCGTTGGATCGTCTGGGAGGGCATGGGCACGGGGACGCAGTCGGCCACCGTGGACGCCCAGGCGGGAGACGTCCTCACGGTGGCGTTCGAGTGCCCCATGGACGCCGTGGGGAAGACGGACCTGCACACCACGATCAAGGGCGTCACCGACTGGCGGGCGGGCTCGGACGCCGGCTGCGGCGGCTGGTCCGCGGGGTTGCCCCCGATCGTCGAGAACGGACCCGTGACGCTGACCGCCACGGTGGCGAACAGCGAGCCGTTCCGCATGGTGGTGATGCGGCAGAACGACGGCGCCTGACCCGGCCTGTCCGCGCCCGGTCCCGAGCGCGCGAGGCCGGGCCCGACACACCGCCTCAGCCCCGCCCGGCCCCGTCCCGCCCGCGCAGCGCGTCCAGCTGCCGGCGGTCCCGCTTGGTGGGCCGACCCGCGCCGCGCTCGCGGTAGGGGATGGACAGCAGCTCGCGCGGCACGGGCGGCGGCGAGTGGTCCACGTACTGCTTGACCGCCACCGGCGCGCCCACGCGCTTGGAGATCAGGCCGGTCACCTCGAGGATCCGCTCGCGGCCGTCCTGCCGCACCCGGATCCGGTTCCCGACGACGACGGACGCCGCCGCCTTCACCGGCTCGCCGTCCACGCGGACGTGGCCGGCCCGCACGGCCGCCGTCGCGGCGGAGCGGGTCTTGTAGAGGCGCACGGCCCAGAGCCACGCGTCGATCCGGACCGTCCCCCCGCCTGCAGGCCCGCTCATTCCGCCGCCCCGCTCACTCGGAGCGCAGGGCGATGGCGGCGCCGTGCGCGGGCAGGCCCTCGTCGGCCGCGAGCGCCTCGATGCCCCCGGCCACCCCGGCCAGCCCCTCGGCCGTGTAGCGGATCACCTGCTGGGAGCGCAGGAACGTCACGGTGTTCAGCCCGGAGGAGTGCCGCGCGGTGCCGGAGGTGGGCAGCACGTGGTTGGACCCGGCGGAGTAGTCCCCGAGCGGCACGGGGGAGTGCGGCCCCACGAACACGGCGCCGGCGTTGCGCACCCGGGCCGCGACGGCGTCGGGGTCGCGCGTCTGGATCTCGAGGTGCTCGGTGGCGTAGCGGTCCGAGACCTCCACGGCCTGGTCCATGTCCCGCACGAGCAGCACGCCGGACTGCGGCCCGGTCAGCGCGACGCGGACCTGCTCCTCGTGCAGCGTGCCGGGCACCTGTGCCTCGATCGCGGCGAGCACGTCCCGCGCGAGGTCCTCGGAGTCCGTGATGAGCACGGAGGCGGCCAGGGGGTCGTGCTCGGACTGGCTGATCAGGTCCGCGGCCACCCAGTCCGCCCGCGCCGTGCCGTCCGCGATCACCGCGATCTCGGAGGGGCCGGCCTCGGCGTCCACGCCGATGGTCCCCTGCAGGGCGCGCTTCGCCGCGGCCACGTACACGTTGCCCGGCCCGGTCACCAGGTCCACGGGCGCGCACAGCCAGCCGTCGCCGTCGTCGTCCCGGACGCCGAGCGCGAGCATGGCCACGGCCTGGGCGCCGCCCGCCGCGTAGACCTCGTCCACCCCCAGCAGTGCGCAGGCCGCGAGCACCGTGGGGTGGGGCAGGCCGCCGTGCTCCCGCTGCGGGGGCGAGGTCACGGCGAGCGCGCCCACACCGGCCGCCTGCGCGGGCACCACGTTCATCACCACGGAGGAGGGGTACACCGCGCGCCCGCCGGGCACGTAGAGGCCCACGCGGCCCACGGGCACCCAGCGGTTCTCGACGACGGCGCCCTCGCCCAGCTCCACCCTGGATCCGGCGGGCACCTGCGCGGCGTGGACGAGACGGGCGCGGCGGATCGACTCCTCGAGCGCGGCGCGGACCCGGGGGTCCAGCGTCGCGAGCGCCTCCGCGAGCGCCTCGACGGGCACGCGCAGGGACGCCGGGCGGACGCCGTCGAAGCGCTCGGCCAGGTCCAGCAGGGCGGCGGCACCGCGCTCGCGGACCTCGTCGATGATCGGCGTGATCGTGGGGACCATCGAGGCCACGTCCACGTCCGCGCGGGGGATGATGCTGGACAGGTCCGCCGTGGCGGTGTCCACGGCGCGGAGATCGGTCACGGAGAGCACGGGGATCCTCCAGGGGGTGCAGGTGGGCGGCGCCGCTCCGGAGGGAGCGCTCGGCCACGGGGCGGGCGGGCGGTCAGGCTCCATTGTGCTCCGATCCGGGCGGCGTTCGGCCGCGGATGCCAGACTGGCGCCATGCTCAGCCTCGCCTCCTCCGCCCTGTTCCCCGGCCTCGTGCGCCTGGCTGCCGCCGCCGAGGTCCCCGACGAGGTGCAGGATGGCGTCCAGGGCACCTCGGACGCCGCGGCCGAGGCCCTCGGGGTGACCGGCGGCGCCCTGTTCACAGCGGCCATCGCGTTCGTGCTCGGCTGGGTGGGGGTGTGGCTCGCGTTCCAGGCGGTGCGGCTGCTCATGCTCCGCCGCGCCGAGCTGCGCCGCCAGATGGCCCCGCTGAGCCTGCCGCTCTCCCTCGCCGGCGCCTCCCTCGCCGCCCGCCTGGCGCTCGGCGTCACGGCGCGCGCGGAGACCTGGTACCGCGGCGCCGCGTTCGTGCTCATGGTGGTGCTCGTGGCCGCGCTGGCGTGGGCGGCGTGGCGGATCGTGGACCTCGTGGAGAAGCGCATCCTCTGGCGCTACCGCGAGGTCGGGGTCAACGACCGCCGCGAGCGGCGCATCCGCACGCAGACCATGCTGATCCGGCGCATCCTCAGTGTCGTGATCGTGGTGATCGCGATCGCCGCGGTGCTCATCTCCATCCCGGAGGTCCGCTCGCTCGGCGCCGGCCTCCTGGCGTCCGCCGGCCTGATCTCCGTGATCGCCGGCCTCGCCGTGCAGTCCACGCTGACCAACGTGTTCGCGGGCGTGCAGCTGGCCTTCACCGACTCCATCCGTGTGGGGGACGTGGTGACCATGGAGGGCGTGTTCGGCACGGTCGAGGAGATCACGCTCTCCAACGTGGTCGTGAAGATCTGGGACGGTCGGCGGATGGTCTACCCGTCCTCCCACTTCACCACCGAGCCCTTCGAGAACTGGACGCGCGTGGGCTCGGCGGTGGCCGGCGTCGTCGAGCTGGACGTGGACTGGCGCGTGCCGATGGAGGACCTGCGGGCGCGGCTCGCCGCCCTGCTCGCGTCCACCGAGCTCTGGGACGGCAAGGAGAACGCCATGCAGGTCACGGACGCCGTGGGCGGCATGGTGCGGATCCGCGCGGTGGTCTCCGCCAAGAACTCCGGCGAGCTGTGGGACCTGCGCTGCCTCGTCCGCGAGGACCTCGTGGCCTTCCTGCGTCAGGAGCACCCGGAGGGCATCCTCACGCAGCGGCACGCGGAGGGGCAGTCGGCCCCGCAGCTCGCCGCGCACGAGCCCGCCGCCCCCCAGGACGCCGCCCCCGGCGCGGCCCACGGGAGCGCTCCGGCGCCCGCGTCGCCGGGACGCGGCCGGGAGCCGGCCGCCCAGACGATGCGGATCCCCGCCGTGCGGCCCACCACCGCGCCGCTCACCCGCGTGGACGAGCATTCGGCCCTGTACACGGGATCGATCACCGCGGTGCAGCGCAATGCGGAGATGGCCGGGCCCGGCGAGGACGCGTTCGCCGAACGCCGGGCCCAGCGCGACGCGCAGCGCGAGGCGGACGGCGGGGGCCAGGCCGGAGCCCACGCCGCCCGCCCGGATCAGCGGACGCTGGACCCCGACGAGGACGGCGGCTCCTCCGAGAAGGCCTGACCCGAGCCCTCCCCGTGCGCGTCCGGCGCGAACGGGTGCTGCTCGCGCAGCGGCTCGGAGCGGGGCAGGCTGCGCTGGAAGTCCGGGTCCGTCTCGGCCACGTGGCTCGGGGCGTCCGGCGTGGTGCCCGCCGAGGCCTTCACGCACAGCACGGGCTGGTCGAGCTGCTGGAGGAGCTCGTCTGAGACCGAGCCCATCACGAAGCGGCCGAACCCGCCGCGGCGGCGCAGGCCGATCACCACGAGGGTGGCGTCCAGCTCGGCCGCCACGTCCTTCATCTCCTGCACCGTGGAGCGGCCGCGCGCGTACTGGCGGAACTCGGCGTCCACGCCCGAGGCGTCGAGGCGGGCCTGCACGCCCCGCTGCTGCGCCTCCGTGACGAGGGAGTCGGTGCGGTGCTCTCCGCCCGGGCCCGCGTTGACCACGACGACGCGCTCGCGGGTGGAGCGGGCGATGTCGAGGGCCTTGTCGAGGGCGGCGTCGCCCGAGTCGCTGGGCTTGTAGCCGATGAGGATGGTCATGGGGCTCTCCTTGGTTCGCGGGGTGGGGGACAGGGCGGTTCAGCGCCCCACGGCGTGGTGGCGCAGGTACTCCAGGTGCGCGGCCACGGTCTGCTCGGCGACGCGGCCGACCGTGCCCCCGACGCCCGGGTAGATCATCGGGGTCAGCTCCTCGGGGGTGATCCGGGCGAGCACGTCCTCCTCCAGCTCCTCGAGCGCGGCCTCGATCTGCGCGAGGCGGCCCTCCCGATGGTGGCGGTAGTCCCTCGCCACGACGTCCAGCGGGGCGGGGACGGGGCCGTGCGCCGGCAGGACCGTCAGGGGGCCCGCGGCCTCGAGGCGGCGCAGGCTGTCCAGGTAGTCGGCCAGGGTGCCGTCCGGGTGGTCGAGCATCGTGGTGCCCGCGCCCAGGATCGTGTCGCCCGTGAGGACGGCACCCGCCTCGCCCGCACCCGGGAGCACGAAGCAGCACGAGTCCGAGGTGTGCCCCGGCGTGTGCCACGCGAGGATCTCCACCCCGGCGAGGGCGCCGCCGTCGTCGGCGAGACGCTCGCCGTCGAGGAGCGGCTCGCCCCCGCCCCGGCAGTGCTCCGGGAGCGCGGCGCGCACGGGCGCGCCGGTGGCCTCGTGGAACACGTCCGTGCCGCCCGTATGGTCCGCGTGGCGGTGCGTCACCAGGATCAGGCCGATCGGCCGTCCCCCGGCCGCCCCCAGGACCGCGTCGAGATGCTCGTGCGCGCCCTCCTCCGGCCCCGGGTCCACCACGACGACGGCGCTCGCCTCCGGCGCGCCCACGACGTACGTGTTGGTGCCCGCGAGGGTCATGGGAGAGGGGTTGTGCGCGGTCACGCAGCGCACGGAGGGGGCGGGCGTCAGCCCGGGAGTTTCGACGGCCTCGGTCATAGGGTCGAGTGTATGGACAAGGATTCGACTGGACAGGGATCGGACGCCGCCGCCTCGCCGACGGGCTACATCGAGGAGGGCGGCTACGACCGCGACACGAACTACATCGGCGACCGCATCGTCGCCGACCCGGGCGCCGTCCGGGCGCGGCCCACGGAGGAGCCCGCGCGGGTGGGGCGCGTGGGCGGCGGCCTCGCCGAGGGCGCGGAGGCCTGGCCCGTGGAGGCCGGCCGCTACCGCCTCGTGGCGGCGCGGGCCTGCCCGTGGGCCAACCGCGCCATCATCGTCCGGCGCCTGCTGGGGCTCGAGGACGCGATCTCGCTCGGCACGCCGGGACCCGTCCACGACGAGCGCTCGTGGACGTTCGACCTCGACGAAGGCGGCACGGACCCCGTGCTCGGCACGCACTGGCTCCAGGAGAACTACGTCGAGCGCTTCCCGGACTACTCGCGCGGCATCACGGTGCCCGCCCTCGTGGACGTGCCCACCGGCGGCGTGGTGACCAACGACTACCCGCAGATCACCCTGGACTTCAGCACCGAGTGGACCGCGTTCCACCGCGACGGCGCCCCGCAGCTGATCCCCGACGCCGGGCCCGAGCGCGACGAGATGTTCGAGGTCATCGAGCGCGTGTTCACCGAGGTCAACAACGGGGTGTACCGCTGCGGCTTCGCGGGGGAGCAGGAGTCCTACGACGAGGCCTACGACCGGCTCTGGACCGCGATGGACTGGCTCGAGGAGCGCCTCACCACGCGCCGGTTCCTCATGGGCGCGACCATCACCGAGGCGGACGTGCGCCTGTTCACCACGCTCGCCCGCTTCGACCCCGTCTACCACGGCCACTTCAAGGCGAACCGGCAGAAGCTCGCCGAGATGCCCGCGCTGTGGGCCTACGCGCGGGACCTCTTCCAGACGCCCGGCTTCGGCGACACGATCGACTTCGACCAGATCAAGCACCACTACTACGAGGTGCACCGGGACGTGAACCCCACCGGGATCGTGCCGAAGGGCCCGGACCTGACCGGTTGGATGAGCGCGCACCGCCGTGAGGAGCTGGGCGGCCGCCCCTTCGGCGACGGCACCGCGCCCGGGCCCGTCCGCGAGGGCGAGGCCGTGGACCCGGAGCACACGCCGCTGCGCTGAGGGGCGGGGTCAGGATCGCCTTCCCTGCGTGGCGGGCGCCCCGATCCGGGACGAGGATGCTCGCATGAGCACCGACCTCCCCTCCGTCTCCGCCGCCCACGACGCCGCCGAGCCCCACGCGCAGAACGGCCTGCAGCAGCGACTGAACTGGCTGCGCGCGGGCGTCCTCGGCGCGAACGACGGCATCGTCTCCGTCGCCGCGACCGTCGTCGGCGTGGCCGGGGCGACCACCGCGGTGGCTCCCGTCATGCTCGCGGGCGCGGCCGCCGTCGTCGGCGGGGCGGTGTCCATGGCGCTCGGGGAGTACGTGTCCGTCTCCTCCTCCTCGGACTCGCAGAAGGCGCTGATCCAGAAGGAGCGCCGCGAGCTCGCGGCGGACCCGGAGGGGGAGTTCGAGGAGCTCGTGGAGCTCTACGAGGCCGAGGGGCTGAGCCGGCCGACCGCGGAGTCCGTGGCCCGCGAGCTCACGGAGAAGGACGCCCTCACCGCGCACCTGCGCATGGAGCTCGGGATGCGCGAGGACGACGTCGTCAGCCCGTGGGCCGCGGCGGGCGCCTCCTTCATCGCGTTCCTGCTGGGTGCGCTGCTCCCGTTCCTCACCGTCATCCTGGCGCCCGTGGACATCCGCGTGCCGCTCACCTTCGCGACGACGCTGCTCGCGCTCGCCGTGACCGGCGCCGTGGGCGCGTGGCTCGGCGGCGCCCGGCCGATCCCCGCGATGCTGCGCGTGGTCCTCGGCGGCGCGCTCGCCCTCGCGCTCACGTTCGCCGTGGGCGCGTGGCTCGGCACGAACGTGGTGTGACCGGGGTGGTGGCGGCATGACCGGGCCGACGCGCACGGTGCCCGGACGAACAGGGCCGGAACGGACCCCCGACGGGCACCACATCGTCGTGGACGGGCGGACGTGGCGAGCGCAGGACCCGCACATCCCCGAGGCCCTCGGGGCCGAGCTCGTGAAGGGGCTCATGGCCGCGCGTCGGCTCGTGACGACGGACCCGACGAGGGCGCGCCCCCGCGTGCAGGACGCGAAGGTGGCGCTGGGGGAGCGGGGCGAGCCGTGGTGGGAGCCCACGCCGGAGGGGACGCGGACGAGGCTGGCCGCGGCGATGCGCACCCTGCTGCGCGCCCGTGGCCAGGGCACGACCATCTGTCCCTCCGACGCCGCGCGCGTGGCCGGAGGCGAGGACTGGCGTGACCTGATGGACGCCGCGCGCGAGGTGGCCGCCGAGCTGCACGCGGACGGCGTCGCGGAGGTGCGGCAGAAGGGCGAGCGGGTGGAGGACCCGCGCGCCGCGCGCGGGCCGATCCGGCTCGCGGCAGGACCGGAGCTGGGGTGAGAGCCGGACTCTGCTGAGGCCGGCCGGGGCTTCCCCGGCCCCCGCGGCCGCTCGCACACCGGGTCCATGGGTGAGGGGGAGGACGAGTCCGGCGCCCCGCAGGCCAAGGACCCGGAGACGGACGAGGCCCTGCGTCGGGAGCACCGACCTCCGCGCGCGTCTCCACTCCACGGCGTCGCCCACCCCGAGGGATTGTTGAACAATCCGCCCCGCTGGTCCATCATGGAGTGATCTGGGCGACACCGCGCGAGAGGACCCTTCCATGCACATCGACCTGAACAGCGACGTCGGCGAGTCGTTCGGCAACTGGACCATGGGCGACGACGCCGCCATCTTCCAGAGCGTCTCCTCCGCGAACGTGGCCTGCGGCTTCCATGCCGGCGACCCCTCGGGCATCGCGCAGACGTGCCGCGACGCCGTCGCGGGCGGCATCACGATCGGCGCCCACGTGGGCTACCGCGACCTCGCCGGCTTCGGCCGCCGCTTCCTGGACTGCTCGCCCACCGAGCTCGCCGACGACGTGCTCTACCAGCTGGGCGCCCTCGAGGCCCTGGCCCGCTCCGCCGGCGGCACCATCCGCTACGTGAAGCCGCACGGCGCCCTCTACAACACGATCGTCCACCACCAGGCGCACGCCCAGGCCGTCGTCGACGCCGTCAAGGCCTTCGGCGGCGACCTCCCGCTGCTGCTCCTGCCGGGCTCGATCGCCCTGGACAAGGCCGAGAAGGCCGGACTGCGCGGCGTCGCCGAGGCGTTCGCGGACCGCGGCTACACCCCCGACGGCACGCTCGTCTCGCGCCGCGAGCCCGGTGCAGTCCTCCACGACGAGGCCGAGGTGGCCGAGCGCATGGTGCGCCTGGCCACCGACGGCGTCCTCCGCGCCGTGGACGGCACGGATGTCCGCGTCGAGGCGGAGAGCATCTGCCTCCACGGGGACACCCCCGGCGCCGTCGCGATGGCCGCCGCCGTCCGGGCGGGCCTGGAGTCCGCGGGCGTCGAGATCCGGCCCTTCGCGTGAGCCGCCCCGCGTTCCGCGCGCCGACCCTGCGCTGGGCAGGACCCACCGCGCTGCTGCTCGAGTGCGCGAACCTGGGCGACGTGATGCGCCTGCATGCGCACGTCACCGCTCACCCCTTCCACGGCCAGCGCGAGGCGATCGCCGCGGCCGAGACCGTCCTCCTCGTCTTCCGCACGCGCGGCGAGGCCCTGGACGCCTCCCGAGAGGTCATGCGCATCGTCCCGGACGACCATGTGGCCGACGAGGCACGCACCGTCACCGTCGACGTCCTCTACGACGGCGAGGACCTCGCCGACGTCGCCGAGCTCACCGGGATGAGCGTGGACGCCGTGATCGCGGCGCACACGAGCGCCGACTGGTTCGGCGCCTTCGGCGGCTTCGCCCCCGGCTTCACCTACTGCGCCGCGGACCCCGCCCCGTTCGAGGTCCCCCGCCGCACGAGCCCGCGCACCGCGGTGCCGGCCGGCTCCGTGGCCGTGGCCGGGGAGTTCTCCGCCGTGTACCCGCGCGTCTCGCCCGGCGGCTGGCAGCTCCTCGGCCGCACCGACGCCGTCCTCTGGGACCTCGAGCGCGCCGAGCCGGCCCTGATCCGCCCCGGCGACCGTGTGCGCTACCGCGCCGTCCGCGAGCTCGCCACGCTCACCGCGGCCCCCGCCCCCGATCCGGCCCAGGCCGACGACGCGGCGCCCGCCGCCGACCGCCCCGGCCTGACGGTGGTGGAGCCCGGCATGCAGTCGCTCATCCAGGACCTCGCCCGCCACGGCTGGGGCGATCTCGGCGTCACGCCGTCCGGCGCCGCCGACCGCACGGCGGCGCGCCAGGCCAACCGGATCGTCGGCAACACCTCCGGCGAGGCCGTCATCGAGACGCTCCTGGGCGGGCTCACCCTCACGGCCCGCGGGACGCAGGTGCTCGCGCTGACCGGCGCGGAGGCGCGCGGCACCATCACCGCCGTGCCCGAGGAGGGCGACGACGACGCGCTCGCCGGCGTCGCCGAGGCCTCCGCATCCGACGCCGCCCCTGAGGCCGCCGTCGAGCCGGAGCCCGCCGACGCGGACCTCGCCGAGGTCGACGAGTTCGACGCCGAGCCCGCCGACCTCGGCCCCGCGACGCGCCCCGCCCCCGTGGGCGTCCCGTTCGCCCTCCTGGACGGCGAGACCCTCACCCTCGAGGAGCCGGCCGCGGGCCTGCGCACCTATGTGGGCCTGCGCGGCGGGATCGACGTGCCGCTCGTGCTCGGCAGTCGCGCCACGGACGTGATGTCCGGGATCGGCCCGAAGCCGCTGGCCGCGGGCACCCGCGTTGACCGCCGTCTGGACCCGGGCCACGCCCTCGTGGGCGATCCCGAGCCGCCCGTGCGCGTCACCCCGACCGCCGGCTCCGTCACGGAGCTGCGCATCGTGCTGGGCCCCCGCGACGACTGGTTCGACGCCGCCTCGATCGACCGCCTCACCACGCAGGAGTGGCTCGTCACCGCCGAGTCCAACCGGATCGGCGTGCGCCTGGCCGCCCCCGAGGACGGCGCCCCGCTCGTGCGCTCCCGCGAGGGCGAGCTCGCGAGCGAGGGCGTGTTCACGGGCTCGCTGCAGGTGCCGCCCTCGGGGCAGCCCGTCCTGTTCCTGGCCGACCACCCGGTGACGGGCGGCTATCCGGTGATCGCCGTCGTCGCCCCCGAGGACCTCGGCGCCGCAGCCCAGCTCCCCCCGGGCGCCCGCGTGCGCCTCACCCCCATCTCCGTGACGGA
The DNA here is from genome assembly GCF_033790745.1 of Micrococcus sp. M4NT. Classification (NCBI taxonomy): domain Bacteria; kingdom Bacillati; phylum Actinomycetota; class Actinomycetes; order Micrococcales; family Micrococcaceae; genus Micrococcus; species Micrococcus sp. M4NT. The sequence goes on from NZ_JAMYEH010000003.1 coordinate 141,444, forward strand.
CCCCGCGCCCGTCGACCCCGCTGTCACCGACCCCGCCGAGGAGGCCTGAGCCATGCCGCAGCTCACCAAGATCCTGATCGCCAACCGAGGCGAGATCGCCGTGCGCGTCGCGCGCGCCTGCCGTGACCACGGCCTGGCCTCCGTCGCCGTGTACTCGGACCCGGACGCGGACGCCCTGCACGTGGCCGTCGCCGACGAGGCCTTCCACCTGCCCGGCACCTCCTCCGCCGAGACGTACCTGGACATGGATGCGCTCATCGACGTCGCCCGCCGCGCGGGCGCCGACGGCGTGCACCCGGGCTACGGCTTCCTCTCCGAGAACGCGGACTTCGCCCAGAAGGTCATGGACGCCGGCCTGACCTGGATCGGCCCCACCCCGCAGGCGATCCGCGACCTGGGCGACAAGATCACCGCCCGCGCGATCGCCCAGCGTGCCGGCGCCCCGCTCGTGCCCGGCTCCGACGGCCCTGTGGAGTCCCCCGCCGAGGCGCGCGCCTTCGCGGAGGAGCACGGCCTGCCGATCGCCATCAAGGCGGCCTTCGGCGGCGGCGGCCGCGGCATCAAGGTGGTCCGCGAGCTCGACGACGTGGAGGACGCCTTCGCCTCCGCCACGCGCGAGGCCGTGACCGCCTTCGGCCGCGGCGAGTGCTTCGTGGAGCGCTTCCTGGACAGGCCGCGCCACGTGGAGGCCCAGGTCCTGGCGGACACGCACGGCACCGTCGTGGTGGTGGGCACGCGTGACTGCTCCCTGCAGCGCCGCAACCAGAAGCTCGTGGAGGAGGCCCCCGCCCCGTTCCTCACGGACGAGCAGCGCACCCGCATCCACGAGTCCGCCCGCCGCATCTGCGCCGAGGCCGGCTACACCGGCGCCGGCACCGTGGAGTACCTCGTCGCCCCGGACGGGCTGATCAGCTTCCTCGAGGTGAACACCCGCCTGCAGGTGGAGCACCCCGTCACCGAGGAGACCACCGGCGTGGACCTCGTGGGCGAGCAGTTCCGCATCGCGGCGGGGGAGCGGCTCTCCCTCACCGAGGACCCGAGGCCGCGCGGCCACGCCCTCGAGTTCCGGCTCAACGCCGAGGACCCGGCCATGGGCTTCCTGCCCTCGCCCGGCCCGGTGGAGGTGTTCGAGTCCCCGACCGGACCCGGCATCCGCGTGGACTCGGGCGTGCGCTCCGGCTCCGTGGTGCCCGGGCACTACGACTCGCTCATGGCCAAGCTCATCGTGTGGGGTGCGGACCGCCCCCAGGCCATCGCCCGCGCGAAGGACGCCCTCGCCGAGCTGCGCATCGAGGGCCTGCCCTCCGTGCTGCCGTTCCACCGCGCCGTCCTGGACGACGAGGACTTCACCCGCGCGGACCGGATGGGCGTGTACACCACGTGGATCGAGTCGGCCTTCGCCGCCGAGCTCGAGTCCTCGCCGTACCTCGGCGCCGCCGCGCCGGAGAACACGCGCACCCAGATGACCGTGGACATCGACGGCCGGGCCGTCCGCCTGGGGCTGCCGTCCGCCGTCCACGCCGCGCTCCTGGGCGGGGGCGGCTCCCGGGGCCGCGCGGCGCTCGCCGCCGCCCCCGCGGCGGAGGACGCCGGTGCCGTCACGGCCCCCATCACCGGCTCGCTCGTGGCGTGGAAGGCCGACGACGGCGCGCAGATCGCCGCGGGCGACGTCGTGGCTGTGATGGAGGCCATGAAGATGGAGACCACCGTGAAGGCTCCGTCCGCCGGCGTCTTCCGCCGCGAGTCGCTCGAGCCCGGCACCGCCCTCACCCGAGGCCAGCGGCTGGGCGTCGTGGGCGGATGAGGCTCGGCAGCCGCGGTCCCCGGCGTCCCGATGGCGCCGGGAGCCCGCCCTCCCTGGAGCCCGCCGCCGTCGGGGCCGCCCGGCGCGTGCGCGAGCGCATCGCCGCCGCGCAGCTGGCCCCGGGCACGCGGCTGGGGGAGGTGGCCCTCGCCGCGGAGCTGGGCGTGAGCCGCAACAGCCTCCGAGAGGCCTTCGCGGCGCTCGCCGCAGAGCGCCTGCTGGTGCGCATCCCGCACCGCGGCGTGTTCGTGGCTCACCCCACGGAGGCCGACGTCTCCGAGATCTTCCGCACCCGCCGCGTGATCGAGCTGAGCGCGCTCCGCTGGGGCAGCCCGGATCGCATCGCCGTGGAGGAGCTGGCCGAGATCGCCCGCCTGGCCGCCGACGCGGACCGGGAGCCCCGCCTGCTCGGCGACGTGAACCACCGGCTCCACGCGGCGATCGTCCGGCTGCTGGACTCCCGCGACCTCGAGGCCGTCATGGACGGCGTCCTCGCCCGCCTGCGCCTCGCGTTCCAGCCGATGGACGTCCTGACCGACCTCCACCCGCGCTTCGCCGCGCGCAACCGCCGGCTGGCCGAGCTCATCGCGGACGGGGAGCTCGAGTCCGCGGCCGAGATCCTGGGCCCCTACCTCGACGAGGCCGAGCACACGGTGCTCGAGCACCTCGGCTCCCGCGGCGGACGGCCGGGCCCGCAGCTCCCCGCCAGCGACTGACGGCCCACGGACGACCAGACGCCCTCCCGGTCCGCTGTGGACCGGGAGGGCGTCTCGTCGTTCGCGCGGGGTGCGAGCGGTCAGCCCGCGAAGAGCTGGAGCATGGGCTGGAAGGCGCGCACGGCGATGAACACCGAGAGCAGCCACGCGAGCACGCCCACCGCGATGAGCCACACCGGGTAGCGGTATCCGCCCATGAGGTCGCGGCGGAAGGCGGCGACGATGAGCAGCACGGCGAAGCCCACCGGCAGGATCAGGGCGTTGAACGCGCCGGCGAACACCAGCAGCGTGGTGGGCGCCTGGCGCAGCACCAGGTACAGCACCGCGCACACCACGATGAACCCCACCGTCAGCAGGTTGCGGGTCCGGTCCGAGGTGGTGGACTTCGTGATGAAGGAGACCGAGGTGTAGGAGGCACCGATCACCGAGGTGAGGGCGGCGGCCCAGAAGATCACGCCGAACATGCGCAGGCCGACCTCGCCGGCGGCGGCCTGGAAGGCGTGGGCGGCCTGGTTCGTGGTGCCCAGGTCCGCGCCGGAGGCCACCACGCCGAGGACGGCGAGGAAGAGCAGCACGCGCATCAGGCCGGTGATGATGATCGAGAGCACGGAGCTGTTGGTGATGGACTTGACGCTGTCCACGCCGGAGACGCCCGAGTCGATCATGCGGTGCGCGCCGGCGTACGTGATGTAGCCGCCCACGGTGCCGCCGACGAGGGTGGCCAGCGCGAGGAACATGCCCTGGTCCAGGTTGCCGACGTTCACGGACTGGGTCAGCGCCTCGCCCACCGGCGGGTTCGAGACGATCGCCACGTAGAGCATCAGGGCGATCATGAGGGCGCCCAGGATGACGACGATGCGGTCCAGTGCGGCGCCGGCGCGCTTCGAGAGGAAGATCGCGATGGCGATCAGGGCGGAGACGGCGCCGCCGATCAGGGCGTCCGCGCCGAGCATGGCGTTGAGGCCGAGGCCGGTGCCGGCGATGTTGCCGATGTTGAAGACCATGCCGCCGATGAACACGAGGGCGGAGAGCAGCCAGCCGAGGCCGGGGAGCACGCGGTTGGCCAGCTCCTGCGCACGCAGGCCGGCGACGCCGATGACGCGCCACACGTTCATCTGAACGGCGATGTCGATGAGGATCGAGACCAGGATCGCCAGGGCGAACGCGGCGCCGAGCTGCACCGTGAACGTGGAGGTCTGGGTGATGAACCCGGGGCCGATCGCGCTCGTGGCCATGAGGAACATGGCGCCGAGCAGGGCCGTGCGGCGCTGGGGGGAGGAGAGGGCGGTGGAGCCCTGGGCGGGCGTGCTCTGCGTCGTCCCCTGCGGGGCGGGAGCGGGATGTGCCATGGGGGGCCTTCCGGAGGAGTGGGGAGCGCGCGGGGGGTCCCGGCAGGGGTGATTCCTGTCACGTGGCGCGAAGGTGACGGTACATGTTGTTCAACAATCTGGCCAGTCATCCGGCGGTGCCGGAGGAGTGTCCCGGCGTGGACGTGACGTTCCGCCGCCGCGCGTCGGGGCTGCCACGGAGGTCTGACATGGGAGAGTCTTCTGCATGGCATCGTCGTCCCCGGCCCCCCAGCCCGCCTCGGAGGAGGAGCGGGCCGGCCTGGCCCGCCTTCTGGAGGATCCGCTCCAGACGAGTGAGACCAGCCGGGACGAACGACTCGCGTGGGGCGTGACGGTGGCCGCGATGCTGGCCGCCCAGTCCAGGCTCGAGGCCTCCCTGCACCGGGAGTGCGGCGTCACGCCCTTCGAGTACCACCTCCTGGTGGTGCTCCTCGGCGAGGACGGCGATCCCGAGTCCGGCGAGGTGGCCATGAGCGTGGCGGCCACCCGCGTGAGCTCCTCCCTCTCCCGTCTGTCACACGTGGTGCGCCGGCTCGAGGCGCGCGGCTGGCTGGCCAGACGCCCCTCCGCCACCGACGCCCGCGTCACCCTGGTGCGCCTCACGTCCGAGGGCCTCGAGCGTGCCGTGCGGTGCTCGGCGGTCTACACCCGCCTGGTGGGTGAGATATGGGTGCAGCACCTGGACGAGACGGACGTCCGTGACGCCGTGCGGGTGTCCTCGAAGGTCCTCGCGGGCCTGCGTGAGGACCACTGGATCCTCCCGCTCGCGTCCGAGGCGTCCGCCGACGCCGACGCGCGCAGGTCCGCCGGGCCGGGTCCGCGCGCCGGCTCCTGATCCGTGCTCCGGCACGTCGCCGCGCGCCCTAGGACCGAGTTTGGTCCGCATGGGGTGCTCCCCGTAAGATGGGACGGCGCACGCCGCGTTGTTCTCATTCTCCCTGCCCTCGGGCGTGGGGGCTGGGTCGGAAAAGCAACGCGCTCCCGCAGACCGGATCCCGGTGACGTCCCCTCCCGTGGGGCGAGCCGGGGCTCACCGTTCACACCAGCGATCCCATAAGGCACTTCGGTTGGCTCTCACCCAGCCTGGTCCACCTTTTCGAGAAGTCGCAGTAAGAGTGCGGTGTCCACACCCGGGGCGGGGCTCACAGGTTGTCCCTGGACGACGAGTCCGGGGCGCAGCGCACTGCGGGTTCCGCCCGTCCTTTTACTACTACTTGCCACGAGGAGTGATCATGGCAGCACACTGCCAGGTAACCGGGGCTGGGCCGGGATTCGGCCACAGCATCTCCCACTCGCATCGCCGCAACAAGCGTCGGTTCGACCCGAACATCCAGAAGAAGACCTACTGGGTCCCGTCCCTGCGCCGCAACGTCACGCTGACGCTGTCGGCCAAGGGCATCAAGACCATCGACGTGCGCGGCATCGACGCCGTCATCGCGGATCTCATCGCGAAGGGAGTGAAGTTCTGACATGGCCAAGGACAAGGACGTTCGTCCGATCATCAAGCTGAAGTCCACCGCCGGCACGGGCTACACCTACGTGACGCGCAAGAACCGCCGCAACAACCCGGATCGCATCACCCTGAAGAAGTACGACCCGGTGGTCCGCAAGCACGTCGACTTCCGAGAGGAGCGCTGAGATGGCCAAGAAGTCCATGATCGCCAAGAACGAGCAGCGCAAGGCCATCGTCGCCCGCTGGGCCGAGAAGCGCGCCGAGATGCGCAAGACCCTGGTCGACCCCGACGCCTCGGACGAGGCCCGCGAGGCCGCCCGCATCGGCCTGCAGAAGATGCCCCGCGACGCCTCGCCGGTGCGCGTGCGCAACCGCGACGTCATCGACGGCCGCCCCCGTGGCACCTTCCAGCGCTTCGGCATCTCCCGCGTGCGCTTCCGCGACATGGCGCACCGTGGCGAGCTGCCCGGCGTGACCAAGTCCTCCTGGTGACCTGAGGCGCCGGGCCCCTCGGCCCGGTGCGTCGGAGACCGGCCCTCGACGGCCGTCGCCACCCCGCCGACGGCGGTGGGAGCCATCCCTGCGATGGCCCCACCGCCGTCGGCGTTCGTGCACCTGGGGGCGTTCCGGCCCGGAATTCGCGGAATCACGCCGCTCAGATGGGGCGGAGGCCGGACGCAGGTGGTACGTTCGCAACTGGCAGCCCGGGTCGATCGGCCCGGGTCCGACATCAACGTCCCACAGGGAGGACCCCATGGCCATGAACCGCAAGGATCTCGTCGCCGCCGTCGCTGAGCGCGCCGGCACCACCCAGTCCGCCGTCAGCGACACCGTGGATGCGCTCTTCGAGGTGCTCTCCGCTCAGGTGAAGAAGGGCGAGAAGGTCTCGATCCCCGGCTGGCTCGCCGTCGAGCGCACCGAGCGCAAGGAGCGCACCGGCCGCAACCCCCGCACCGGCGAGGAGATCACCATCCCGGCCGGTCACTCCGTGAAGGTCACCGCCGGCTCCAAGCTCAAGGCCGCCGCCTCCGAGTGATCGGTCCCGGTGCCTGAGCGCCTCGTGACGAGGCGGCCGGCACGGCCCAGACGGGCGCCCCGCACGCGTGGGGCGCCCGTCGTCGTCTCGGCGGGCGATCTCCGGACTGCGTCCGCGTCCACGAGGCGTAGAATCGAGGGCACCGCCGGTCCCGCGACGATAGGGGGGGAGGAGCCCGCCATGGAACACGCGTCCCCGCGTGTCGTCCGCGGCCCCGCCCGCCTGCTGCGAGGCTGGGCCGGCGCCTCCGCGATGACCCTGCTCGCCGCCCTGTTCCACGCGGCCGCCTCCCCGGGCCACGGCGCTCCGGGGCCGGGCCTGCTGCTCGCGAGCACCGTCCTCGCCGCCCCGCTGTGCACCGCTCTCGCCGGCCGCGCGCTGAGCCTGTGGCGCACCGTGGCGGCCGTGATCGGGGCGCAGGGCCTCTTCCACGCGCTGTACGGCCTCTCCCACGGCGGGCACTCTGTGGCCGCCGCCTCCGCCGAGCACGCCGGCCACCTCGGCCGCGCCACGGCCGGGGGAGCGCCGCTGCTCGCGGTGGTGCCCGGACCGGCGTCGGCCGGGGCGCCGACGGACGCCGGGGCGGCCATGCTCGCGGCGCACCTCGTCGCCGCCGTCCTCACCGTGGCGGTGCTGCGCTGGGGCGAGCGCGCCGTCGTGGCGCTCGCGGAGCGCGTCCTGGAGACCACCCTGATCCTGTGGGCCAGCGCCCCCGCCCCCGCCCCGGCCCGCCCCGCGGGCCGCCCGGCCCCGCGCGCCGCGGGCCCCGTGGAGTCCCTCCTCGTCTTCAGCACGCCGGGTCTGCGCGGGCCGCCCTTCGCCCTCGCGGCCTGATGGCGCCCCGTGGGCGCGGGCCGCACGCGCCCCCACCCGCTCTGCATCTCGGCCCCGGCCGCGGCACGTCCGCGCCCCCGAGGGCCGGGGAGGACACCATGCACCCCCACACCCCCGTCTCAAGCCCCGACTCGACCCCCGTCTCCATCCCCCGCCACTCCCGCATCGCCCCGCGTCGCGCCCTGCGCGCCGCCGCCGGGCTCGCGCTGCTCCCCGCCCTGGCCCTGGCCGGGGCGACGCCGGCGGCCGCGCACGACGAGCTGGTCAAGGCCGTCCCCGCGCAGGGGGCGTCCGCAACCGACGCGCCGTCCGAGGTCTCGCTGACTTTCAGCGGCGACCTGATCGACGGCCAGGGCATCAAGAACCTGGCGCAGGTGCGCGACGCGCACGGCAGTCAGTGGCAGGCCGGCCCCGGCACCGTCGACGGGCCCACCCTGAGCGTGCCCCTGTGCGAGGGCCTGCCGAACGGCGCGTACGACGTCGCCTACCGCGTGGTCTACTCGGACGGCCACTCCGAGGAGCAGACCTACGCGTTCACCGTGGAGGACCCCGCCGCCCCGGCCGAGGGCACCGCGCCCGAGGGCTGCGGCGTGGCCGCCGCCGGCACCTCCACCCCCGCATCGACGTCTCCGGCCGCCGGGGAGTCCTCGGCGCCGTCCGAGTCCACCACAGCCGGCTCCACCGCGTCCGACCCGGCGGCGTCGTCCGCCGCGGCCGCGAACGCACCGGCCTCGGCCGAGGACGAGGGGCTGCCCGGCTGGGTGTGGCCTCTCGGCATCGGCGGCCTGCTGGTGCTGGGCCTCGGCGCGCTCGCGCTGCACCGCAAGGCCACGGCGCTCGGCCACCTCGACGCCGACCGCTGAGCGCTCTCCCACCGCCTCACCGACGCCAGCCGCCCCCGGACACCCGGGGCGCGCGGCCGCGACGTCGTCCCCGCATCTCCGGCGCGTCCACGCGCCCTTCCTTCTGAAAGACACCGACATGCCCTCGAACACCACCCATCCCTCCTCCCGTCCCTCCTCCCGCCTCGGCCTCGCCGCCGTCCTCGCCGCCTCGGCCCTCACCCTGAGCGCGTGCACCGGCGGCGCCGAGCCCGCTCCGACGTCCAGCGCTGCGGCCGGCTCGGCGGCCACGGTCTCCGCCTCCTCCGCCCCCGGTGCCGCGTCGTCGTCGCCGGCCGCGTCCGGCTCCGGCACCGCCGCCTCCGAGGGCGCCCAGGCCGCGTCCCTGCGCGTCGTGGACCCGTGGACCAAGGCCGTCGACGGCGCCATGACCGGCTCGTTCGGCACGCTCGAGAACGCGTCCGACGCCCCGCTCCACATCGTCTCCGTGACCTCGCCGTCCGCTCCCCGCGCGGAGCTGCACGAGATGGCCGACGGCCCGAACGGCCAGAAGGTCATGCGCGAGACCGAGGACGGCCTCACCGTGCCGGCCGGGGGCTCGCTGGAGCTCGTGCCCGGTGGCCGTCACGTCATGCTCATGGGCCTCACGGACCCCGTGGAGCCGGGCGAGGAGGTCGCCTACACGCTGGCCCTCGAGGACGGCTCCACGCTCGACGTGCGGTCTCTCGCCCGCCCGTTCACGGGGGCGAACGAGTCCTACCACGGCGGTGAGGCGGGGGCGGCGGCCCCCTCCTCCCTGGACCACTCGGGGATGGAGCACGGCACCTCGTCCGCCGCGGCGCCGGGATCGGCCGGCCATGGAGACCACTGACCCCACCCGACGCGGGCTCCTCTTCGGCGCCGGAGCGCTCGGCGGGGGCATGCTCGGATCCGCCCTGGGGTTCGGCGCCGGCCACGCGGCCGGCGCCCCCGGGTCGGCGGCCCCCGCTCCGGGGACCCCGTCCGCCTCGCCCTCCGACGTCATGGGCGACACCGGCCTCGAGGGCGCCGAGCCCGGCTCCGGCTGGGCCGAGCCGGGCGGCGAGGCCGCGCGCGTCGCGGTCAGCTCGCCTGTGGGCACGGACACCGTGCCGTTCCACGGACCGCGCCAGGCCGGCGTCGACACCCCCGCCCAGACGCATGCCCTGTTCCTCGCGCTCGACCTCGAGCCGGGGACGGACCGTGAGCGGATCGGCCGACTGCTGCGCCTCCTGAGCGATGACGCCGCCCGCCTCACACAGGGGCGGGCGACCCTGGCCGACACCGAGCCCGAGCTCGCCGCCGCGCCCGCACGGCTGACGGTGACGTTCGGCTTCGGGCCGGAGCTGGTGCGGCGGGTGAAGCCGACGGCCGTCTCGGAGTGGCTGGGGCCGCTGCCGGCCTTCCCCGAGATCGATCGGCTCGAGGCACGCTTCAGCGGCGGTGACCTGCTGCTGCAGATCTGCGGCGACGACCGCATCTCGGTGGCGCACGCCCGCCGGATGCTCCTCAAGGTCGCGCGACCGTTCGCGGGACTGCGCTGGTCGCAGGAGGGGTTCCGCTCCGCCCGCGGCGCGCACCCCACCGGCACCACGATGCGCAACCTCTTCGGCCAGGTGGACGGGACGGCGAACCCCGCCGCCGAGACGCCGCACCTCGACCGCGTGGTCTGGGGCGTCGGGGCCGAGCAGGTGGGCATCAGCCCGTGGATCACGGACGGCACGTCCCTGGTGCTGCGGCGGATCGACATGCTCATGGACACGTGGGACGAGCTGGACCGCCCGGCGAAGGAGAAGACGATCGGCCGCACCCTCGGCACGGGCGCCCCGCTCACCGGGGAGGCGGAGGGGGATGCGCCGGACTTCGCGGCGCTCGGCCCGGCCGGGTTCCCCGTCATCCCGGAGGACTCCCACCTGGCCCGCGCCCGGATGGACGTCCCCGAGTACGGGATGCTCCGGCGCGGCTACAACTACGACGACGGCCCGACCGGTGCCGGACTCCTCTTCGCCGCCTACCAGGCGGACGTGGAGCGGCAGTTCGTCCCGGTGCAGCGGCGGCTCGCCGAGTCCGACCGGCTCAACATCTGGACGCGCCCGGTCGGCTCCGCCGTGTTCGCGATCCCGCCCGGCTGCGCCGAGGGCGGCTTCGTGGGCGACGTCCTGTTCGCCTGATCCTCCGCCCCTGCTGATTGAATGGATCCCATGCCCTCCGCTCCCGCTTCCCCCGCCGACGCGCCCGCGTCGGCCGCACCGCGCTCCACGGATCCCAGGACCGTCGGCCGCGTCGGCGTGCCCGCGTGGGTGTGGCCCGTGGCCGCGGCCGCCGGCGTGCTCGCGCTCGTGCTGACCGCGTGGTTGACCGGCGTCTCCGCGGCCCGCGCGCTCTCGGACCCCGGCCCGATCACGCGGTGGGGCGTGCCGCTCGCGACGGCGGTCTCCCACACCGCCATGGCCCTCACCATCGGTGCGACCATCCTGGCGGCCGGGATCCTTCCCCCGCACGCGGCCGGCGCGGAACGGCGGCACCGCTCGGGCGCCCAGCGCCGTGCCGACGCCGCCGCGGGGCCGCTGCCGGAGCACCCGGCCTTCGCGCGGGTGATGCAGGTGGCCGCGTGGGCGGCGGGGACGTGGACGGTGGCGGCGCTCGCCGTCGGGATCCTCTCCTACTCGGACCTGGCCGGCATCCCGGTGACCGCGGGGCAGGGGTTCACGGACGGGCTCCTGGCCTACGCGGCCTCCATCTCCGTGGGCCGCGCGTGGTTCTGGGTCACGGTGATCGCCGCCGTGGTGACCACCCTCGTGATCGCGGTGCGCTCCCACTCCGGGCTGTTCTGGACCGGCATCCTCGCGATGCTGGCGATCGTCCCGCTCGCGCTGATCGGCCACGCGGCCGGCGGCGACGACCACTACGGCGCCGTGAACTCGATCGGCCTGCACCTGATCGGCGTCGTCACGTGGGTGGGCGGCCTGCTCGCGCTCGCCGCGATCTCGAGCACGCTGACCGGGCCGAACGGGGCGCAGGGCCACGGCGCGAGCACCCGCCGCCAAGGCCCCGCGCCCCTGCTGCACACCGTGGTCTCCCGCTACTCCCTCCTCGCCGGGCTGGGCCTGGCGACCGTGGTGCTGTCCGGCATCGTGAACGCCGCGCTGCGCATGGAGCACCTCTCCCAGCTGGCCAGCCCGTACGGCCTCGTCGTCGTCGCCAAGGCCGTGGCCGCCGTGGTGCTCGGCGCCATCGGGCTCGTGCACCGGCGCAGCATCATCCCCCGCCTGGGCGCGGACGGGGAGGCGGAGAGCCCGGCCGCGGCCCGCCGACTGCTGTGGCAGCTGATCGCGGTGGAGGCGGTGATCATGGCGGCCGTCATGGGCGTCTCCGCCGTCCTCGCCCGCACCGCGCCGCCCAAGCCGGAGGAGCTGGCCCCGGACGCCACCCCGGCCCGCATCCTCACCGGGTACGAGATGCCCCCCGAGCTCACGCCCGAGCGCTGGTTCACCCTGTGGCGCGTCGACTGGCTGTGGGTGGCCATCATCGCGTTCCTGGCCGTGTGGTACGTCCGCTCCACCCTCCAGCTGCACCGGCGCGGCGACCGCTGGCCCGTGCTGCGCACCCTCTCCTGGCTCACGGGCCTCGCCGTGCTCCTGTGGGCGACGTCCGGCGCTCCCGCGGTGTACGGCATGGTGCTGTTCAGCGCGCACATGGTGGGCCACATGACGCTGACCATGATCGTGCCCCTGTTCCTCGTGATGGGCGCCCCCATCACGCTCGCGCTGCGCGCCCTGCCCTCGCGCACGGACGGCACGCGCGGGCCGCGCGAGTGGATCCTGTGGATCGTGCACTCGCCGTGGGGCCGGTTCATCACGAACCCGATCGTGGCGGGGGTGAACTTCGCCGGGTCGATCCTCGTCTTCTACTACACGGACTTCTTCCGGTTCGCCCTCGAGGAGCACGTGGGGCACGAGTTCATGAACGTGCACTTCCTTCTCACCGGGTTCATCTTCGCCCTGGTCATGGTGGGCTCGGACCCGCTGCCCGACCGCCCGGCGTACCCGCTGCGCCTCGTGCTGCTGCTGGCCACCATGGTGTTCCACGCGTTCATCGGCGTGGCCATGACCTCCTCCACGGGCCTGCTCCAGGCCTCGTGGTTCGGCAACCTCGGCCGGGACTGGGGTCCGCCCGCCCTCGAGGACCAGCGCATCGGCGGCGGCATCATGTGGGGCATCGGCGAGTTCCCCACCGTGGCCATGGCCGTGACCGTGGCGGTGCTCTGGTACCGCAGCGACACGAAGAACGCCGTGCGCCTGGACCGCAAGGCCGACCGGGACGGCGACGCCGAGCTGAACGCGTGGAACGCCATGTACGCGAACCTGAACCACGCGCCGGCCCCGGCGCACGGGTCACCCTCCGTGGGAGCCCCGCCCGTCCGCGCGTCCGCCGCCGAGACCCCCGCCGCCGAGAGCGCCGGCGCGGCGAGCCCCGCCGACCACCTCCAGGAGCCCCAGCATGGCCGCTGACCCGCGTCCCCACCGTCCCTCGTCCCGGGCCCCGCGGCGCCGCGGCCTCGCCGGGATCGCGGCGGCGTCCGCGCTCGTCCTCGCGGGCTGCGGCGCCGGCGACGCCGGCGACGGGGGCGACGCGGGCGCCGGTCCGTCCCCCGGCGCGTCCGTGCCCGCTGCCGAGGCCAGCTCCGCCGCCGCCGGGCTGGACCTGGGGGACCGGCCGGACCAGCGCATGGCCGAGGCCGCCGCGCTGCGGGCCGCGACCTTCGGCTTCATCCGGCAGCAGGCCGCCTCGGAGCAGGAGATCGCCGCGGCGCGCGAGGACAGCCGCCAGCGGCAGGCCGACGGCGGCCGCACCACGGTGGAGCCCGCCTCCTGCAAGCCGCCCCTCGCGGCTCTCGACTTCTCGCCGATCCTGCTCGACCAGGAGGAGGTGACGCGCGTCGACGTGGGCGCGGACTCCTTCTCCGGCACCGGAACGGTGGAGGTGGCCACGCTCGACGGCCCGGGGCGCCAGCAGGTGGAGCAGCATCTGCAGACCGCGAACAGCCTGCTGGCCGACTGCCGGCAGATGGACGTGACGGTGCGCGAGGGCGGCGGCACCGAGGACTACCGACTCCTCACCCGGCCCGCCGAGCTCTCGGACGGCTCGCCTGCCCAGTCCGGCCTCGTGTGGCAGCGCTCGCTGGCCTCGGAGGAGTCCCCGCAGCTGACCGCGCAGGTGCTCACCGCCGTCGCCGGCGACCACGTGGTGATGGTGTCCTTCTCGGGGCAGGACCAGGCCGGGGAGCGGCAGTTCACCCTGATGGCCGAGGAGATCCTGGCCGCGGCGCTGCGCGCGGGCTGACCGCCGCGCTCTCGGGCAGCGAGGTGCGGCCGGCCGGGCGGCCGCGGTGGCCGGAGCCGCCGCGGCCCGCGGCCCCGGCTTTGCGACGCGGCATGTCGTGACCCGCGGGGCGGGGGACCACAATGGACGCCATGACGTCGCAGAATGCCGCCTCGCCCACCCTCCCCGTGCCGCGCACGAGCGCCCGCGTGCGGGCCTCCGAGCTCGTGGGCCGCGGCTGGCTCAACACCGGCGGGGAGACCGTCACCCTCGCGGACCTGCGCGGCAAGATCGTGATCCTCGACTTCTGGACGTTCTGCTGCATCAACTGCCTCCACGTGCTGGACGAGCTGCGCCCCCTGGAGGAGGAGTTCTCGGACGTGGTGGTGACCGTGGGCGTGCACTCGCCCAAGTTCGAGCACGAGGCGGACCCGGCGGCGCTCGCGGCCGCCGTCGAGCGCTACGCGATCGCCCACCCCGTGCTGGACGACCCCGAGCTGACCACGTGGCAGGCCTACTCGGCGCGCGCGTGGCCCACCCTCGTGGTGGTGGACCCCGAGGGGTGCATCGCCGCCACCCTCTCCGGTGAGGGCCACGTGGCGGGCCTGCACTCCCTCGTGCAGGAGCTCGTGGCGGAGCACGAGGCCAAGGGCACCCTGCACCGGGGCAGCGGGCCGTACGTGCCGCCGGCCCCGGTGGCGCGGGACCTGAAGTTCCCCGGCAAGGCCGTCTCGCTCGGCGGGCGCGGCTCGCAGCCGGGCGCGTTCCTCGTGGCGGACACGGGACACCACCGGATCGTCGAGGTCGCCGAGGACCTCACCACCGTGCTGCGCGCGTGGGGCGGCGGGGACCCGGCGCAGGCCTCGGCGGAGGCGGCCGGGCTCGCCCTCCCGACGCCGGGCACGCGCGGGCACCGCGACGGCGGCCCGGAGACCGCCCTCTTCAACGAGCCCAACGGCCTGCTCGTGCTGCCCGAGGACGTGGCGGCCCGGCTCGGGTGCGACGTGCTGGTGGCCGACACCGTGAACCACCGCCTGCGCGGTCTCTCGCTCACCACGGGCGAGGTCACCACCCTGGCCGGCAACGGCGTGCAGCGCCTGATCGACTCCGAGCGGGCCAAGGCCGCGGCCGGCGCCGACGGGGCGGACCCCGCGGACGGCCCCGCCGTCGACCTGGGCGTGATCGAGGCGGACCCGCTGACCGTCTCCCTCTCCTCGCCGTGGGACCTCGCGTGGGACGGCGCGGCCGGGCGCGTGGTCGTGGCGATGGCCGGCACGCACCAGCTCTTCTCCTTCGACCCCGAGGCGCGTCGCCTCGCGGTCTTCGCGGGCACCGGCCTCGAGGGTCTCACCGACGGCGCCGCCGCCACCGCGTGGTTCGCGCAGACCTCCGGCCTCTCCTACGGCCCGGACGCCACCCTGTGGGCCGCCGACTCCGAGACCTCCGCGATCCGCTGGGTGCGCGAGGCGGACGGGGAGCGCACGGTGGGCACCGCCGTCGGGACGGGCCTGTTCGACTTCGGCTTCGTGGACGGCGAGGCCGCCCAGGCCCGGCTCCAGCACCCGCTCGGGGTGACCGCGCTGCCGGACGGCTCCGTGCTCGTGGCGGACACGTACAACGGGGCGATCCGCCGGTACGCGCCCGCCGGCGAGGACGCCGCCGGCCGCCCGACGCCGGCCGTGGTCTCCACCCTGGCGCGGGGTCTCCAGGAGCCCTCCGACGTGCTCGTGGAGGAGGACGCGGAGGGGAACGCGAGCGCGATCGTCGTCGTGGAGACCAACGCGCACCGGCTCGTGCGGATCGGCGTGCCCGAGGAGTACCTGAGCGTGGACGAGGGCGCGCGTCAGACGCAGCGGCCCCGCACGCCGATGGTGGCGGGCGAGGTGACCCTGGGGATCGGCTTCGCGGCGCCCTCCGGGCAGAAGCTCGACGACCGCTGGGGCGACCCCACGCAGCTCAAGGTCTCCTCCTCGCCGGAGGAGCTGCTCCTCGAGGGCGCGGGCACGTCCACGGGGCTGAGCCGCACGCTGCGCCTGAACCCGGACGTCCCCGAGGGCGTCCTGCACATCACCGCGCGCGCCGCGGCGTGCGACGGCGAGAAGGGCCAGCCGATCCCGGACCACGCGGCCTGCCACCTGTACCAGCAGGACTGGGGGATCCCCGTGAGCGTGCACGCCCCCGGGCAGGCCCCGGAGGGTGCGGAGTCCCGCCTGGACCTGGACCTGCGCGGGATACACTGAGCCCGACGTCCCACCGCCGACCCGAAGGGTGCGCAGTCCCATGACCACGCTCATCGTCGCCTCGTCCCACCACGGCTCCACCCGCGAGATCGCCGAGCGCGTCGCCGAGGTGCTGCGGACCAGCCAGTCCGTGGAGACCGTCGTGGAGGATCCCGCCGGCGCCGGCGCCTGGCTGGACACCGCGGACGCCGTCATCGTCGCCGCGCCCGTGTACACCGGCTCCCTCGACGCGGAGGCCAAGCACTTCCTGGACTCTCGCCGCGCCGAGCTGTCCCTGCGCCCGCTGGTCATCCTGGCCTCCGGCGGCGCCCCGGAGCCGCTGCCCAAGGTCGCCGCGCAGCTCGAGACCTACGGTGCCCGGGACGTGGCCTACTTCCGCGGGGCCCTCGTGGAGGAGCGGCTCAGCTGGATCGAGCGCATGAAGCTGAAGGTCTCCAAGAACGAGCACTACGGCGACTTCCGCGACTGGGACGCCATCGAGCGCTGGGCCACGTCCCTCACGCACCACGGCGTGCGCTGACCCCGCGGCGCCTCCACCGACGACGTCGGCCCCGGCGCGGGTCAGCGGCCGAACAGCCCGCCCAGCAGCCCGCCGCCGCGGCGGCTGCGCGTGCCGAACACGCCGCGCACCACCTCGCGGCCCAGCTGTGTGCCGGCCGACTTCACGAAGTTGCCCATGGCCCTCTCGAACTCGCTGGGCTTCTCGGCCTCCCGCCGCGCGCGCTCGGCGGCCTTCTCCTCCTCGCGGCGCATCTTCTCGAGGTCGCCGAGGTCGACGCCGGAGACCACCGTGCCGCCGTCGGCGCGCCCGTCCGCCAGGCGGGCGTCCTCCCCGCGGGCGCTGCCGCCGGTGGCGGGAGCCTCCGCGGCCTCGGCCGCCAGCTTCTCCGCCGCGGACTCCCGGTCCACGGCCGTGCCGTACTCCGCCATGAGCGGGGAGGCCGCCACGATCGCCTGCATGGCCTCGGCCGCGGCGGGCTCCATGGCCGACTCGGGGGACCACATGCGGGTCAGCGCCACGGGCGTCGGGGCCCCGTCCGGATCCATCACCGTGACCACGGCCTCGCCGACCTTCGCGGAGGTGAGGACCTCGGCGAGGTCGTAGTCCGTCGTCGGGAAGGTCTGGACGGTCTGCTTGAGCGCCTTGGCGTCCTGCGGGGTGAAGGCGCGCAGCGCGTGCTGGACGCGGTTGGCCAGCTGGCCGAGCACCTCGGCGGGCACGTCCTGCGGCGTCTGGGTGACGAAGAACAGGCCCACGCCCTTCGAGCGGATGAGCCGCACGGTGGTCGTGATGGAGTCCAGGAACGCGTCCGAGGCGCCCTTGAAGATCAGGTGCGCCTCATCGAGGAAGAACACGAGCTTGGGCTTGTCCAGGTCGCCCGCCTCGGGGAGCTCGGCGAAGAGGTCGGCCAGCAGCCAGATCATGAAGGTGGAGAACAGCTGCGGCTTGGTGGCCAGGGTGGGCAGCTCGAGGGCCGAGATCACGCCGCGGCCGTCCGGGGCCACGCGCAGCAGCTCGGCGGTCTCGAACTCGGGCACGCCGAAGAAGCGGTCCATGCCCGCGGCCTCCAGGCCCGTGACCTCGCGCAGGATCACGTTGGCGGTGGCCTTCGCGACGCCGCCCAGGCCCTTGAGGTCGTCCTTGCCCTCGTCGCTGGTCAGGTGGGTGACCACGGCCTTGAGGTCCGTGAGGTCGTCCAGCGGCAGGTCACGCTCGTTCGCCCAGTGGACCATGAGCTGCAGGCAGGACTCCTGGGTCTCGTTGAGGTCCATCACGCGGGAGAGCAGCAGAGGGCCGAAGGCGTCCACGGTGGCGCGTACCGGCACCCCGACGCCGTCGCCGCCCAGGGCGAGGAACTCGACCGGGTAGGCGCGCGGCTCCCACGGCATGCCGGTGGCGGCGGTGCGCTCGGAGAGCTTGTCCGAGGCCGTCCCGGCGGTGGCCAGGCCGGAGAGGTCGCCCTTCACGTCCGCGAGGAACACGGGGACGCCGGCCTTCGAGAGCTGCTCGGCCATCATCTGCAGCGTCTTCGTCTTGCCCGTGCCGGTGGCGCCGGCCACGAGGCCGTGGCGGTTCATCATGCGCAGCGGCAGGCGCACGGGCACCTCGGGGTGCACCTCGCCGTCCACGACGGCGGCCCCCAGCGTGAGTGTGGGGTCCTCGAAGGTGTAGCCCTGGCGGATGGACTCGAGCAGGCCGTCGCCCGCGGTGTTCTCGCTCATGCGGCTCATCCTAGGGCGCACCCCGGCCGTGGCACGTGCGCCGCCGGCGGGCGGGCTCGGCACGGTCAGGCCAGCACGAGCGCCACACCGATCATCGCCGGGATCGCGACGACCGTGGTCACCAGGATGGTGTCCTTCGAGACGCGCAGGCCGGCGTCGTAGCGCACGGCGGAGACGTACACGTTCTGCGCCGTGGGCAGGGAGGCCAGCACGACGGCGACGAACACGTGCCGGGCGTCGAGCCCGAACACGAACTGGGCCAGCACCCAGGCCAGCAGCGGGTGGACGAGCAGCTTCACGGCCGAGGCGATCAGCACGTCCGCCCGACGGCCGCCGGCCCGGGCGAGCGGACGCGAGCCCACGAGCGACATGCCGAACGCGAGGAGCATGGCCGGGATGGACAGCCCGCCGATCAGCTCGACGGACTGCATGAGCGGCCTCGGAAGCGCCCAGCCGGTGACGGAGAAGAGCAGGCCGAGCATCGCGCCCACGACCATGGGGTTGCGGGCGGTCTGGCCGAGCTGGGCGAGCGCCGCCCGTCCGGGGGAGCGGCGCACGGCCCGCCGGCCGGTGGCCCGCTCCTCGGCCTCCCGTGCCGTCGTGGCGTCCATGGCGGCCACGTACAGCGGCGTGTAGACCGCCAGCTGGAAGATGAGCGCCGGCGCGGCGAGGGCCGCGTCGCCGAGCACGTACGTGGCGATCGGGATGCCCAGGTTGGCCGAGTTGACGAGGGACGAGCTCAGGGCGGCCATGACGCGCTCCGAGGGTGGCCGGCCCTGGAGCAGGGGCACCGTGACGGCCAGGTACACGCCCGCGGCGGCGAGCGCGGAGATCGCGGCCACCCACAGCTGGGGGCCCAGCACGGCGGCGACGTCCGCGCGGGAGAGGGTGACGAAGAGCAGGGCGGGGTTGCCCACGAAGAACGCGGTGCGCGAGAGCACCGTGCGGGCGTCCTCGCCGAGCACGCCCGTGCGCCCCACGAGGAAGCCGACGGCGATGATCACCCACACCACGGCGAAGCCGGAGAGGACCTGCTGCACGTCGGGCCTCCTTCCGGGGAGTCGCGGGGGACGGTGTCATGAGACCAGGGCTCGCGCCGGGGATGCCGGGGCCTCGCGGCGGGCCGCGCGCACACGGCCCGCACAGGGTACCCCGGGCGGGGCGCTCGAGACGGGTGCCGGCGTCGTGAGGGGCCGTGCGCACGAGGAAGGGGCCGGATCCTGGTGGATCCGGCCCCTTCGGTGGAGCGGGCGACGGGAATCGAACCCGCGTATCTTGCTTGGGAAGCAAGCGCTCTACCATTGAGCTACGCCCGCGCAACCGCTCGGCTCTCGCCTGCGGCGCGGACACCACCCTACACCAGCGCCCGCACTCAGGCCGTCGCGTGCCCCCGGCCGGCAGCGGCGGCCCGCTCCCTCGCCCGCTTCGCGCGGGAGCGGCCGAAGCCGTCCGCGTAGCGGGCCAGCACGGGCCCTGCCACGGCGAGGAGGAGCACGTAGGCCGTGGCGAACGCCGACACCTCGGGCGGCATGGACCCGGAGGCCACGGCCAGGCCCGCGATGACGATGGAGAACTCGCCGCGGATGGTCAGCGTGGCGCCCGCCCGCCAGCGGCCGGCGACGCCGATGCCCGCCGCGCGCGCCGCGAGGTAGCCCGTGGCCACCTTCGTGGCGGCCGTGACGACGGCGAGGGCGAGCGCGCCCAGCAGCACGGGCGGCAGGGCGCGCGGGTCCGTGTTCATCCCGAAGAGCACGAAGAAGAGGGCGGCGAAGAGGTCCCGCAGCGGCTCGAGCACGGAGCGGGCCTGCTTGGCCGCGGCCCCGGAGATCGCGATGCCCAACAGGAACGCGCCCACGCCGGCGGACACCTGGAGCGCCCCCGCGAGGCCGGCCACGAGCAGGGCGAGACCGAGGAGCTTGAGCAGGAACGCCTCCTGGTCCGGGGACTGGACGAGCCGGGAGATCTGCGGGCCGAACCGCAGGGCGGCGAGCAGGACCACGGTGACCACCACCAGGGCGACGCCCACCGCCGTGAGCCCGGCCATGAGGGCGCTGCCGGCCACGAGGGCCGTCATGAGCGGCAGGTAGACGGCCATGGCGAGGTCCTCGAACACGAGGATGGAGAGCATCACGGGGGTCTCGCGGTTGCCCACACGCCCCAGGTCGCCGAGCACCTTCGCGATGATGCCGGAGGAGGAGATGAACGTGATGCCGCCCAGCACCACCGCGCCCACGGCACCCCAGCCGAGCAGGAGGCCGGCGAGCGCGCCGGGGGTGACGTTGAGGACCACGTCGAGCACGCCGGCCTTCCAGGAGCCGCGCAGCCCCCCCACGAGCTCGCGGGCGGAGTACTCCAGGCCCAGCATGAGCAGGAGGAGCACCACGCCGATCTCGCTGGCCAGGTGGCTGAACTCGGCGATCGGCTCCATGGGGCCGTGCACCACCCCGGCCTCGTCCACGGTGGGGAACAGCAGCCCGGCGACGCCGATGAGCAGCCCGCCGAGCAGGTAGAGCGGCACGGGGGACATGCCGATCCGCCCGGCCAGGCGCCCGAGCATGCCCAGCAGCAGCAGGACCGCGCCGAGCTCGATGAGCGCGAGGACGGTGGTGTCCATGGGCGCTCCTCTCCGGGGTCGGCGTGCGCGGGGCGGGCCCCGTTCGGGGGCTCGTCCGGCGGGGCGGGTCAGGCGTCGAGCAGGCGTTCGGCCGTCCGGGTGCCCTCGCTCGTCCCCACGACGATCAGCAGGTCCCCGCCCTCGAGCAGGAAGTCGGGGCCGGGGGAGGGGTGGGTCTGCCCGGCCCGCACGACGGCGACGATGGACACGCCCGTGCGGGTGCGCATCTTCGTGGCGCCGAGCTCGGCGTCCGCGTAGGGGGAGTCAGCCGGGAGGATGAGCTGGCGCGTGGTGATGCCGGGCAGGTCCGCGTGCTCGCCCTCCAACTGGGAGACGAGCTGCGGCCCGGCCAGGAGCCCGCCGAGGCTCGCTGCCTCGCTCGAGGAGAGGGCGACGGCCGCGGCGCACGCGTCCGGGTCGTCCGCGTCGGCGAGGAAGAGGTCGGTGGTGCCGTCGCGGTGGATCACGACGCCGATCCGCCGGCCGTCCGCGAGGTCGAGCTCGCGGCGGACGCCGATGCCCGGCAGGGCGGTCTCGTGCATGCTCATGGCGCACACTGTAGCGCCGGATACACTGGCGCCGTGCTGCTCTCCGACCGCGACATCCGCGCCGAGCTCGAGGCCGGCCGGGTCGGCCTGGACCCGCTGGACCCCTCGATGGTCCAGCCTGCGTCCGTGGACGTCCGCCTGGACCGCTTCTTCCGCCTCTTCGACAACCACCGCTACGCGCACATCGACCCCGCGCAGGAGCAGGACGAGCTGACCCGCCTCGTGGAGACGGCCCCGGACGAGCCCTTCATCCTGCACCCGGGCGAGTTCGTGCTCGGTGCCACCTATGAGCAGGTCACGCTCCCCGACGACGTCGCCGCGCGCCTCGAGGGCAAGTCCTCGCTCGGGCGGCTGGGCCTGCTGACCCATTCGACCGCCGGGTTCATCGACCCCGGCTTCACGGGCCACGTCACGCTCGAGCTCTCCAACGTGGCCACCCTGCCCATCACGCTGTGGCCGGGCATGAAGATCGGCCAGCTGTGCTTCTTCCGCATGAGCTCCCCGGCGCAGACGCCGTACGGCGCGGGCGCCTACCAGAACCGGTACCAGGGACAGCGCGGCCCCACGGCCTCCCGCTCCTTCCAGAACTTCCACATCACCCGCATCGAGCGCTGAGATGGCCACGACGCCGGCCCCCGCCCCCGTCGCCCGGCGCGGCCAGGTCCTCGCGTGGGCGGCGTGGGACTGGGGCTCGGCCTCCTTCAACGCCGTCATGGTCACCTTCGTGTTCGGCACGTACCTGGCCTCGGACGCGTTCGGGGCGGACGAGCGGGGCACGGCGTGGCTCTCCGCCGCGATGGCGCTGGCGGGCGTGCTGATCGCCCTCACCGCGCCCGTGCTGGGCCGGCAGGCGGACGGCGCCGGCCGCCGTCGCCTGTGGCTGGGGCTCACCACCGCCGCGGTGATCGCGTGCACCGCGGCCTGCTTCTTCGTCACCCCGCACGAGTCCTCCCTGCTGCTGGGCGTCACCCTGATCGCGCTGGGCACCGTGTTCTTCGAGTTCGCCGAGGTGCAGATCAACGCGATCCTCGTGCAGATCTCCACGCCCGCCACGATCGGACGGGTCTCCGGCATCGGCTGGGGCGCGGGCTACCTCGGCGGGATCGTGCTGCTGCTGATCGTCTACCTCGGCTTCGTCTCCGGGGACGCCCACTGGTTCGGCGTGGGCGAGGACGAGGCGCTCAACATCCGCGTGGTCGCGCTCGTCGCCGCGGCATGGTTCCTCGTCTTCGCGGTCCCGGTGCTCGTCGTCGTCCCGGACCCGCCGCCGGCCCGTGCCGCGGACGGACGTCCGCGCCGGGAGACGATCCTCGGCTCGTACGCCGGGCTGGGCCGCACCCTGGCCCGCATGTGGCGCGAGGACCGCAACACGCTGCGGTTCCTCGTGGCCTCCGCGGTGTTCCGCGACGGCGTGGGCGCCGTGTTCGTGTACGGCGCGATCCTGGGCACCACGGTGTACGGGCTCGACCCCGCGGACGTCATCCTGTTCGCGATCGTGGCGAACGTGGTGGCCGCGCTCGGCGCCTTCGCGGGCGGGCGGCTCGACGACCGCATCGGCCCGCGCCGCGTGATCCTGGGCTCCCTCCTCGCCATGGTCCTCACGGCGGCGGCGCTGTTCCTCGCCTCGGGGACCACGGCGTTCTGGATCGGCGGCCTCGTGCTGTGCCTCTTCGTCGGCCCGGTCCAGTCCGCCTCGCGCGCGTTCCTCGGCCGCGTGACCACCCCGCGCACGGCGGGGGAGGTGTTCGGCCTCTACGCGACGACGGGCCGCGCCGTCGGGTTCATCACCCCGGCGCTCGTCTCCGTGGCCCTCGCCGTCCAGCCGGACAACCGCGCCGTGATCCCCATGATCGGGATCGTGCTCGTGGCGGGCGCCGCCCTGTTCGCCGGGGTCGCAGAGCCGGGCGCGGCCGAGTCGGGCGCCGCGGCCCCCGCCGCCGACTGAGCCCGTCCCGCCCGACGCGGCCCGATCCCGTAAAGTGGCCACAGCCCTCCACCGCCCGTCTGCCCCGGGGATCCCATGCTGCTGACCCTCATCGTCCTGTTCGCCGTTGCGCTCTGTGCTCCCGCGATCTTCCGGTGGACGGGCCGGCAGGGCTTCTACCTCCTCGCCGCCGTCCCGGCCGCGGGATTCCTCTGGGTCCTCGCGCAGCTGCCGCACGTGCTCGCCCTGCAGGAGGCCCTCGACGCCGGCGCCCCCGCGCCCGCCGAGGCGGCGCACCTGGAGCGCACGGTGCCGTGGGTGCCCTACCTGGACATCGACCTGGCCTTCCGCCTGGACGCGCTCGCCGCCTTCATGTCGCTCATCGTGCTGGGCGTGGGCGCCCTCGTGCTCGCGTACTGCGCCCGCTACTTCGCCCCTGACGAGCGGCGCAGCGGCGTCTTCGGCGGGCAGCTGCTCGCGTTCGCGGGCGCGATGTTCGGCCTCGTCACCACGGACGACCTCATGGTGCTCTACACCTTCTGGGAGATCACCTCCGTCCTGTCCTTCCTGCTGATCGGCTACTCGGGCCACCGGATCTTCGCCCGCCGCTCCGCCATCCAGGCCCTGATCGTCACCACCTTCGGCGGCCTGGCCATGCTGGTGGGCCTCGTCATGCTCGCCCACCTCTCCGGCTCGTGGCGGGTCTCCGGCGTGCTGGCCGCGGCGCCGGCCCTCGTGGCGGACGCCGCGGTGCGCGGGATGCTGGAGGCCGCCGTCGCGCTCGTGCTGCTCGGTGCCCTCACCAAGTCGGCCCAGGCGCCGTTCCACTTCTGGCTGCCGGCCGCCATGGCCGCCCCGACCCCCGTGTCCGCGTACCTGCACGCGGCCGCCATGGTGAAGGCCGGCGTCTTCCTCGTGGCCCGCCTGGCACCCGCCTTCGCCACCCTCGTCTCCTGGCAGACGCTCGTGCTCGGCGTGGGCCTGGCCACCCTTCTCCTGGGCGGCTGGCGGGCGATGCGCCAGGACGACATCAAGCTCATCCTGGCCTACGGCACCGTCTCGCAGCTCGGCTTCCTCATGGTGGCCAACGGCCTGGGCACCCGCGACGCCGCGATGGCGGGCCTGGCGATGCTCCTGGCCCACGCGATCTTCAAGGCCCCGCTGTTCATGGTGGTGGGCGTGATCGACCACGAAGCCGGCACCCGCGACCTGCGCGAGCTCTCCGGCATCGGCCGCCGCCACCCGGTGCTGGCCGGCGTCGCCGTGCTGGCGGCGGCCTCCATGGCCGGCCTGCCGCCACTGTTCGGCTTCGTGGCCAAGGAGTCCGTGCTGGAGACCCTGGCCGCCCACGGGGAGCACGGGGCCGGGGCCTGGGCCTGGGCCCCGTTCGTGCTCATGGCGGTCGGCTCCGTGCTCACGTTCGCGTACACGTGGCGGTTCGTGTGGGGCGCGTTCGGGCGGCGCGACCCACGGGACGCGAAGGAGCCCGGCGTCGGCGGGCCCCGCCCCGTCACCGAGTTCCACTCGCCCGTCACGGCGCTGCAGCTCGGACCCGCCGCCGTGCTCGCGGTGGCGTGCCTGGTCCTCGGGCTCGTGCCGGGCAGCGTGGCGCCGCTCGTGGAGGCGGCCACGCACGGACTGGCGCCGGCGTCGCCCGGTGAGAAGCCCGCGCACCTCGCACTGTGGCACGGCTTCACCCCGATCCTGGCGGTCTCGGCGGGCATCTGGGCTCTGGGCGCCCTGCTGGCGTGGACCCGCCGCCCCGTCCAGGCCCTCCAGGCCCGCCTGCAGTCCCCCGTGGACGCCGCCCGGACCTACGGCCGGCTCATCGGCGTCCTCGACGAGGTCGCCGTGTGGGTCACCGGCCGCACCCAGACCGGCTCGCTGCGCCGCTACCTGGCCATCATGTTCGCGTGCGCGTCCGTCCTGCCCC
Organism: Micrococcus sp. M4NT; assembly: GCF_033790745.1. Classification (NCBI taxonomy): domain Bacteria; kingdom Bacillati; phylum Actinomycetota; class Actinomycetes; order Micrococcales; family Micrococcaceae; genus Micrococcus; species Micrococcus sp. M4NT. The sequence goes on from NZ_JAMYEH010000003.1 coordinate 166,300, forward strand.
TGGGGTTCCTGCTCCTGCCGGTGGGGGACTCCGATCGCGTCCTGGCCACCTCGTTCCTCGACGCCCGGATCGTCCTCGCGGAGTCGCCGGCCCAGCTGGGCGTGGCGGTCCTGCTGTGCGTGGCGGCCGTGGCGACCGTCCGCGCCCACCGCCGCTTCATGGCGGTCATGCTCGTGTCCGTCACGGGCTACGGGGCGGCCGCCCTCTTCGCCATGCGCGGCGCCCCGGACCTGGCCATCACGCAGGTGCTCGTGGAGTCGGTCGTCCTCGTCACCCTCATCTTCGGCCTGCGCGTCCTCCCGCCGGAGTGGCTCGCCCGACGCGAGGGCAACCGCAGGCTGACCCGCCTGCTGCTGGCCCTGTCCTTCTCCGCGGTCATGGTGTGGGTCGCGGCCACGTCCCTGGCCGCCCGCACCGCGGAGCGGATCTCCGTGCCCATGCCGGACCTCGCCTACGAGTTCGGCTACGGCACCAACGCCGTCAACGTGACGCTGGTGGACATCCGCGCGTGGGACACGTGGGGGGAGATCACCGTGCTCGCCGCGGCCGCCACGGGCGTGGCCTCCCTCGTCTTCCTGCAGCACCGCGACGGCCCCGGCAAGGACATCGCCGACGTCCGCTCCGGGAGCGTGGGCGACTTCGGCGCCGACTCCGCTCTCGGCGCCCGGGAGCTCACCGTGGTCCGCGCCTTCGCGGTGGACGACACGAACAACCAGTGGCTCGTGGCGGGGCGCACCATGGCGCCCGAGCGGCGCTCGATCATCCTCGAGGTGGTCACGCGCTTCATGTTCCCGATCATGATGCTCATGTCCCTCTACCTCCTCCTGGCGGGGCACAACACCCCGGGCGGCGGCTTCGCCGGCGCCCTCCTGGCCGGGCTGGCGCTGACCCTGCGGTACCTCGCGGGGGGGCGGTTCGAGCTCCAGGAGGCCTCGCTGATCCCCGCCGGCGCGATGCTCGGCCTCGGCCTGGGCCTGGCCACGCTCGTCGGCATCGCCCCCGTCTTCTTCGGCGGCCAGATCCTGCAGTCCTACGCCCTCGAGCTCCACGGCCTGCCCCTGTTCGGGGACCACCTCAAGTTCGTCTCGGCCACCGCGTTCGACGTGGGCGTCTACCTCGTGGTGGTGGGCCTGGTCATGGACGTGCTGCGCTCCCTCGGCGGCGAGGTGGACCGGCGCGGAGAGGCGGCCCGCCGGGCCCGCCGCCGCGCCGCGGAGCGCCGCCGGCACCCCCGCCTGCCCACTCCGTCCACTCCGACCGGCCAGGAGGCCGCCCGATGACGACCGTGGACCTGGCCCTGCTGGCCGCGATGGGCGTGATGTTCACGTGCGGGATCTACCTCGTGCTGGAGCGCAACCTCACCCGCATCCTGCTGGGCATCATGCTCATCAACAACGCCGCGATCCTCCTGCTCTTCGCGAGCGCGGGCGGAGTGGGGCAGGCGCCCCTGCGGATCGAGGGCACGGACCCCCGGGCCTACGCGGACACCCTCCCGCAGGCCCTCATCCTCACCGCGATCGTCATCGGCTTCGCCACGAGCGCCTTCCTCACCGCCATGATCTACCGCTCCTGGCTCATCAGCCGCGAGGACCTGATCCAGGTGGACGCGGAGGACGTCAAGATCGCCAGCCAGCCCGCGTGGGACGTCGAGGACGACTCGGTGCTCGTGGAGGAGTCCTCCGAGTTCATCGACGACGCCGCGGACCCGAACGCGCACTACGAGCACGCGACCCCGGACGCGCCCCGCGCACCGGAGCGGCGGTCCGTCCGCCCGGCCGCGGCGGCACGCACCGCCCCGTCGGCACGGAAGCGTCGCGGCCGGCCCCAGGACCAGGAGGGCGAGCGCCCATGACGATCGGCTCCGTGCCCCTCACCGACCTCGCCCCGCTGGCCGTCATGCTGCCGGTGCTCGGGGCCGCCGTCACGTTCACCCTCGTGGGCCGGCCCCGGGCCCAGGTGAGCGTCACCGTCCTCGCGCTCTTCCTCACGCTCGTGCTGAACGCGGCCCTGCTCGCCGCGGTGTGGGAGGCGGGCGTGGCGGTGGTGGAGCTGGCCGGGTGGCCCGCACCGCTCGGCGTCGTGCTCGTGGTGGACCGGCTCTCCGCGCTGATGCTCCTCGTCTCCACGATCATCACCCTCGCGGTGCTCCTGTACGCCTCGGCGCAGGGCCTCATCAGCCGCGACGAGGGCGGGCCCGTCTCGATCTTCCACCCCACGTACCTGATCCTCGTGGCCGGCGTGTCCAACGCGTTCCTCGCCGGCGACCTCTTCAACCTCTACGTGGGCTTCGAGATCCTCCTGACCGCGTCCTACGTGCTGCTCACGCTCGGCGGCACGGCGCAGCGGATGCGCGCGGGCGTCACCTACGTGGTGGTCTCCGTCGTCTCCTCCGTGCTGTTCCTCATCGCGATCGCCATGATCTACGCGGCCACGGGGACGGTGAACATGGCGGACCTGGCGGTGAAGCTCGGCGAGCTGCCGAGCGACATGCAGATGGTGCTCCACGTGATGCTCCTCGTGGGCTTCGCGATCAAGGCCGCCGTGTTCCCCCTCTCCTTCTGGCTGCCGGACTCCTACCCCACGGCTCCGGCACCGGTCACCGCCGTGTTCGCGGGACTGCTCACCAAGGTCGGCGTGTACGCCATGATCCGCACGGAGACCCTCCTGTTCCCCGGGGAGCACGTGAACGATCTCCTGCTGGTGGTCGCGGGGCTGACCATGATCGTGGGCATCCTCGGGGCCCTCGCGCAGACGGACATCAAGCGCATCCTCTCCTTCATCCTGGTCTCCCACATCGGCTACATGATCTTCGGCCTCGGGCTGGCCACCCAGCTGGGCCTGGCGGCGACCGTGTTCTACGTGGCGCACCACATCACGGTGCAGAGCGCGCTGTTCCTCGTCACCGGGCTCATCGAGAACCGGGCCGGCACGGCCAACATCGACCGCCTCGGCTCCCTCGCCCGCGTCTCCCCGCTCGTGGGCCTGCTTTTCCTCATCCCCGCCCTCAACCTGGGCGGCATCCCGCCGTTCTCCGGGTTCCTCGGCAAGGTGGGCCTGCTGCGCGGCGGCGTGGAGCAGGGCGCACCGCTCGCGTACACGCTCGTGATCGTCTCCGTCCTGGCCTCGCTCCTCACGCTGCTGGTCATGGTGCGCGTGTGGACCCGCGCGTTCTGGCGCAGGGTGGAGGACGTGGAGCATCCGCCGGCCCAGCTCGTGGCCGCGTACCAGCGCGTCCTCGAGCGGGGGGAGCGGCCCAAGCGCCTCAGCGCCGGCCTCGTCGTCCCCACCGCGGCGATCGTGGCCCTCAGCGTCGCGTTCACCGTGCTCGCGGGACCCCTCTACGGCCTCGCGGACCGCGCCGCCACGGACATGTTGGAGCGCACGCCCTACATCGGCGCCGTGCTGGGCGAGGACGCCGCGGAGCGCGCCGCGGAGAGCCTGCGCAACGACCCGACGGAGGTGCACGATGCCCACCGCTGACCCTCGCCCGCCGGCACCGCGCACGGCGCCGTCGCGGGACCGGGAGGAGACCGCGGACCCGGCCGTTCCCGCGGACCCGGCCGTTCCCGCGGGCCGGGGCTCCGCCCGCGCGGCGCCCCGGCCCGGCAGTTTCCGTGCCGTGCTGGGCCAGTGGCCCCTCGCCCTCGTCCTCACCCTGGTGTGGGGAGCATTGTGGCAGGACTTCGGCCTGCACGTGCTGCTGCCGGGACTCCTCTTCGCCGCGCTGGTGATCGTGGTGTTCCCCATGCCCGCGATCCCGTTCAGCCGCCGGTTCAGCCCCTGGCACGCGCTCGTGTTCACCGGCCGCTTCCTCGCGGACGTGGTGCGCTCCTCGCTCTCGGTGTCCGCCGTCGTGCTCACGCGGGGCAGGCGGGTGCACAGCTCGATCGTGGGCGTTCGGCTGCGCAGCCACGACGACCTCCTGATCACCCTCGTCAGCCACGCCCTGGCCCTGGTGCCCGGCTCGATCGTGCTGGACGTGGACCGCGCCGACGCCATCCTGTACCTGCACTGCCTGAACGTGACGACGGACGAGGAGATCGCCGCGGTCCGCGCCAAGGCCCTGCGCGTGGAGGCCGGGATCATCCAGGCGGTCGGCTCGCGCACGGACCTGGAGCTGCTGCGCCGCTTCCCCGACTCGGCGCCCCCGCGGGCCGAGATCGCGGGCAACCGGCGGCATCCCGCCTACGGGCCCGCGGCGGAGGAGGAGCGCGCATGATCGACCCGATGACCGTGGCCGCCTACGGGGGCGGCGCGATGCTCTTCGTGGGCGCCGTGGCCGCGCTGCACCGGATCGTGCGGGGCCCGTCCCTGCTGGACCGGGCGATCGCCATCGACGTGCTGCTCGTGGTGCTCTCCTCGGCCCTGGTCCTGGAGATGGCCGTGCACCGCCACACCCATGACATCGTCCTCGTGGTGCTGGCCGCCACGGTGGGCTTCGTGGGCTCGGTGACCGTGGCCCGCTTCGTGGAGGACCGCCGCCCGGAGCACATGCGGGAGGAGATCTCCCTCGTGCCCGGCACCACCGACATCCCGGGCTCGGAAGACGCGCCCGCCGAGGGGGGAGACCGATGACGGACCCGCTGCTGCTGCTGGACTGGCTGGCCGCCCTGCTGATCGTGGCCGGCGCCTTCTTCTCCCTGGTGGCCGGCGTGGGCCTGTTCGTGCTGCCCGACCTGCTCTCCCGCATGCACGCGGCCGCCAAGCCCCAGGTGCTGGGCCTGCTGCTCATGCTCCTGGGGCTCGCGGTGCTCTGGCGCTCGTGGGCGTGGGCGCCCATCCTGCTGCTGGCGTGGGTCGCCCAGATGGTGACGGCCCCCGTGGCCTCCCACCTGGTGGGGCGCACGGGCTACCGCACCAAGCACGCCCAGCACGGGCTGCTGCACCGCGACGACCTGGCCGCGGCGGCCCGCCGCGTGGAGGCCGCCGACGGCGGCGCCCCGCGGCGTCGCCCCCGCCGCCCGCCCGCGGCGCAGCGCGGCGAGGACGCGCCGCACGGCCCGGACCGCGGCGGGAGCCCGACGGGCTGAGCCCGTCGCGCGGGGTCTCAGACCTCGTTGGCGCCGCGGCGGGCGGTCTTCTCGGAGGCCTTGCGGATCGCGGTGCCCGCGCCGCGCTGTCCGGCCACCTTGATGAGCGCGGCCACGCCGGCGGAGATGAAGGCGAAGGAGAGCGCCTCCACGAGGGGCAGCGTCTCGTCCGCGGCGTCGTCCGGTGCGTCGTGCCCGGTGGCGAGCTTCCAGCCCCCGGCCACGAGGCGGGAGCCGATGACTCCGCCGGCCAGGGTGATGCCGGTGGAGAGGATCTTCTGGGCGATGGTGTTCATGGTGCGCCTTCCGTGGGGTGGGACCGGTCCGGGAGTCAGCCTAGCGCGGGGGGATCAGGCGTCCGAGGTGACCGGGTCCCCGCTGACGTGGTGTCCCGGATCGCCGTCGGCGTCCAGCCAGGCCTGGAGCCGGGCCGTCAGGGTGGGGTCCACGGGCGTCTCGCGCCCGTCCACCGCGCGCACGGGGAGCACGCCCCGCACGGAGGAGGCGAGCCAGATCCCGTCCACGTCCTCGAGGTCCGCCGGGACGAGGGGGCCGTAGCCGAGGCGCCAGCCCGCGGCGTGCGCGGCCGCGAAGACCACCGCCTGGGAGGTGCCCGCCAGGATGCCCTTCTGCCGCAGGGGGGTGAGGAGGCGGCGCCGGCCGTCCGGATCGTGCCGCGCGATCAGCACGGTGGAGGTGGGACCTTCGAGGAGGAAGCCGTCCGAGCTCGTGAAGATCACGTCGTCCGCCCCGTGGGCGCGCGCGTGGCGCAGGGCGGCCATGTTCACGGCGTAGCTGAGGGTCTTCGCGCCCGTGAGCAGCCAGGGGGCGTGCTCGGGGGCGGTGGAGTCGATGCCGCGGTCCAGCAGGAGGACGCGGACGCCCGCGCGGCGCTCGGCCTCGTCGGGGGCGGGCACCGGGGTCAGGAGCACCCACGCGGTCGGGTGCGGCGCCGTGCCCGGCGCCGCCTCGGGGCCGCGCGTCGCGGTGAGCCGGACGGAGAGCCGCGCGCCGGGCGCGGGGCGGCTCGCCGCCTCGACGGCGCGCAGGCCGGCGTCGACGGCGGCCTCCCACGCGGCGGCGTCCGGCGCGGGCAGGCGCAGCGCCGTGGCAGAGGAGGCGAGCCGGCCGAGGTGGGCGCGCAGCTTGCGCATCCGCAGCGTCCCGGCCTCGTCCGCGACGGCGAGCGCGGTCTCGAACAGGCCGTCGCCCCGCGTGACGCCCTGGTCTGTGACGCGCAGGTGCGGCACGTCCGGGTCCGCGACCCGGGGACGGACGAGCCCGTGCGCATCCTGCTCGAGCAGGACGAGCACGGGCTCGTGGGCGGCAGGGACGAAGGGCGAGTCGGCGGGCATGGCCCCAGGATAGTGCCGGTCCCGCAGGCTCAGGCGCGGTGCAGGCCGCCCGACTCGGATCCGGCCCCGGTCGCAGCAGGGAGGCCCTCCGCGGCGTCGGCGGGACTGTGGGAGCTGCCGTGGCGCTCGAGCTGGGCGCCCTCCACGTCCACGTCCGGCATGATGCGCTCGAGCCACCTCGGCAGCCACCAGGCGGACTCGCCCAGCAGGTGCATCAGCGCGGGCATCAGCAGCAGGCGCACCACGAAGGCGTCCAGCAGCACGCCGAAGGCGAGGCCGAAGCCGATGGGCCGGATCATCGCGTCGTGGGAGAACACGAAGCCGCCGAAGACGGAGATCATGATGATCGCGGCGGCGATCACCACGGACCGGCCGGCGCGCAGGCCGCTCATCACGGCGCTGCGGGCCGGCTGGCCGTGGGCGTAGGCCTCACGCATGCCGGACGCGATGAACAGCTGGTAGTCCATGGCCAGGCCGAACAGCACGCCGATCATGATCGTCGGCAGGAAGCTCAGGACCGGGCCCGCATGGTGCACGTTGAACACCGAGCCCAACCAGCCCCACTGGTAGATGGCCACCACGCCGCCCATGGCCGCGAACACCGAGAGGACGAAGCCGCCGGTGGCGATCAGCGGGACCAGGATGGAGCGGAACACCAGGATCATGATGAGCAGGGACAGCCCCACCACCACGCCGAGGTAGAGCGGCAGGGCCGAGGCGAGCTTCTCCGAGACGTCGATCGCCCCGGAGGTCATGCCCGCCACCGCCAGGTTCGAGGCCTCGCCCGCGGGCTCCACCGTGCGCAGCTCGTGCACCAGGTCCTCGGTGGAGACCGCGTTGGGCCCCTCCTCGGGCAGCAGCTGCAGCATGCCCAGGGTGCGGTCCTCGTTGAAGCCCGCCGGCACCACCGCGCCGACGTGGTCCAGTGCCGAGAGCTGCTCGCCGACGGCGAGCTGGGCGTCCGTCGCCTGCTCCTCCGAGAGCCCCTCGGGCAGGTCCGTGGTCACCACGAGGGGGCCGTTGTAGCCCTCGCCGAACTTGTCGGCCATGAGCTCGTAGGAGACCTGGGCGTCGGAGCCGACCGGCTCGGACGCGCCGTCCGGCAGGCCCAGGCGCATCGAGAAGAAGGGGATGGAGACCGCCACGAGCAGGGCGATCGCGCCCAGGGTCGTGGCCACCGCGGCGGGGGTGGACATCTGCGGCGAGCGGTGCGCGCCTCGCACGGCATGGGCGGCCTCGGCGGGGTCGGCACCGGTGAGGGGGGCCGTGTGGGAGCCATCGCCCGACGGGGTGAGGGCCTCCAGGCGGGTGCGCTCCTTGCGGGAGAGCACGCGCGTGCCGGCCAGCGAGAGCAGCGCGGGCGTCAGGGTGATGGCCACGAGCACGGCCACGAGCACGCACGCGGCGCCGACGGTGCCCATCAGGCCGAGGAACGGGATGCCGGTGACGTTGAGCGCCACGAGCGCGATGATCACGGTGAGGCCGGCGAACACCACGGCGTTGCCGGACGTGCCGTTGGCCAGGGCGATGGACTCGCGCAGCGGGGTGCCGCGGCGCAGCTCCTGCCGGTGGCGGTTGACGATGAACAGCGCGTAGTCGATCCCGACCGCCAGGCCGAGCATGAGCCCCAGCACGGGGGTCACGGACATCATCTCCACGACGCCGGAGAAGGCGAGCGCGCCGGCGGCGCCCACCCCCACGCCCACGAGGGCGTTCACGAGCGGCAGACCCGCGCCCACGAAGGTGCCGAGCATGAGCACGAGCACGATCGCGGCGATCACGAGGCCCACGACCTCGCCCGGCCCCACGATCTGCGGGACGGTCTGGCTGAGCTGCTGGGAGGGCAGGACCCGCACCCCGTCGATGTCCGCCGCGGTCAGGACGCCCGTGATGGCCTTCTTGTCCTCCGCGGGCACGTCCATGGACGGCTGGTCGAAGGAGACGATCCCGACGGCGGTCGAGCCGTCCTCGGAGACGGCGCGGTAGCCCTCCACGAGGTCCACGGTGCGCTGGCCGCGCTCGGCCTGGGTGCGGGCGTCGGCGAGGTCCTGACGGCCCGTGGCGAGATCCTCCTCGGCCTGCTCCAGCTTCCGCTCGTTGGCCGCGATCTCCTCGCGGCCGGACTCGAGGTCAGCCCTGCCCTGCGCGAGCGTCTCGCGGCCCTCGTCGATCGTGGCCTGCTGCTTCTCGAACTCGGCGCGGGCGGCCTCGCGGGCCTGCTCGCGGCCGGCCTCGAGCTGGGCCTGACCCTCGGCGAGCTCCTTCTCGGACGCCTGCAGCCGGGCGCGGCCCTCGGCGAGCTGCTCACGGCCGGCGTCGACCTGCGCCTGTGCCGCGCTCAGCTGCTCGAGGCCGGACTGGACCTCCGCCTCGCGGGCCTTCAGCTCGGCGTTGGCGGCGTCGAGCTCGGCCTGGGCCCGCTCGATCCGGGCCGCGCCGGCGTCCAGCTCGGCCTGCTGCGCGGCGAACTGCCCAGTGACCTGCTCGGCAGGGACGCCGGCGGCCTCGCCCTGCGCGAGGGCCTGCTCGCGGGCGGCGTCCAGCCGGGCCTGGCCGGCCTCGAGCTGCGCCCGCTGCTCCTCGAGCTCGGCCTTGCCCTCCTCGTACTGGGCCCAGCCCTCGCCCAGCTGCTGACGGCCGGCGTCGAGCTTCTCGCGGTTCGCGTCGACCTCGGCCTGGCCGGCCTCCACCTTCGGCGCCTGCTCCTCGATCTGGGCCCGGCCCTGCTCGAGCCGGGCGCGGCCGTCCTCGAGCTTCTGCTCGGCCTCGCGCAGGGGCGCGGTGGCGTCCTCCGGCAGGGCGGCCAGGCCGCGCTCCTGGAAGTCGGTGCGCGCGGCGTCCAGCGTCGCCTGCCCCTCCTCGAGCTGCCGGGCCGACTCCTCGAGCTTCGCCTGCCCGTCCTCGGCCTGCTCCTTCGCCTCGGCGATCCGTGCCCGGCCGCCGTCGACCTGGCTGCGGCCGTCCGCGAGCCCCTGCTCGCCGTCGGCGATCTGCTGCCGACCGTCCTCGAGAGCGGTGCGGGCGTCCTCCTGCTGCCTCTGCACGTCGAAGGGGTCCACGACGTCGGCCACGGCCTGCTGGTCGCGGACCGTGCTCAGGAGCTGCTCGATCCGATCGCGCTGGTCCGGGGTGAACGCGGAGCCGTCCTCGGTGGCGAAGACCACCTGGCCGGTGCCGCGCGAGGCGTCGGGGAACTCCTCCTTGAGGCGGTCCGTGACCTGGGCCGTGGGGGTGCCCGGGATGGTGACGGCGGAGGAGAGGGTGCCGCCGAAGGCGAGGAAGCCGCCCACGGCGAGGGCCAGGGCGAGGGCCCAGGCGAGGATCACGATCATGGGTCGGCGAGCGGCGCCGAGGCCGAGCCGGTAGAGCAGCTTTGCCATGGGGCGGGGATCTCCAGGGAGCGAGAGGGGGCGTGAGGAGGCGGGGCAGAGGGCCGCCGCGTTGCGCTCAGCGTACAGGTAAGCGGAGCGCCGTGCTCCGTTCATCGTGATCGAGGGACTGTGCGATTGCTCTCCTCCGGCGGCCTGACCTCGCACGTCCGCAACAGGACGCCGCGTTCCCGTGAACCCGTCACTACACTCGTTCGGATGGAGGAGAGCAGCGACGTGGCGGGCACCGCCGCGGCAGCACAGGAGACGTCTGACGACCCCACGGTCCCGGCCGCGCGCCGACGTGGCCGCCCCCGCAGCCAGGCGTCCCGGGAGGCGGTGCTGCGCGCCGCCGCCGAGCTCATGGAGCCCGCGGGCCAGGCGAAGCTCACCATGGAGGGCATCGCGGCCCGTGCGGGGGTGAGCAAGCAGACGGTCTACCGCTGGTGGAGGACGAAGGTGGACGTGCTCGTGGAGGCCGTCGGCGCCGGGTACCTGGACATCCCCCTGCCCCTGCCGCCGGACACCGGGGACCTGCGCGCGGACCTCGCCACGTGGCTGCGCGCGATGGCGGTGGAGATCGACGGCGGCGGCGCCACTCACCTCTCCCAGGCCCTGGTGGGCGCGATCGCCACGGCCGACAGCCAGAGCCAGCAGATCCACGGCGTGCTCGTGGCCCCGCTGCGGCACAGCCTCCACGAGCGGTTCCGCACCGCGGTGCTCGCGGAGGGCGTGGACCGGGAGATGCTGGCCGAGACCGTGGGGGCGCAGCTGATCATGCGCGTGCTGTTCGCCGAGCCGATCACCGAGGAGTGGATCGCCGCGCTCGTGGAGCTCGTGGCGCAGGAGCGGCTCCACGCGTGACGCCGAGGGGCCGGTCCGGTGGGCCCGGTCCACGGTTCAGGGGCCGATCGAGGTCCGCACGTCGGCCGCCCCGGCCGGGTCCTGCGCCGCGAGGTAGCGCTCCTCCTGCGCGGCCCAGCGCTCCCAGTGCGGCGCGTACGCGCCGCCGTCGCGGGCCAGGGCGCGCTCGCGGCGCCTCCGCTCGTCCAGCTCGAGCCAGACGCTCAGCGTGAGGTGGGGCCGGGCTGCGGCGCTCGTGGCGCCCACGCCCTCGCACACCACGACGTCGGCCGGCTCGAGCCGCTGGCCGGCCCCCGGGCGGGCGTGGTGCCAGTCCCAGGCCCGCCACCGCGCAGCACGGCCCGCGCCGAGGTCCCGCAGCGCCGTCACGTACGGCCCTGCGGGGTCGAGCACCGCCTCCAGGCCGTCCCATCCCGCGTAGAAGGACTCCACGTGCAGCACCGCCACGCGGGCGTACGGGGACAGATGCGCCGCGAGGGCGGCCGCGAGGGTGGTCTTGCCGGCGCCGGAGCGGCCGTCCACGCCGACGAGCACGGGGCCTGCCGGTGGTGCGGGGGAGGTCACGGTCCGTCCTCGGCGAGCGGGGCGATGCTCCGGGTGGCCGCGTCCACCACGCGCAGGGCGGTGGCGAGCTCGGCGTCGTCGAAGCCCTCGAGCGCGGCGGCGATGCGGCGGGCCATCGGGCCGAACGCCGCCGAGCCGTCCGCCGAGGCCGCGGGCGTGGGCTCCACGATGACGCGGCGTCCGTCCGTGGCCGAGCGGGCCCGGCGGGCGTGCCCCGAGGCGACGAGACGGTCGATCACGGAGGTCGTGGCAGCACGGGTGAGGTGCAGTCCGTGCCCGAGGTCCGTGGGGGTGGTCGCGAGGCCGCGGCTCGTGCGGCGCATGAGGATCGAGAGGGCGCGCAGGTCCGTGCGGTGCAGGCCGAGGGCGCGGCTCGCCTGGTCGGCGGCCCGGTCGGCCACCTCGGAGAAGGCGCGCAGGCTCGCCAGGAGGGCGAGGGGCTGCTCAGGGCGGTCGGCCGCGGGGGTGGTCACCCCCGGATCCTACCGGCGGGGTCGAATCGTTCGATGATCAAACCATCTTGCTAGGCTGTCCCGCGTGAGCAGCCTCCCCGACCTCTCTCCCTACCGGACCCCCGCCGCAGCGGCCCCCGACGCTCCCGGCCCCGAGCCGTCGCGCGCCGCGGGCGCCCCTGCCGCCGCCCCCGGCGCCCGTGACGAGCGGGCCGCCCGTCCGTCCCGGCTCCTGCGGATCGGCCTCGCGGTGGCGCTGGCGCTCGTGTGGTTCGCCGCGATGGGCCTCGGCGGCCCGACCTTCGGGAAGATCTCCGAGGTCTCCTCGAACGACCAGTCCACGTTCCTGCCCGCCACCGCCGAGTCGACGCTGGCCTCCGAGGCGGCCGCCGGCTTCCGGGACGGCTCGGCGGTCCCCGCGATCATCGTGGGGGAGGCCTCCACGTCAGATCCGGCCGTGGCCTTCCCCGCCCTCGCGGCGCTCGGGGAACGGCTCGGCGAGGTCGAGGGCGTCGAGCGCGTCGTCGGGCCGATCCCCAGCGAGGACGGCCAGGCCGTGCAGTTCCTCGCGCTGATCGGCACGGGCCAGGAGGCGCCGCGGGAGGCCGCCGACGTCGTCGAGGACCTCGAGGCCGTGCTCGCGGACCCGGGCGGCGTGCCCGCCGTGGCCGGCACGCCGGCCGCGGACGCGACCTGGCACGTGGGCGGCCCCGCGGGGCTCGCCTCCGAGCTCGGCGGCGCGTTCGCCGGGATCGACGGGCTGCTGCTGCTCGTGGCCCTCGTCGTGGTGTTCGTGATCCTGGTGGCCGTCTACCGCTCCGTGGTCCTGCCGATCCTGGTGCTGCTCACCTCGATGGGCGCGCTGTGCGCCGCGATCCTCGCGGTGTACTGGATGGCGCGCGCGGACTGGATCCAGCTCAACGGGCAGTCGCAGGGCATCCTGTCCATCCTCGTCATCGGCGCGACGACGGACTACTGCCTGCTCCTCGTGGCCCGCCATCGGGAGGAGCTGCTGCAGAGGGACGGCATCGGCCCAGCCCTGATGGCCGCCGTGCGCGGCTCGTTCGGGGCGATCACCGCCTCGGCGGCCACCGTCGCCGCGGCGCTGCTCATCCTGCTGGTCTCCGACCTCAACTCGAACCGATCGCTCGGCCCGATCGCCGCGTCCGGCATCGTCTTCGCGTGGCTCGCGGCGCTGACCCTGCTCCCGGCCCTGCTGCAGCTCATGGGCCGCGCGGCGTTCTGGCCCACCGTCCCCTCTCCCGAGAGCGCCCGCCGCCGTCGGGAGAAGCGGGCCGCCCGCGGCCGCGGGTTCGTCCAGCCCGAGGACCGCGACGGCGCGCCGATCGCCGGCCTCGAGGAGGACCACGGCGTGTGGACCCGGGTGGCCGCGCTCGTCGCCCGGAACGCGCGCCCCGTCTGGATCGCGACGGCGGCCGTCCTCCTCGCGCTCGCCGCCGGCGTCACGCAGCTGCAGGCCTCGGGCGTGGCCCAGACCGACGTGCTGCTCGGGCAGTCCGACGCGCGGGACGCGCAGGGCCTGCTCTCCCGCCACTTCGAGGCAGGCTCCGGCTCGCCCGCGGAGATCGTCGCGCCTGAGGCGCAGCGGGACCGCGTGCTGGAGATCGTGCGCGGGACCACGGGCGTCGCCTCGGCGGAGCTGGAGGCCGAGCAGTCCGCCGGACCCCCGGCGGGCACCCCTGCCGGTCCGCCCGCCGGTGCGGGACAGCCCGACGCCCCCGCGGAGCCGAAGGTCGTCGACGGCCGCGTCCTCGTCTCGGCGACGCTCGCGGACCCGGCCGACTCCCTCGAGGCCGAGCGCACCGTGGGCGCCCTGCGGGAGAGCCTGGCCGACGTCGAGGGCGAGGTGCTCGTGGGCGGGACGGCCGCGCAGGCCCTCGACGCCAACGAGACCGCCCAGCGGGACCTCCGCCTCGTCATCCCGCTCGTGCTGCTCGTGGTGCTGCTGATCCTGATGGCGCTGCTGCGATCCGTGGTGGCGCCCGTGCTGCTGGTGCTCGCCACGACGCTCAGCTTCGGCTCGGCGCTGGGCGTCTCCACCCTCGTGTTCCAGCACCTGATGGGCTTCGACGACGCCGACCCCACGGTGCCGCTCTACGGGTTCGTGTTCCTCGTGGCGCTGGGGATCGACTACACGATCTTCCTCATGACCCGCGCCCGCGAGGAGACCCCGCGCGTCGGCACCCGGGCGGGCGTGCTGCGCGCGCTCACCGTGACGGGCGGCGTGATCACCTCGGCCGGCGTCGTCCTGGCGGCCACGTTCGCCGCGCTCGCCGTCATCCCGCTCATGTTCATGGTGCAGCTGGCGTTCATCGTGGCGTTCGGCGTCCTGCTCGACACCCTCGTGGTGCGCTCGCTGCTGATCCCCGCCCTCGTGAGGGACATCGGCCCCCGCGTGTGGTGGCCGGCACGAGCCGCCTGAGGGGTGTGCCCCCGCACGCGGAGGGGCCCCGCCGGAACGGATCCGGCGGGGCCCTCGCGCTGCCGGCGCAGGCCGGTCAGGGATGCGTCACTTCTTGTCGGACTTCTTCTTCGCGGCCGAATTGTCCGAGGCCTTGGCGTCGGACTTCTTGGCGCTGGACTTCTTCGCTGCGGGGGCCTTCTCGGCGCCGGCCACGCGCGCGGCCGCCTGGGTCTCGCTCGCGGCACCGGAGTGGCGGAGCACGCCGTCGCCGGTGGTGAGGAACGAGCGCATGAACCACTGGAACAGCTCGAGCTCGCCCACCTGGGCGATCAGCATGTCCTCGGACACCGGGTCGAGGTCGCCCACGGTCTCGACGGCGGTGCGGTGGTCGGTGACGACGCCGTCGTACACCAGGTCGAGCGCGGCCAGGTGCTCGAGGGTGCTCGCGCGGCCCAGCGAGTAGTCGTCCCACGTGCGGTCCGCCACGAGGACGCCGGGGGTGCCGGCGGGGGAGACGCCCAGGGTCGCGATGCGCTCGGCGACGACGTCCACCATGGCGCGGACCTTCTCGATCTGCGGGTCGAGCATCTCGTGGACGCCGATGAAGCCCGGGCCCACCACGTTCCAGTGCGCGTGCTTCAGGGTGAGCTGGAGGTCGTTGAGGGCGTGCAGCCGGCCCTGCAGGACCTCGGCCACGCGGTGGCCGTCCTCCACGCGCAGGCCGGGAACGGTGTAGGCGGCGTCGTCGTTCTTCTTGGCGTTGGCCACGATGGTGCTCCTTCGTCTCGATCGGGCGGCGCCGGAGGGCGCCGCATCGTCGCCTGAATCAACCACTCCGCGCGGGGGCGGCGCCAGCCCTGATCGCCCGCGGCAGGGCGAGGAGCCCCGTCCGACCTCCCCGGGAATGAATCCTCCGTGGAGCGCGTTGAACCGGACATCCGCAGAACATGAGTGAGGATGACTCACGTCCCTTGACACGCCGTCGCCGACGGTGGCAACCTGAGTCAGGAAGGCTCACGTCGGCCGGTTCGGACCCCCGGGTCCGGCCCAAGGGCGACGCGGCCGCCTCATTCGCAGACAGGAAAGGACCACCCCATGTCCCGTGCAGTCGGAATCGATCTGGGCACCACCAACTCCGTCGTCGCCGTCCTCGAGGGCGGCGACCCCGTCGTCATCGCGAACGCCGAGGGCGCCCGCACCACCCCCTCCGTCGTCGCGTTCTCCAAGGGCGGCGACGTCCTGGTCGGCGAGGTCGCCAAGCGCCAGGCCGTCAACAACCCCGAGCGCACCTACGCGTCCGTCAAGCGCCACATGGGCACGGACTGGACCACCGAGGTGGACGGCAAGAAGTACACCCCGCAGGAGATCTCGGCCCGCACGCTAATGAAGCTCAAGCACGACGCCGAGGAGTACCTGGGCGAGAAGGTCACCGACGCGGTGATCACCGTCCCGGCGTACTTCAACGACGCCGAGCGCCAGGCCACCAAGGAGGCCGGCGAGATCGCGGGCCTGAACGTCAAGCGCATCATCAACGAGCCCACCGCGGCGGCCCTGGCCTACGGCCTCGAGAAGGGCAAGGAGGACGAGCTCATCCTCGTCTTCGACCTGGGCGGCGGCACCTTCGACGTGTCCCTGCTCGAGGTCGCCAAGGACGAGGACGACTTCGCCACCATCCAGGTGCGCGCCACCTCGGGCGACAACCGCCTCGGCGGCGACGACTGGGACCAGCGGATCGTGGACTGGCTGCTCCAGCAGGCCAAGTCCAAGGGCGCGGACCTGTCCAAGGACAAGATCGCCCTGCAGCGCCTGAAGGAGGCGGCGGAGCAGGCCAAGAAGGAGCTCTCCTCGGCCACCTCCACCAACATCTCGCTCCAGTACCTCTCCGTGACCCCCGAGGGCCCGGTGCACCTGGACGAGCACCTCTCCCGCGCCAAGTTCCAGGACCTCACCAAGGACCTGCTCGAGCGCACCCGCAAGCCCTTCAACGACGTGATCAAGGAGGCCGGCGTCAAGGTCTCCGACATCGACCACGTGGTCCTCGTGGGCGGCTCCACCCGCATGCCGGCCGTCTCCGAGCTCGTGAAGGAGCTCACGGGCGGCAAGGAGCCGAACAAGAGCGTGAACCCGGACGAGGTCGTCGCGATCGGCGCCTCCGTGCAGGCCGGCGTGCTCGCCGGCGAGCGCAAGGACGTCCTCCTGATCGACGTGACCCCCCTCTCGCTGGGCATCGAGACCAAGGGCGGCGTGATGGCCAAGCTCATCGAGCGCAACACGGCCATCCCCACGAAGCGCTCGGAGACCTTCACCACGGCCGAGGACAACCAGCCCTCCGTGTCCATCCAGGTCTTCCAGGGCGAGCGCGAGTTCACCCGGGACAACAAGGCACTGGGCACCTTCGAGCTGACCGGCATCGCCCCGGCCCCCCGCGGCATGCCCCAGATCGAGGTCACCTTCGACATCGACGCGAACGGCATCGTGCACGTCTCCGCGAAGGACAAGGGCACCGGCACCGAGCAGTCGATGACCATCACGGGCGGCTCCTCGCTGTCCAAGGAGGACATCGACCGCATGGTCAAGGACGCCGAGGCCCACGCGGACGACGACAAGAAGCGCCGCGAGGCCGCCGAGCGCCGCAACCAGGCCGAGCAGTCCGCGTACTCCGTGGACAAGCTCCTGGCCGACAACGCGGACAAGCTGCCCGAGGACGTCAAGACCGAGGTCCAGGCCGACGTCGACGCCCTCAAGGCCGCCCTGGAGAAGCAGGACAACGACGACGAGGTCAAGGCCGCGTTCGAGAAGCTCCAGGCCTCCCAGGTGAAGATCGGCGAGGCGCTCTACGCCCAGCAGGGCTCCGAGCAGCAGGCCGACGCCGGCGCCGAGGCCCCCCAGGCCGAGGACGAGGACATCGTCGACGCCGAGGTCGTCGACGAGGACGACGAGAAGAAGAACTGACGCACCCGCGCCGTCGTCGGCGCCGGCGAGCCCTGCGGCCCGCCGGCCCGACGGGGCCCGCGACAGCACCGGTGGGCCGGTCACGGCGATCGCACGTCCGTGACCGGCCCACCGGCCTCTCACCCCAGACTTCCGGCGCGCACGGCGCGCCGACGCAGCGAAAGGACCCATCATGAGCGAGAACACCGCCGACCGCCCGGACGACGACCGGACCCCGGGCGAGCAGGGCTCCGAGGAGCAGGCCTTCACGTTCCAGGATCGCCGCCGGATCGACCCGGAGACCGGCCGCCCGCGCGGCGAGGCCGCCCCCGACGCCGAGCCGCAGGACGCGCCGGCCCAGGACGAGGGCGACGCCTTGGCCCAGGCCGCGCGCATCCTCGACGATGCCGGAGCCGAGGCCGGCGCGGCGCCGTCCGGGTCCTCCCGCGAGGCCGAGCTGGAGACGGACCTGCGCCGCCTGCAGGCCGAGTACGTGAACTACAAGCGCCGCGTCGACCGCGACCGGGACCTCGCGAAGGACCAGGGCGTCCTGAAGGCCGTTCTGGCGCTGATCCCCGTGCTGGACGACCTCGACGCGGCGCGGTCCGCCGGCGACCTGGCCGAGGGCCCCTTCGCCAAGATCGCCGAGAAGCTCGACTCCGCCCTCGCGGGCCTCGGCGTGCAGCGCCACGACCAGGAGGAGCTGGCGGGCGTCGAGTTCGACCCCGCGCTCCACGAGGCCGTCATGCGCCAGCCCCACCCCGAGATCCCCGCCGACCACGTGGTGCAGGTGTTCCGCAACGGCTACGTCCGGGACGGCCGCGTGCTGCGCGCCGCCCAGGTGATGGTCTCCGCCGGGGACGAGTGAGCCACGGCTGAACCGCACCGATCACCGCACCACGACGAACGAAGGGAGGCGCCATGGCCTCGCAGGATTGGATGGACAAGGACTTCTACGCGTCCCTCGGGGTGTCCAAGGACGCCTCCGAGGCCGACGTCAAGAAGGCCTACCGCAAGCTGGCCCGCACGCATCACCCGGACCAGAACCCCGGCGATGAGGCCGCGGAGAAGAAGTTCAAGGAGATCTCCGAGGCCTACGCGGTGCTCAGCGACCCCAAGGAGCGCCAGGAGTACGACGCCGTCCGCGCGATGGGCGGCGGCGCCCGCTTCACCGCCCCCGGCGGCGGGGCCGGCGGGGGCTTCGAGGACGTCTTCGGCGGGATGTTCGGCGGCGGCGCCGGACCCCGCGGCGCTCAGGCGGGCCCGGACCTGAACGACCTCTTCGGAGACATGTTCGGCGGGTTCGGCGGCCAGCCGGGCTTCGGGCCGGCCGGCGGCGGCTTCGGCCAGCAGCGACCCGCCAAGGGTGCGGACCGCACCGCCACCACCACCATCTCCTTCCGGGGCTCGATCGAGGGCACGACGGTCTCCCTGCGGGCGGCCGACGGGGAGGTCGTGGACGTCAAGGTGCCCAAGGGCATCCGGGACGGCCAGAAGGTCCGTGCCCGCGGCAAGGGCTCGCCGGGCGCGGCGGGCCGCGGCGACCTGATCGTCACCGTGAAGGTGCGCGAGCACGAGTTCTTCCACCGCGACGGCGACACCCTCCGCATCACCGTGCCCGTCACCTTCCCCGAGGCCGCGCTCGGCGCGACCATCGAGGTGCCCACCCTCGAGAGGACCGTGAAGGTCAAGGTCCCGGCGGGCTCCGCCTCGGGCAGGACCCTGCGCCTCAAGGGCCGCGGCGTCGAGACCTCGAAGGGCGCCGGGGACCTCCTGGTCGAGCTGCAGGTGGCCGTGCCCACCGAGCTCACCGACGAGGCGCGCGCCGCCGTCGAGGCCCTCGCTGCCGCCACCGCCGGCGACGATCCGAGGCGGGAGCTGGCCCGGAGGGCCGACTGGTGAGCGCCGGGCCCCGGCGCTCCGAGGCCGCCGACCGGGCCGCCCGCGACGCGCGGGAGCGCGGCGGCGAGTGGACCGCGCCCGTGTTCGTCATCTCCACCGCCGCGGCGATGACGGACATGCACCCGCAGACCCTGCGCCAGTACGACCGCCTCGGCCTCGTGGTGCCCCAGCGCCAGGGCGGGCGGCAGCGCCGCTACTCCCGCGCCGACGTCGAGCGCCTCCAGACCATCCAGGCGCTGAGCCGCGAGGGCGTCTCCCTCGAGGGGATCCGCCGGATCGTCGCCCTGCAGCGCGAGGTGGAGCAGCTGCAGGACACCGTGGTGGAGCTCGCCTCCCAGGTGGACCGACTGCACCAGGTCTCGCGGCTGGCCCGCGTGTTCACGGTGGGTGCCGCCGGTGACGTCTCGGCGCGCTACGCCGACCGCCGCTCGGGCGCCGGTCGCCCGGACGGCGTCGCCCCCGCGTCCGGAGCCGCGGAGCCGGGCACCCCGTCCGGCGCCGCGCGGCGCGGTGCGGCCGTGCGCGCCCTGCCCGCGGGCACCGCCCGTTCCCGCCGGATCCTCGCGTGGAACCCGCCGCAGGCCTGACGCCGCTGGCGTTCACGGCCCCGCAGCGCGCCGCCCGCCGGGAACGGCTGCGGGAGGACCTGGGCCGGAAGGACCGGTTCGACCCGCGGCGCCGCGCCGCGCTGGAGGGCCTCGCCCACGCGCTCGCCCCGGACTCCATGGACCGTGCCCTGCCGGCGCGCGAGCTGCTGGCCCACGACCTCGAGGGCCGCGGTGGGCCCACCGCGGCCGTGTGCGCTGGAGACCCCGCCACCGCCACCCATCTGACCTGGATGGTCTCCGGCATGGGCATCCGCCCGGACACCGCCCTGTGGGGCGCGGCGCACGAGGCCGCTCAGCTGGCCGCGGCCCAGCACGCGGCGGGGGCGCCCCGCCCCGTCGTCGTCGCGTGGCTGCGCTACCCTGCACCCGCGCCGTGGCGCGTGGTCCTCGACCGCCCCGCGCGGGAGGCCGGCCGGCAGCTCGCCGACGACGTCGCCGCGTGGTGGGCGCACCTGCACGCGTCGGGGCTGCGCGCCCGGGGCACCGCGGTGCACGGGGCCGTGGACGCCCACTCGTACGGCTCCCTCGTGGCGGGGCACGCCCTGCGAGAGCTCGACGAGCGGGGGCTCCTTCCGGCCGACTCCGCGGCCACCGATCCCACGCCCCACAGCGCGGAGCGCCCCGTCGAGACCCTCGTGGTGTCCGGGGCGGTGGGCCTGCCGCTCGCCCTCCTCTCGGGAGCCCGTGCGCTCGGCGCGGCCACCGGCCGGGTGTTCGAGGCCCGCGCGCCCGGAGACGTGCTCTCCCTCCTCGGCCGGCTCGGCGGGCTGCGGCAGGCCTGGCCCGGCGCCGTCGCCCTGCCCGTGGAACCCGTCCCGGGGATGGACGGGGCCGCCGTGCGCGGCCACGACACCTCGCGCTGGACGCCTGCGGCCGGCGACGACGCGCCGCGGGGCTACCGCGATCCGGGCTCCGTGACGCTCGCGGCCGCCGCCCGCGTCACCGCGGGCCAGCCGCTCGGCCTTCAGCGCCTCCGGTAGGCGAGGTCGAAGACGAGCCGGCCGGCGCGCTGGGACTTGGCCTCGAAGCTCGTGACGGGGCGGCCCTCGAACCGCGGAGCCCACCCGCCCTCGTGGTCCACCGGGTCCTCCGCCTCGCTCGCGGCCACGGCCTCCCCGAGTCCCGCGCGCAGGGGGCGCTCCTCGGCGGCCGCGTCCTCCCATCCGGCCGGCAGCGGCTGCGCGCCCACCTCGAGCTCGAGGCCCTCGCGGCGCACGCGGGTCAGCGGGGAGTCCTCCCCGGACGCGCGGCCCGGGAAGAGGTTCTCGAACTCGGGGTGGGCCTCCAGGACCTCGCGCATCTGCACGGCGTACCCGGACCAGTCGGTGGCCAGGCGCAGCACGCCGCCGGGGGCGAGCACGCGGGCCACGCGGTCCGCGAAGGCGGGGGAGACGAGGCGGCGCTTGTGGTGGCGCTTCTTGTGCCACGGGTCCGGGAAGAACACCCACACCTCCCCCACGGAGCCGGGCTCGAGCAGCTGGTCCAGCAGCTCGGGGGCGTTGGCCTCCACGGCCCGCACGTTGGTGAGCCCGCGGTGCTCCACCTGCGCCATGAGCGCCGCGAGCCCCGGCACGTACACCTCCACCGAGAGCACGTTCCAGTCCGGCCGGTCCGCCGCGCCCTGGGCGGTGGACTCGCCCAGGCCCGAGCCGACGTCCACGAGCAGCGGGGCCTCCCGCCCGAACACGGCCCCCCAGTCCAGGTGGGCGTCCGGGGACACGGAGGTGGCCGCCCGGTGGCGGGGGACGTCCACGAGCACGGTGTCCGCGAGGCGGTCCCACACGGCCTGCTTGCCGGAGGTGAGGCGGGCGCCGCGGCGGACGAAGGAGACCGGCTCCGTGCGGTGCAGCGCGGGGTCCTTCGCGGTGTTGTGGTCGTGCGGGTGGGCCGCGTCGGCGGACGGGGCGGGGGCGGCGTCGGGGGCGGTGTGCTCAGTCATCCGCACGATCCTCCCACGGCGGCGCTCAGGGGTGCAGGCCGGAGCCCGTCGTGTGACCGGCGGCCACGCCCCCCGTGATGCGGTCCACGGTCACGAACGTGTAGCCCTCCGAGCGCAGGTGCGCGATGACGACGGGGACGGCGTCCACGGTGGTGGAGTGGATGTCATGCATCAGCACGATCCCGCCCGGGCGGGCCCCCGCCTTCACGGCGGCGAGGGTCTGTGCGGGGCTGCGGTGCTCCCAGTCCCGGGTGTCCACGCTCCAGGTGACCGATCCCGCGCGGGGCAGCCCGCCGAGGGTGGCCAGCACCGACTCGTTCAGCGCCCCGTAGGGGGCGCGCACGGTGCTCGGGCTGACGCCGGCCGCGCGGACGGCGGCGTCCGTGGCCGCGATCTCCTGGCGCACCTGCCCGGCCGTCAGCGTCGTGAGGTTGGGGTGGGTGTAGCTGTGGTTGCCCACCTGGTGGCCCTCCGCCGCCATGCGGGCGATCATCGCGGGGTTGAGCTTCGCGCTCTGCCCCACCACGTAGAAGGTGGCCGGGACCTGCTCGGCGGAGAGGACGTCCAGGAGGCGGCCGGTGTGCCGGCTCGGGCCGTCGTCGAAGGTGAGGGCGATGCACCGGGTGACGGCGCAGTCCACCGGGGCCTGGCGCACGGGGCCGGCGGGCGCCGGGGCCGTGGAGGGCTGCGGCGCCGCCGAGGTGGAGCTCGCAGGGGCCGAGGCGCTCGGCGCCGAGGAGCCGGGGGCGGTCGCACTCGTGCCGGCGGACGCGCTCGGCGCGGCCGGGCGAGGGGAGGCGGGCTGCTGCACGGGCGCGGGGCGCACGTCCTGCGGTGCGATCCGCTCGACGGGGATCACGGGCTTCGGGGTGGCCACGGCGACCGGCGTGTCCTCGGGAGCGACGCCGGGCTTCGGACCGCCGAGGTCCTGTGCGGCGGGGACCACGCGGTCCTGCGCGACGACGGGTGCCGGGCGGTCCTGGGTGCGGGCGTCCGCACCGGGGCGCGTCGGCGACGCCGACGAGGCGGGTGCGGAGGCGTCCTGCCGTCCCTCGGCGGAGGAGCCGCGCTCGTCCTGGCCCTCGGCCGACCCGGCGGAGGAGGACTCGGCGGCACCGCGTGCGTCCTCGGCCTCCTCGGCATGCGTCGCGGCCGACGTCGACTCCTGGCCCGCGCCGGTGTCGTCCGACTGAGGGGCGGCGGCGGACGTGGACGGTGCGCTGCTGGTCATCGCGGAGGACGTGCTGCTGCCTGACGCGGACGGGGACGACGACGCGGACTCCGGGCTCGGGGTGCCGGTCGCAGGGCTCGTGGCGGCCGCGGAGTCCGCGGCGGCCTGGGGAGCGGGTGCGTCGCCTCCGTCGGGGCCGCCGCACGCCCCGAGGGCCAGGGTCAGTGCGAGGAGGGCGGCACAGAGGCGCGGGCGGGACGTCGAGGTCATGGGCGGGCTCACACTCTTCGAGGATCAGCGCGCGAGGACGGGGCTCAGCGCGAGGGGAGGTCGGCCTCCCGGCCGACCTCCCCATCCTGCCAGGCCGGGGGCGATGCCTCCGGCCTCCCTCACGTCACGATGTGGACACGATCGTGGGCGACGTCTCGGCGGTCGCCGGGGCGGCGGAGTCCGCGGGCGCGTCGGACGCGCTCGGCTCGGGCAGCGGCGTCACGTCGGAGGTGGGCTCCGGCGGCAGCGTGGAGTCGGACGGCTCGGGGGTGCCGGGATCCGACGTCGGCGCGTCCGTGGGCGTGTCCGACGGCGTCGGGGAGCTCGACGTCGAGGGCTCGGGGGTGCCGGGTGCGCTCGTGGTGCCCGGTGTGGGCGCCGACGTCGGGCGCGTGGGGCCGGAGGGCGACGAAGGCACGTCGCTGCTCGGCGCGGGGGAGCTGCCCGGCTGCGTCGTCGGCGCAGAGGAGCCGCTCGGCGTGGTGCTCGTGGCGCCGGTGCCGGGTGTTCCTGTGGACGACGGGTCGGGGGCAGGGGCCGCCGAGGTCGGCTCGTCGGTGTCCGCGGGGGTGGGGTCCGGCCGGGTCGGCGCGGTCTCCGTGGGGTCGCTCGAGGTCTCCGCCGGCGGCCGGGGGGCCTCGCTCGTGGCGGGAAGCGGCGGGGGCACGGGCACGGCCGTGGTGGAGGGCGCCTCCGAGGAGCCCGCCGGGGAGGACGAGGCCTGCGGGAGGCGGACGGCGGCGGGCGTCCGAGCCGCGTCCTGGGCCGTGCGGCCCAGCTCGGAGAGCCAGGGCCGCACCGTCTCGGAGGGGATGCGGGCGGTGAGCACGCCTGCCGCGGCGGGTGCGAGCGCCGCCTGGTCGACCTCGAGGAGGGCGCTGCCGTCCGGCAGGAGCACCACCGCGTCCCAGATGCGGCGGTTCTCGGCCTGGTCCGGGGCCTCGACGGCGGAGGTCAGCCGCTCCTGCACGATGTCCGGGTCGTTCGCCATGCGGTCGCGCACCTCGGCGCGGAACGCGGTCCAGCCCTCGGCCGTGAAGAGGTCCGACGTGGCCAGCACGCGGTCCTCGCGGGCGGAGTACCAGCTGGCCTGGGAGGAGGACACGGACTCCGTCCCGCGCTTCTCGGTGGAGAGCAGGCGGACGGCGGCGATGTCCTGCCCCGCCACCGCGAGGCGCGGCTGCACCTCGAGGGAGGGGTCGGCGGAGAGGTCCGTGTCCCGCTGATAGGCCTCGACCTGGGCGCGCACGTCTGCGGCCATGGCGTCGGTCCAGGAACGGGCGCCGGGCACCTCGAGCCAGGCGCCGTGGAACTCGGGGCTCTGCCCCTCGATCGCGGACATGGAGGCGCCGGGCACGAGCGCGAGGTCCAGGTCCGGGATGTCCAGCGTGAAGGGCGCCATGTCCATGGGCGGCAGCTCGGAGGCGCTCGCGGCGGTGGGGGCGGGAGCCCCGTAGGGGTCGTTCCCGCCGCATGCGGTGAGGGCGAGCAGGGCCGCGGCGGCGAGGCCGAGGCCGGCCCGGCGTCGGGCGGCGAGGCGGGGAGTGGAGTGGGTCATGCAGATCACTTCCGGTGGTCGGTGGAGCTGAGGGCGGCGTCCATGCGGGCGGCGGCCTCGTCCGGGCTCGGGGCCCGGAAGTTCGGATCGCGGCGGCGGCGCAGGTCGCGCCGCACGCGCAGCAGGACCCAGACCACCAGGGCGAGGACGATGAGCGCCATCACCACGGTGGAGAACAGGTCCGCGTAGTCGGAGATCACGTGGTACTGGGCGCCCAGGACGTAGCCCCCGTAGATGAACAGGGCGTTCCAGAGCAGCGAGCCCAGGGCCGTGTAGAGGGTGAAGAGGCCGAGGTGCATGCGCTCGATGCCCGCCGGGATGGAGATGAGCGAGCGGAACACGGGGATCATGCGGCCGAGGAACACGGACCAGTACCCGAACCGGCCGAACCAGCGCTCGGTGCGCTCGACGTCCTCGATGTCCACCAGGGGCATCCAGTTCGCGATCCGGTACAGGCGGCGTCGTCCGAGCCACGCGCCGATCCCGTAGAGGGCGAGCGCGCCGACGACGGAGCCGAGGGTGGCCCACAGGAGGGCGGCGTGCGGGCTGAAGGCGCCTCCGGCGGCGGTGAAGCCGGCCAGGGGCAGGATCACCTCGGAGGGGATGGGCGGGAAGATGTTCTCCGCCAGCACGGCCACGCCCACGCCGACCGGGCCGATGGCCTCCATGATGCCGACCACGACGTTGCCGAGCCATCCGTAGTCCACGGCCCCCTCGGCGGGGGCGACGGCCAGGAGCGCGGGGGTGAGGGAGGAGAGCATGGGAGACATTCTCCCCCATCGGCGGGGAGAGGGGACCCGGACGGCGGGGGGAGGGGTTGGTAGGGTGAGCGTGCTGACCGCTCTATTCGACTGTTCGCGCCACATTCCCATCCCTGTGCCGCGGGCCCCACTGGAAGGAAGACTCCATGAGCATCGTCCAGATTCCGCTGCGCCTGGCCTCCGGCGCGTTCATCCTCAACTCCGGCCTCGGCAAGCGCCAGCTCTCCGACGAGCAGGCCGCCTACATCCGTGACATGGGCGCCAAGGGCGTGCCCACGCTGGCCCAGCTCTCCCCGGCCCAGTTCAAGAACTTCATCGTGGCCTCCGAGGTCGGCGTGGGCGGCGCGCTGCTGCTGCCCCTCGTCCCGGGCTGGCTCGCCGGCGCCGCGCTGACCGCCTTCTCCGGCGGCCTGATGTCCATGTACCTGAACACCCCGGAGATGACCGAGGACGACGGCGTCCGCCCCTCGCAGGAGGGCACCTCCGTGGCCAAGGACGTGTTCCTGGTGGGCTCCGGCCTCGCCATCATGTCCGACTCCGTGGCCAACCGCCCCGGCAAGCGCCGCAAGGCCGCCAAGAAGCGGGCGACGCGCATCGAGTCCGCCCGTGACGCCAAGGTCCAGGCCATCCGCGAGGCCAAGGACGAGAAGGTGGCCGCCATCTTCGCCGCGCGCGACGAGCAGACCGCCGCGCTGCGCGACGCCCGCGAGGAGCTGAAGAAGCTGCGCAAGAAGGCCTGATCCTTCCCGCACGCCGAGAACGAGGGCCCCGGGCCCGGACCGTCTGGTCCGGGCCCGGGGCCCTCGTCGCCGTGCCCGGTGCCTCAGCGGCCCCTCATCGTCAGAGGTCGATCTCGGTGGGGTGCAGCACGCGACGCAGGAAGTCCTGGGTGCGCGGCTGCTGCGGGTCGGCGATCACGGCGGAGGCGGGCCCGGACTCCACCACGACGCCGCCGTCCATGAACACCACCCGGTCCGCGACCTCGCGGGCGAAGCCCATCTCATGGGTCACCACGAGCATGGTCATGCCCTCGCGGGCGAGCTGGCGCATGATCGCCAGGACCTCGCCCACGGTCTCCGGGTCCAGCGCGGAGGTGGGCTCGTCGAAGAGCATGAGCTGCGGGTCCATGGCCAGGGCCCGGGCGATCGCCACGCGCTGCTGCTGGCCGCCGGAGAGCTGGTCCGGGTAGCGGGCCTCGAGCTCCGCCAGGCCCACGCGCGCGAGCTGGCGGCGCGCCACGGCCTCGGCCTCGGCCCTGTTCCGCTTGAGGACCTTGACCTGGGCCACGGTGCAGTTCTCCAGCACGGAGAGGTGGGGGAAGAGGTTGAACTGCTGGAACACCATGCCCACATGGCGGCGCAGGACGTCCAGGTCCACGTCCGGGTCCGTGACGTCGAACTCGCCGACCGTCACCGTGCCCGAGTCCGGTGTCTCGAGCAGGTTGACGCAGCGCAGCAGGGTGGACTTGCCCGAGCCCGAGGGGCCGATGAGGCACACCACCTCGCCCGGGCCCACCTCGAGGTCGATCCCGCGCAACACGTGGTTGCTCCCGTAGGACTTGTTCAGCCCCGCGATCCACACGCCCGCGGCGTCGACGGCGGGGCCGTCATCGGTGGGGGAGGCCGCCGTCACGGGCGTCGAGGGAGAGGACTCGGCGGCGGTCGGCGCGGCGGTGCGGGCGTCGTCGTGGGGGTACGGGTGGCTCATCTCAGCGCCCCTTCCGGGCAGAGCGGGACTCGAAGCGGCGCGCCAGCATCGAGAGCGGGACGGTGATCACGAGGTAGCACAGGCCCGCCACGAGGATCGGGGTCATGCCGGCGTCGAGGGCCGAGATGCCGTCGCGGCCGAACTTCGTGAGCTCGTACTCGTGGGCGGCCAGGCCGAGCACGTACACGAGGGAGGAGTCCTTCGTGAGGAGGATGACCTCGTTGGTGAGCGGCGGCAGCACGATCCGGAACGCCTGGGGGATGACGATGGTCACCATGGCGCGCCAGTGCGGCATGCCGAGCGAGCGGGCGGCCTCCATCTGGCCCTTCGGCACGGCCTGCAGGCCCGCGCGCAGGGTCTCCGCGATGTACGCGGCGGCCACCATGCCCAGGGCCAGCATGACGACGACGGGGATCGGCCAGGTGATCCCGAACGCGAAGGGGACGCCGTAGCCGAACGCCAGGAAGACGAGCAGGGCCGGCACGCCGCGGAAGAACTCGATGTACGCGGTGGCGAGCCAGCGGTAGGGGGCGAACGAGCTCATCCGCATCAGGGCCAGCAGGATGCCGCCCAGGAGGCCGACCACGAAGGCCGTCGCCGTGTAGAAGAGCGTGTTGCCCAGCCCGACGAGGATCACGTTGGGGAACAGGGGGGCCGCGGCGGCGAAGTTCAGGACGTTCTCGCCGATCGCCTGCCAGTCCATGGCCAGGGCGAGGGCCACCAGCGCGAGGACGAAGACGGAGGCCTGGATCGCCACGGAGCGGGTGCGACGCCGACGCGCGCGCCCCGGCGTCGGGGACGCCTCGCGGGCGGCGGTGGCCGGGACGGGGGTCTGCGTGCTCATCGGTAGTCCTCCTGGGCGAGGCCGAACCAGCGTTCCTGGAGCTCGGCGAGCGTGCCGTCGTTGCGCAGCGTGAGGAGCGCGCGGTTCACGGCGGAGCTGAGCTGCGCCTTCTGCGGGGAGACGGCCATGCCGAGCTGTTCGCCGGTGGGCAGGGACTCGACCACCTCGAAGCGGTCGTCGTCCTTGAGCGTGTACAGGAGAACGGACTGGTTGCCCAGCAGGGCGTCCACCGTGCCGGCCTGCAGCGCCTGGATCTGCACGCCGCCGTCCTCGAACTGGACGGGGCTCAGGCCGTTCTCCTGGGCGTACTCCTCGCCGGTGGTGGCGGCCTGCACGCCCACGCGCTTGCCCTGGGCCGACTCCACGGACGTGATGCCCGAGCCCTTCCGCGCCATGAGGACGAGGTCGTCGTCGAGGTAGGGGAGGGTGAAGGCCATGACGCGCTGGCGAGGCTCGGTGATGGAGATCGAGGACGTGTTCAGGTCGCAGCCGGTGAGCGAGGCGCCGGACTCGATGGCCTCGAAGGAGGAGTCGATCACGTTCAGCCCGAGGCCGAGCTCCTCCGCGACCGCCTCCACGAGGTCGATGTCATAGCCGGTGAGCTCGCCGTCCTGCTCGAACTCGAACGGTGGGTAGGGGATGTCCGAGCAGACCGTGAGCGTCCCCGGGGAGACGAGTCCGTACGTGGAGGACAGGTCGGCGTCGGAGACGACGCCGGCCGTTCCGGCGTCGCCGCCGATCACGGCGCAGCCGCTGAGGGCCAGGGCGCCGACGCCGAGCGTCAGCGCGCCGACCGCGCGGGATGGGGTGCGGAGCATGGGGGAGCCTTCCGGGGCGGGCCGTGGGGTGCAGGCCGTGTGAACTGGAGCACATCCTAGGCGTCCGGCGGACCGAGGTCGCCTCCCTGTCGGTGTGTCACGCGGAGCCGCGGCCGCGCGGTTCAGGGACGACGACGTCCTCGCCCAGGTGCGCCTCGTCCCGGAGCGGCGAGGCGTGGAAGGGGCGGCCGGAGCTGAGGTCCTCGGGGCGGCGGCCCGGTGCCTCCACCGCGAACGGGTGGCCGGCCTCCGTGAGCATCCGCGTGCGCTCGGCCGTCAGCGGCTCCCCGGAGAGGACCGCGGCGCACACGAGCGCGGCGAGCTGCTGGTCCCGCTCCTCCTGACGCTCCGCCATCTCGAGCACGCGGGTGTGGCGGGTGGCCAGCTGGATCTCCGCGGAGGCGTCCACCCCGACGGCGACCTGGCGGGCGCGCAGTCGCTCCGCGTCGTACGCGGCCCCCGCCACGAGGACCATGCAGGCGGCCCAGGCGAGGCCGAGCACGCCGATCACGGAGTTGATCCGTCCCACGAGCTCGAACTGGCCGAAGGTGGCCGTGATCCAGCCGAGGGCGAGGGTGGCGCCGAAGAGCAGGCAGACCGTGATCACCCCGCCGGAGGAGAAGGGACGGTAGCGCGGGGAGCGGACGTTGGGGCCGAGCCGGTAGGCGAGGGTGACGGCCAGGGCCAGGATCGCGAGGATGACCGGCCACTTCCCGATGTTCCAGACCTGCACGGCCACCCGCGGCAGGCCGATGAGCTCCCCGAGGAGCTCGGCGAGGTCTCCGCCCAGGATCACGAGGCCGACGACCACGACGGTGCCGGCCAGGACCGCGAGGGTCTCGAGGAAGATGACGAGCCGGAAATGGGGGAGGAGGCGACCCTCCCGGGTGTCGTGGATGCGGTGCATCGCGCGGTGGAAGGCGGCCACGGCGCCGGACGCGGAGAAGACCGCGCCGAGCAGGCCCAGCGTGAAGGCGACGACGCTCGTGTTCGAGGCGTGGAGGGAGAGGAGCCACGCCTGCACGTCCTCCTGCGTGAGGGTGGGCCACAGGTCGGCCGCGAGCGTCGCGACGGTGCGCACGGTCTCCTCCTCCACGCCCAGCACCGACACGAGGGCGAGGAGGGCGACGCCCATGGGGAGCAGGGACAGCGCGCCGAAGAAGCTCATGGCGGCGGCCACGTCCCACACCTGGAGATCCATGAGGCGGTGGAAGGTGCGGCGGATGACGTAGAGGAGGGAGAGCCGCGGGTGCTCGTACGTGCGGGGATCGCGGAGCGCTGCGGTGGAGCCGGCCATGGGGTCAACGGTAGTGGGCGCCGGCGGGAATACAGCCTGGCCGCCCATGGTTGAGTTGATTAGACTCAACTTTGCCGGGGCGGTGGATCAGGCCTCCGCGCGGCGGTTGCCCAGACACCCCCGTCGTCGGGGAGGAAAGGAGCGAGGCACATGGATGCCAAGTTCACCACCAAGAGCCAGGAGGCGCTCTCGGCCGCGGCCATGAACGCCTCCACCGCCGGAAATCCGCAGGTGGAGCCGGCCCATCTCCTCAAGGCCCTCATGGACCAGCGGGAGTCCGTCGCCGTCGCGGTGCTGAAGGCCGCGGGCGCGGACCCGGACGTCGTCTCCACGGCCGCGTCCTCCGCCATCCGCCGCCTGCCCTCCTCCAAGGGCTCCACCGTGGCGCAGGCACAGCTCTCCCGCGCCGGCCTGCAGGTGGTGCAGAACGCGCGCACCGAGGCCGAGCAGCGTCAGGACGACTTCGTCTCCACCGAGCACCTGCTCCTCGGCCTGGCCGGGGACGCGGGCGAGGCCGGGGAGGCCCTGCGCTCCGCCGGAGCCACCGCCGAGGCGCTCGCGGCTGCCCTCACCGCCGTCCGCGGGGACACCCGTGTGACCTCCCCGGATCCGGAGAACACCTTCCAGTCGCTGGAGAAGTTCGGCACGGACCTCACCGAGGTCGCCCGCTCGGGCAAGCTCGACCCCGTGATCGGCCGCGACTCGGAGATCCGCCGCCTCGTGCAGGTGCTCTCGCGCCGCACCAAGAACAACCCCGTGCTCATCGGCGAGCCGGGCGTCGGCAAGACCGCCGTCGTCGAGGGCCTGGCCCAGCGCATGGTGGCGGGCGACGTGCCCGAGTCGCTGCGCGGCAAGCGGCTCATCAGCCTGGACCTCGGCGCGATGATCGCGGGCGCGAAGTACCGCGGCGAGTTCGAGGAGCGGCTCAAGGCGGTGCTCGAGGAGATCAAGGCGTCGGACGGCCAGGTGGTCACGTTCATCGACGAGATCCACACCGTGGTGGGAGCGGGTGCCTCCGAGGGCGCCATGGACGCGGGCAACATGCTCAAGCCCATGCTGGCCCGCGGCGAGCTGCGCCTCATCGGCGCCACCACGCTGGACGAGTACCGCGAGAACATCGAGAAGGACCCCGCGCTGGAGCGCCGCTTCCAGCAGGTGTACGTGGGCGAGCCGTCCGTGGACGACTCGATCGCGATCCTGCGCGGCCTGAAGGAGCGCTACGAGGCGCACCACAAGGTGGCCATCGCGGACTCGGCGCTCGTGGCCGCCGCGACCCTCTCGGACCGCTACATCACGGGCCGCCAGCTGCCGGACAAGGCCATCGACCTCGTGGACGAGGCCGCCTCGCGCCTGCGCATGGAGATCGACTCGGCCCCCGTGGAGATCGACGTCCTGCGCCGCCAGGTGGACCGCATCACCATGGAGGAGCTCGCCCTCGACGGCGAGACCGATCCGGGCTCGGTGGAGCGCCTCGAGGGGCTGCGCGCCGAGAAGGCGGACCGCGAGGAGGAGCTGCGCGCCCTCACCGCCCGGTGGGAGGCCGAGAAGGCCTCGCTCAACGAGGCCGGCGACCTGCGCGCCAAGGTGGACGAGCTGCGCTCGCTCGCCGAGAAGGCCCAGCGCGACGGCGACCTCGCCGAGGCCTCGCGCCTGCTGTACGGCGAGATCCCGGCGCTGGAGAAGCAGCTCGAGGAGGCCGACCGCCGCGCCGAGGAGGCACCCGAGGACGAGGTCTCGCCGATGGTGTCCGAGCAGGTCACCGCGGACGACATCGCCGAGGTCATCTCCGCGTGGACCGGCATCCCCGCCGGGCGCATGCTGGCCTCCGAGTCGGAGAAGCTGCTCACCATGGAGGAGCACCTCGGGGAGCGGCTGATCGGGCAGAGGGCCGCCGTCGTCGCCGTCTCGGATGCGGTGCGCCGTGCCCGCGCCGGCATCTCGGACCCCAACCGCCCCACCGGCTCGTTCCTCTTCCTGGGCCCCACGGGCGTGGGCAAGACCGAGCTCGCCAAGGCGCTCGCGGAGTTCCTCTTCGACGACGAGCGCGCCATGGTGCGCATCGACATGTCCGAGTACTCGGAGAAGCACGCCGTGTCCCGCCTGGTCGGCGCCCCTCCCGGGTACGTCGGCTACGACGAGGGCGGCCAGCTCACCGAGGCCGTGCGGCGGCGCCCGTACTCCGTGGTGCTGCTGGACGAGGTGGAGAAGGCCCATCCCGAGGTCTTCGACATCCTGCTCCAGGTGCTCGACGACGGCCGCCTCACCGACGGCCAGGGCCGCACCGTGGACTTCCGCAATGTGATCCTGATCCTCACGTCCAACCTGGGCAGCCAGTTCCTGGTGGACCCGTCGATGCAGGAGCAGGCCCGCAAGGACGCCGTGATGAACGTGGTCCGCGGGGCGTTCAAGCCGGAGTTCCTCAACCGGCTGGACGAGGTCGTCCTGTTCGACGCGCTCGGCGTGGCCGAGCTCGCGAAGATCGTGGACCTGCAGGTGGACGCGATGCAGGAGCGGCTCACCGGCCGCCGCCTGAACCTCGAGGTCACGGACGCGGCCCGCGAGTGGCTTGCCCTGACCGGGTTCGACCCGGCGTACGGCGCCCGCCCGCTGCGCCGTCTCGTGCAGCGGGAGATCGGCGACCGGCTGGCCCGCGGCCTGCTGGGCGGCACGATCGCCGACGGCGACACGGTGCTGGTGGACCGTGCCGAGGGCGCGGACGCCGACGGGCTGAGCGTGGAGGCGCGCCGGGGCTGAGGTGCCGGCGTCGTCATCGTCGCCTCCGCCGACGGACGAGTCGACGCTTTCTGCGGCTGCCCCGAGCGGGAGGTCGCGAAAAGCGTCGACTCGTCCGTGTCCGTGTCCGTGTCCGTGTCCGTGTCCGGGACGGCGTCAGCGGGCGCCGAGCGCGTCGGCGTCCTGCTGGAGCGTGCCCACCAGGTGCGCCACCGCGCGGGCCGTGTGGGTCAGCGTGGTGAACGAGACGTTGGCGAGGTCGTCCTGAGGCGTGTGGTAGTTGTCGTCGTGGAGGGACAGCAGGCCCGTGGCCGGGATGCCGGCCTCCACGAACGGGGCGTAGTCGGAGCGGCCGTTGCTCCCCTCCGCCTGATGCGGATGGCCGTCCCGGTCCAGCTGCGCGCCGAGCAGCGCCTCCGCGCCGATCGACCAGTCCGCGGTCAGCACCCCGAGGGCGTTCTGGTGGTCCAGCGGGGCCACCATGTCCAGGTTCGTGTAGACGGTGATCGCCTCGCGCTCGGCGGCGGAGAGCGAGTCCACGTAGTGCGTCGAGCCCAGCAGGCCGATCTCCTCGGCGCCCCACAGGGCGAAGCGCACCTTCGACTCGGCCTTGTTGGCCTTGGCCGCCTGGCGGGCCACCTCGAGCACGGTGGCGGCGCCCGAGGCGTTGTCGTGGATGCCCGGGCCGGCCGGCACGCCGTCGAGGTGCGCGCCCACCAGGACGACGTCGTCGTCGCTTCCCGTGCGCGTCTCGGCGAGCACGTTCCAGGTGGGGCGCTGCTCCACGAGCTGCTCGAGGTCCAGAGTGACGTTCGCGCCGCTGGCCCGGACCTGGGCCAGCAGCTCCTGGCCGAGCTCGCGGGTGACGCCCACCGTCCCGACCGTGCCGGCCGCGTCCGACCCGAGCGTGCCGTTGAGCGCGCCGTCGGCGTTGTTGTAGACGATCACGGCCTCGGCGCCGGCCGCGGCGGCCGCCTGGGACTTCTGGGCGAAGGAGCACGTGCCGCGCGAGACGAGCGCGACCTGCCCGGTCAGGTCCGTCCCGGCCCAGTCGGCCGGGGTGCAGGCGGTGGCCTCGCCCGCGGGGGCCGCCAGCGGGGCCGCGGCCACGTGGGCCGAGGGGGAGGAGGTGAAGACCGTGTGCTCGAGGTCGCGGGCCACGGGGCCTGACTGGGTCAGCACGTCCTCCAGGGTCTCCGTGTAGGTGATCTCGAACTCCTGCAGCTCGACGTCGTAGCCGGCCCTCTCCAGCTCGCCCACGGCGTGGTCCAGGGAGGCGCGGTAGCCAGGGGTGCCGGCCGCGCGGTTGCCGTGCTCCTGCGCGACGCCGGCGAAGGCCGCGACGTCGCGGCGCAGGTTCTCCTCGGAGATCGCGCGCACGAGCTTCTCCGGGGAGTTCGTGCTGCCGCCGGCGCGGTTCAGGCCCGGGCCGAGGCCGGCGGGGCCCGCGGCGGCCGGGTGGCCGGCAGGCACGTGAGCCGGGGCGGCGAGCGAGACGGGGGCGGAGGCGGAGGCGAGCGTGGCGGCCAGGGCGGCGGCGGCCAGCAGGGCGGGGGTGCGGCGCATGGGGTCCTCTGTTCGAGCGGTCCGGATGGGTGTGACGCTCGCAAGATAGCGCGGCCCGGGGGAGGCGGGCGAGGGCTCCGTCATGCCCGTCCCGCCGGACGGGCCACCGGCTCCGGCGGGGGAGACGAGTCGACGTCGCCCGCGGGATC
>NZ_JAMYEH010000004.1:0-195656 GCF_033790745.1 Micrococcus sp. M4NT
GTGTGGGGGTGGAGGCGAGGGGCCTCCTCATCCCCCGACGAGCGCCGCCACCTGCGACCGCAGCCGCTCGAGCCGCTCAGCCGCCGCGTCCGGGTCCGCGTCCCGCGTGCCGAGGTAGCACTTGAGCTTGGGCTCCGTGCCGGAGGGGCGGATGAGCACGCGCGTGCCCGAGTCCGTGGCGAACAGCAGCGCGTCGGTGGGGGGCAGGCCCGCGCCGCCCTCGGCCAGGTCCCGGCTCACGGTCACCGGCTCGCCCGCGAGCTCGGCGGGGCCCCGCTCGCGCAGCGCGGCCATGGTCGCCCCGATGATCGACAGGTCCTGCACCCGCACGGACACCTGCGCGGCCGGCATCGCGCCGGTCACCGCGTCGACGGCGGCCAGCGCGTCGGCCAGCGTGCGCCCGGAGGCCGAGAGGTCGGCGGCCAGCTCGCACGCCAGCAGCGCGGCGGTGATGCCGTCCTTGTCCCGCACGAGGTCCGGGGCCACGCAGTAGCCGAGCGCCTCCTCGTAGCCGTAGCCCAGCTCGGGGGCGCGCGAGATCCACTTGAACCCGGTGAGCGTCACGTGATGCGCCACCCCCTCGGCCTCGGCGAGGACGGCCAGCTGCGGCGCGGAGACCACGGAGTTCGCGGCGCTGCGCCCCGTGGCCCGGAGCTGCGACATGAGGTGGGCCCCCAGCAGCGTCCCGACGGCGTCGCCGGAGAGCATCCGCCATGTCCGAGCGCCGGCGCCGTCGGTGACCCGCACACCGAGCGCGAGGCGGTCCGCGTCCGGGTCGTTGGCGATCACGAGGTCCGCGTCCCGCTCCGCCGCGAGGGCGAGCGCGAGGTCCATGGCGCCCGGCTCCTCCGGATTGGGGAAGGCCACCGTGGGGAAGGCGGGGTCCGGCTGCGCCTGCTCCGGCACCACCTCGACGTCGGCGAAGCCCGCCTCGGCGAGCAGCTCGGGGAGCACGGCCCCGCCCACGCCGTGCATCGGCGTGTAGACCACGCGCAGGGCGCGGTGGGGGAAGCGGTCCGGGTCCAGCAGGCCGAGCGCGGCCTCCCGGTAGGCCTCGAGCAGCTCCGGCCCGGCCAGCTCCCAGCCGTCCGCGGCGAGGGCGATGTCCGCGGGCCAGGCCTCGTGGTCGATCAGCGCGGCGATCTGCGCGTCCGCCGGGGAGACCAGCTGGGCGCCGCGCCCGGCGGCGTCCGTCATGCGTCCGCCGAGGTACACCTTGTAGCCGTTGTCCGCGGGCGGGTTGTGGCTCGCGGTGACCATCACGCCGGCGTCGGCGTTGAGGTGGCGGACGGCGAAGGCGAGCACCGGCGTGGGCAGCGCCGAGGGCAGCAGGATCACCTGCGCGCCGGCCGCCGTGAGCACCGCCGCCGTGTCCTGCGCGAAGGCGGCCGAGCCGCGTCGCGCGTCGTAGCCCACCACCGCGAGCGGGGCCGGGGCATCCGCCCCGAGCACCTGCCAGAGATGCGCGCCGAGCGCGGCCGCGGTGCGGCGCACCACGATCCTGTTCATGCGCGACTCGCCGGGGCCCTCCTCCGCGCGCAGCCCCGCCGTGCCGAACGCGAGCGGGCCGGAGAACCGGGAGGCCAGGGAGGCCCGGGCGGCGTCGGCCTCCGGACCGGTGCCCTCGGCGGCGTCCAGCTCGGCCCGCAGGATCTCCCGGTGCACGGGCTCCGGGTCCTCCACGGACCAGCGCTCGGCGAGGGCGACGACGCGGGGGTCCAGGGCGCTCATCAGATCCGCCCCACGATCTCGGCGAGCAGGCGCGAGATGCGCGGCCCGGCGGCACGGCCGGCCTCCACCACCTCGGCATGCGAGAGCGGCGTCTCGGAGATCCCGGCGCCCGGGTTGGTCACGAGCGAGATGCCGAACACCTCGAGGCCGGCGTGGCGGGCCGCGATGGCGTCGAGTGCCGTGGACATGCCCACGAGGTCCCCGCCGAGCGTGCGGGCCATGCGCACCTCCGCGGGCGTCTCGTACTGCGGGCCGGAGAACTGCACGTACACGCCCTCGGTGAGGGAGGGGTCCACCTCGCGGGCGATCCCGCGGATGCGCGGGGAGTAGAGGTCCGTGAGGTCCACGAACGTGGCGCCCACCAGAGGCGTGGCGCCCGTGAGGTTGATGTGGTCCGAGATCACCACGGGCGTGCCCGGGGCGATCGCCGGATCCAGCCCGCCGCACCCGTTCGTCAGCACGACGACGGACGCGCCCGCCGCGGCCGCCGTGCGGACGGTGTGGGCCACGTCCTGCGCGCTGCGGGACTCGTAGAAGTGGGTGCGCGAGCCGAAGACCAGGGCGTGCGTGCCGTCCGGCAGGCGCACGGAGCGGATCACGGCGCTGTGGCCCGGCACCTGCGGGGCGTGGAAGCCCGGCACGTCGGCCAGCGGCACGGCCGCCACCTCCTCGCCCAGCAGCGCGCCCGTGCCGCCCCAGCCCGAGCCCAGCACGACGGCGATGCGGTGCTCCGGCACGCCCGTCGCCTCGGCGATGGCCGCGGCGGCCTGCCGGGCCTCGGCGAAGCCGGGGTGGTCGCCGACGAGCCGGGACTCGCCGACGAGCCGGGACTCACCGGCGACCCCGGGGGCGCCGGTCGTGGAGTCGGGTACGGCCGGGGCGGGGGAGGAGGTCTGCTCGTTCACGCCGCCAGTCTAGGCGCGGGGCCCGGGGCCGGGCCCGGGTGCTGTGACTTTCCGGCCCACGGCGGACACAATGAGGACCGTGAGCGACGAGAACACGACCTTCATCCCCTCCCTGACCATCATCGGCGGCGGCCCCGGCGGCTACGAGGCGGCCATGGTGGCCGCCAAGCTCGGTGCCCGGGTCACCGTCATCGAGCGCCAGGGCATGGGGGGCTCCGCCGTCCTCACGGACGTGGTCCCGTCCAAGACCCTGATCGCCACGGCCGAGTCCATGCGCCGCGTGATGTCCGCCAAGGACCTCGGCGTGGACCTCGGCGGCGGCGAGCCCCGCGCGGACATGCTCGACGTGGACCGCCGCATCCTGGCCCTCGCCGGGGAGCAGTCCCGGGACATCGAGGCCGCCCTCACGGCGCTCGGCGTCCGCGTCATCCACGGCACGTCGCGCGTCGTCGGTCCCCACGAGGTGGAGGTGCGCCCCGAGGACGAGGCCGAGGGTGCCGACCGCGAGGTGATCACCTCGGATGCGATCCTCGTGGCCGTGGGCGCGAGCCCCCGCGAGCTGCCCACCGCCCTCCCGGACGGTGAGCGCATCTTCAACTGGAAGCAGCTGTACGCGCTGCAGGAGCTGCCCGAGCACCTCATCGTGGTGGGCTCGGGCGTGACCGGCGCCGAGTTCGCCTCCGCGTACGACCGCCTCGGCGCGGAGGTCACCCTGGTCTCCTCCCGTGACCGCGTGCTCCCCGGCGAGGACGCCGACGCCGCCGAGCTGCTCGAGCACGTGTTCCACGAGAACGGCCTGAACGTGGTGGGCCGCTCCCGCGCCGAGGCCATCGAGCGCACGGAGACCGGCGTGCGCGTGCACCTCTCCGGCGAGGGCGCTGTGGACACCCCCGTGCTCGAGGGCTCGCACTGCCTCGTGGCCGTGGGCGGCGTCCCCAACACCGCGGGCCTGGGCCTGAAGGAGGTCGGCGTGGAGCTGACCGAGTCCGGCCACGTCAAGGTCGACGGAGTCTCCCGCACCACGGTGCCCAGCATCTACGCCGCGGGCGACTGCACCGGTGCTCTCGCCCTCGCCTCGGTGGCCGCCATGCAGGGGCGCATCGCCGTCGCGCACCTGCTGGGCGACGCCCTCAAGCCGCTGCGCCCGCACCTGCTGGCCTCCAACATCTTCACCTCCCCCGAGATCGCCACGGTGGGCGTCACCCAGGAGCAGGTGGACTCCGGCAAGTACCAGGCGGACGTGCTGCGCCTGGACTTCGCGACCAATCCCCGCGCCAAGATGCAGGGCGTGAAGGAGGGCTTCGTGAAGATCTTCGCCCGCCAGGGCTCGGGCACCGTGATCGGCGGCGTGGTGGTGGCCCCGCGGGCCTCCGACCTCATCTACCCGCTCGCGCTCGCCGTGACCCACAAGCTCCACGTGGACGACCTCGCGGACACCTTCACCGTGTACCCCTCCATGTCCGGTTCCATCGCGGAGGCGGCGCGCCGCCTGCACGTGCGCCTGTGAGCTGAGCGGTCCTCCACCTCCACCCCCACCCCCACCCAGAGTGGTCGCAACACGCCGCGTCGCCTTTCCGCAGGCGGCGTGTCGTGACCACTCCGGGACGGGCCGGGTCGGGTCGGGACAGGTCGGGGCAGGTCGGGCCGGGTCGGGACAGGTCGGGCCACTCCGGGCCGGGACGGGCCTCCACCGACGACGGCGGCCGGTCACCTTCACGCTGGAAGGTGACCGGCCGCCGTCGTCTGCGGGAGGGGTCCTGGCTCACCGGGCCGCGCGGCGCTCCCGAGCGGAGGAGACGGTGTCCAGGTCCGCGTGCCGCGTCTCGGGGGAGAGGGCCAGGGCGACCATCGTGATCAGCGACGCCGCGGCGAGGTAGTAGCCGACGTACGAGACGTCGAACCTCTGCACCAGCCAGGCCGCCACGAACGGCGTGAGGGCCGCGCCGAGGATCGAGGACACGTTGTACGCGATGCCCGAGCCCGTGTAGCGCGTGTTCGTGGGGAACAGCTCGGGCAGGACGGCGGACATGGGGCCGAAGGTCAGGCCCATGAGCGTCATGCCGACCGCGAGGAACGCGACCATGAGCGGGACGTTCACCTCGGCGCCGGTGCCCATCGTGGCCGGGGCCAGCCAGAGGCCGAAGCTCAGGCCGAACAGGATCATGAGGCCGGAGACGGTCAGGAGGGTGGGCTTGCGGCCGAAGCGGTCCGCCAGCCAGCCGGACACCGGGATGAACGCCGCGAAGAACACGATGCCGATCAGCTGCAGCACGAGGAACTCGGAGTACGGGATCCCGAGCATGCCGTTCTCCCGCTTGCCGATCGCGTAGGAGAGGATCCACGTGGTCATGAGGTAGAAGAGCACGTACGTGGCGTACATGACGAAGGTGCCGAGGATCAGCTCCCACCAGTTGCGGCGGAAGACCTCGCCGACGGGGGCCTTGACGCGCTGGTCGTTGTCCAGGGCGCGCTGGAAGACCGGCGTCTCCTCGAGGCGGACGCGCACGTACATGCCCACGGCCACCATGGCGATCGAGAGCAGGAACGGCATGCGCCACACCCACGTGAGGAAGGCGCCGTCCATGTCCGGGTTGGTGGAGTCGTGGTCGAAGCCGAGCACGAGCAGCAGGTACAGGCCGTTGGCCAGGAAGAAGCCGATCGGGGCGCCGAGCTGCGGCCACATGGCCGCCTGCGCGCGCTTGCCCTCCTTCGCGTACTCGGTGGCCAGCAGGGCCGCGCCGGACCACTCGCCGCCCAGGCCGAGGCCCTGGGTGAAGCGCAGGATGGTGAGCATGGCCGGCGCCC
This sequence comes from Micrococcus sp. M4NT, assembly GCF_033790745.1. NCBI lineage: Bacteria > Bacillati > Actinomycetota > Actinomycetes > Micrococcales > Micrococcaceae > Micrococcus > Micrococcus sp. M4NT. The sequence continues at coordinate 5,442 of NZ_JAMYEH010000004.1, forward strand.
ACAGGCCCACCTGGTAGTACGTGGGCAGCAGGCCGATGAGGAACGTGGCGATGCCCATGGTCAGCAGGGAGCCGATGAGCGTGACCTTGCGGCCCATGCGGTCGCCGAAGTGGCCGAACAGCACCGAGCCGATCGGGCGGGCCACGAACGCCGCGCCGAAGGTGGCCATGGAGGCCAGGAGCGCGGCGCCGTCATCGCCCTTCGCGAAGAAGATCAGCGGGAACACCGAGACGGCGGCCGTGGCGTAGACGTAGAAGTCGTAGAACTCGATCGAGGTGCCGATGAGCGAGGCCACGACCACGCGCGAGCGGGGCACGGGCGTCTCGTCGGGGGCGGCTGCCGCGGGGGCGACGGCGGCCGGGGCGCCGGCGCCGGCGGGGCCGGCGGGTGTGCCGGCAGACGCGGCGGGGCCCGAGGGCGGAGTGGAGTGGGACATGAGAGCTCCGAGGGACGGACGGTCACCGAGGGTCGGATGGCCCACGATGTGAGATGGAATGTCCGCCAGTATAGGAGTGGCGCGCTGACGTGCCCTCACGCTGGCTGCACCTGTCCACCATGCGGACGGCTCGGCTGCTGGGAATCATGCGCCGACGCCTGCGGACGCGACGGCGCCTCGGCCAGGGGTCCGGTCCGGCGCCTCGGCCAGGGGTCCGGCGCGGAGGGATGGACCGACGCGTCGCTGTGCCCGGCGACCAGGTGGTGTGTCCCCGAAATGACATGGTCTATCCGGTCTAGCCCATGGCAATTGCCGGACGACCACCCTGGTCTGCCACAGGAGAGCCCTTCCCCGCGGGGAGCGTGGCCGCGCCCGGACGCGGACTCAGCCTTCGTCGTCGATGGTGGCGAGCACGTCGCCGGCCTTGACCGTCTCGCCGGCTTTCACGCTCAACCCGGAGACCACGCCCGCGCGGTGCGCCGTGAGGGGCTGCTCCATCTTCATGGCCTCCATGACCACGATGAGATCGCCCTCGGCCACGGCCTGCCCGTTCTCCGCCGCCACCTTCACCACCGTGCCCTGCATGGGCGCGGTCAGCGCGTTGGTGCTGGGCGCCGTGGCCGCACCGGCGCGGGCTCCGCGGGGCCGACGTCGGCCCGCGCCGGCGCGCTGCGCGGCGCCCTGCACGGAGTGCATCGCGGCCGCGAACGTGGGCAGCGTGACGTCCACGCGCTTGCCGTTGACCTCCACCGTGACGGTGTGGCGGGCCTCCGGTGCGGCGGGGTCGGCGGGCGTCTGGCCGTAGGGCTCCAGGAGCGCGGCGAACTCGGTCTCGATCCAGCGGGTGTGGACCGAGAACGGTTCCTCGGAGCCGGCGAGCTCGGGCGCGAACGCCGGGTCCTTCACCACGGCCCGGTGGAACGGCAGCACCGAGGGCATCCCCGCGATCTCCGCCTCGCCGAGCGCACGGGCGGCCCGCTGGAGGGCCTGGCGGCGGGTGGCGCCCGTGACGATCAGCTTGGCGACCATCGAGTCGAACGCCCCGGAGACGGTCTCGCCCTCCAGCACGCCGGTGTCCACGCGCACGCCGGGGCCCGAGGGCAGGCGGAACGTGGTGAGGCGGCCGGGGGCGGGCAGGAAGCCGCGGCCCGGATCCTCACCGTTGAGGCGGAACTCGATCGAGTGGCCGCGCACCTCGGGATCGGTGTAGCCGAGGGCCTCACCGCGGGCGAGGCGGAACTGCTCCCGCACGAGGTCGATGCCCGTGACCTCCTCGGACACGGGGTGCTCCACCTGCAGGCGCGTGTTCACCTCGAGGAAGGACAGGGTGCCGTCCTGGCCCACGAGGAACTCGCACGTGCCCGCGCCCACGTAGCCGGCCTCCTTGAGCAGCGCCTTGGAGGACTCGACGAGGCGGCGGTTCTGCTCGTCTGTGAGGAACGGCGCGGGCGCCTCCTCCACGAGCTTCTGGTTGCGGCGCTGCAGCGAGCAGTCACGCGTGGAGACCACCACGACGTCGCCGTGCACGTCCGCGAGGCACTGCGTCTCCACGTGGCGCGGCTTGTCCAGGAAGCGCTCCACGAAGCACTCGCCGCGGCCGAACGCCGAGACCGCCTCGCGCACCGCGGACTCGTAGAGCTCGGGGATCTCCTCGCGCTCGCGGGCCACCTTGATGCCGCGGCCGCCGCCGCCGTACGCGGCCTTGATGGCCACGGGCAGGCCGTGCTCGTCCGCGAACGCGAGCACCTCGGCCGTGCCTGCGGCGGGGGAGGTGGTGCCGGGGGCGAGCGGGGCGCCGACCCGCGTGGCCAGCCGGCGCGCGGAGACCTTGTCCCCGAGGGCGTCGATGGCCGCCGGCGGCGGGCCGATCCACACGAGGCCGGCCGCCTCGACGGCGCGCGCGAAGCCGGCGTTCTCCGAGAGGAAGCCGTAGCCGGGGTGCACGGCGTCGGCGCCGGAGCGCTCAGCGGCGTCCAGGATCTTCTCCACGAGCAGGTAGGAGTCGGCCGCGGTCTCCCCGCCGATGGCCACGGCCTCGTCGGCGAGCTTGACGTGGAGGGCGTCGCGGTCCGGCTCGGCGTAGACGGCCACCGAGGTGAGGCCCTCGTCCTGGCATGCACGGATGACGCGGACGGCGATCTCCCCGCGGTTGGCGATCAGCACGCGGGAGAACGGCCGCGGAGTCCCGGCGTCGGTGGCGAGGGGGGCCTGGGGCGCGTCGGCGGTGCTCATGGGCTTCGGGGACTCCTCGGGGAAGACGGCGGAGGCAGCGGCACGGGCTGCCGCTGTTCATCAGCACCCTACTGTGGGTGGGGGAACCCTCACAGCAACCCGGCCCGGATCCGCCGGATCAGCGCCTGGTGTTGGAGGAAACCCACAATTCCGTGAAGGGGACGCCGAGGTGTTCGCACGCACCGCGCAGCCACGAGACCGAGAGGCCGATGACGGCGTTGGGGTCGCCGTCGACGCCCGCGATCAGTGCGGCCCCCGCCCCGTCGATGGTGAACGCGCCCGCGCAGAAGAGCGGCTCGCCCGTGGCCACGTAGGCGGCGAGGGTGGCCTCGTCCGCCGCGGCGAAGCGGACGCCGGCGGAGACGACCCCCGCGACGGCGGGAGAGCCGGACGCGGAGGCTGAGGGCATCACCAGCCCGAGCCAGTGACCGGAGTGCAGCGTCCCGGCTCGGCCAGCCTGGGCCCGCCAGCGCTCGAGTGCGACGTCGGGTTCGTAGGGCTTGCCGTAGGCGCGGCCCTCGAACTCGAACACGGAGTCGCAGCCGAGCACGAGGGTGGGCACCGCGACGCCGTCGGCCGCCACGCGGGCGGCCACGTCCCGGCCCTTCGCCTCGGCGAGCAGCCCCGCGAGCTCGGCGGGGGAGGCGTCGGGGTGCTCGGCGCCCACGGCGTCCTCGTCCACGTTCGAGACCACGACGCGGAACCCCACCTGGGCGCGCGTGAGGATCTCCGCGCGCCCGGGCGAGGCCGAGCCGAGCACCAGCTCGACCGCCGCCGTCACGCCAGCGCGTCCCGGAGGGTGTCCAGGCCCATCGAGCCGAGCTTCAGCGCCCGCGTGTGGAACGCGCGGAGGTCGAAGTCGGCGCCCTCGCGCTCCTCGTGGTCGGCGCGGATCTGCTCCCAGATGCGCTGACCCACCTTGTAGGCGGGCGCCTGGCCCGGCCAGCCGAGGTAGCGCGTGAACTCGAAGCGGCGCTGGCCCTCGGAGATGTTCAGGTGCTTGGCCAGGAACGCGTAGCCGCGCTCCGGGTCCCACGCGCCGCCGCCCTCGGACTCGGGCATCTCGAAGCCGCAGTGGTAGCCGATGTCGAACACCACGCGGGCGGCGCGCATGCGCTGCATGTCCAGCATGCCGAGGTGGTCGCCCGGGTCGTCGAGGAAGCCGAGCTCCTCCATGAGCTTCTCCGCGTAGAGCGCCCAGCCCTCGCCGTGGCCGGAGGTCCAGCAGAAGCTGCGGCGCCACAGGTTGAGGTTCGCGCGGTTCATCATGGCGGTGGCGACCTGCAGGTGATGGCCGGGCACGCCCTCGTGGTAGACCGTGGTGGTCTCGGCCCACGTGGTGAACTCGTCCTCGCCGGCGGGCACGGACCACCACATGCGGCCCGGGCGGGAGAAGTCGTCCGAGGGGCCGGTGTAGTAGATGCCGCCCTCCTGCGTGGGGGCGATCATGCACTCGAGGCGGTCCATGGGAGCGGGGATCTCGAAGTGCTCCTTCATGGCCGCGACGGCCTCGTCGGAGAGGCGCTGCATCCAGGCCCGGAGCGCGTCGGTGCCCTTGAGGGCGCGCTCGGGATCGGCGTCGAGGACGGCGCGGGCCTCCTCAATCGTGGCGCCGGGCTTGATCCTCTCGGCGTCCGCCTCCTGCGCGGCGATCAGGCGCGCGAGCTCCTGCTGGCCCCAGCGGTAGGTCTCCTCGAGATCGATCTCCGCGCCGAGGAACACGCGCGAGGCGAGGCGGTAGTGCTCGATCCCGACGGCGTCGGCCTCCGGCGCGTGCGGGCGCAGCTCGGACTCGAGGGCGTCCGCGAAGTCGCGGTAGGCCTGCGCACCGGCGTCGGCGCCGGAGCGGATCCGCTCGGCGAGCGCGGCGTCGACGACGTCGGCCTCCTGCGCGCGGGCGGTCAGGCCCGGGAAGAACCCGTCCCCGGTGCCGTGTGCGCGGGCCTGCTCGATGACGATGTCGATCTGGCGCTGCGCGGCCACGTGGCCCGAGTCCTTCGAGGCGATCAGCGATGCCGTGTACCCCGCGAGCGCGGCCGGCAGGTTCTCGAGGCGGCCGGCGATGTGCTCCCAGTGCTCGGCGGTGTCCGTGGGCATGAGGTCGAACACGGCCCGGATGCCCTGCGCGGGGGACGCGATGTTGTTCAGCTCGGTGCGGCCGGTCGCGTGGATCTCCCGCTCGAGGCCGATGCGCTCCTGCATGGCGGCCTTGGTGACGCGGTCGGTCTCGTCGGCCGGCTCGAGCGCTTCGAGGTCCGCGAGGAGGCGGGCGTTGAGCTCGTCGTCGGCACGGGCGCCGGCGGGGGAGAAGTCCGAGTACTCGGACTCGTGGCCCGCGAAGCCGAGCTCCGTGGCGGTGTCCGGGTGCAGGGCGAGGTAGTCGGTGACGTACTGCTCGGCCAGGGCGTCGATCGCGGAGGGCGTGCGGGCGCCGCCCTCGCTCAGAGAGGTGTTCTGGGTCATACCCTGAACTCTAGGCCGTGCGTTTTCGTGCGCGAAACGGGAGCTCACGTCCCCCTCCCGTTCACGACGCCGGTCGGGTCAGGAGGGGCCCGCCGAGCGGCGCCACTGGTCCTTGCCGGGACGGGCCCACAGCCCGAGGTCGTCGCGGCGGCGCAGCGTGCGGTCCAGCCGCGGCGGTCGCGGCCGAGCCTGCACGGCCTGCGCCTCCTCCGCCCGCAGGTGCGCGAGCACCGCGGTCAGGGCCGCCATCTCCTCCGGGTCCAGCTCGGCGCCGGAGAGGCGCACGGCGTCGCCGGCGTCGCCGGCCTGCTCTCCACCGGCCTGGCCCGTGCCCCGGACCTCCTCGTCGCGCGCGCTCACAGCGGCATGTTCCCGTGCTTCTTGGCGGGCCGCGACTCGCGCTTGTGGTGCGTGGCGCGCAGGGCACGCACCAGCTGGGCACGCGTCTGGTGCGGGGCGACGACGGCGTCCACGTAGCCCAGCTCCGCGGCCTGGTAGGGGTTCAGCAGCTCGGCCTCGTAGTCGGCCACGATCTGCGCGCGCCGCTCCTCCACGTCCCCGCCGGCCTTCTCGACCTCGGCGAGGTCGCGGCGGTACAGGATGTTGACGGCGCCCTGCGGCCCCATCACGCCGATCTGCGCGCTGGGCCAGGCCAGGTTGAGGTCCGCGCCGAGCTTCTTGGAGCCCATGACGATGTACGCGCCGCCGAACGCCTTGCGCGTGATCACCGTCAGCTTGGGCACGGTGGCCTCGGCGTAGGCGTAGATCAGCTTCGCGCCGCGGCGGATGATGCCCTGGAACTCCTGGTCGGTGCCGGGCAGGAACCCGGGCACGTCCACGAGGGTGACCACGGGCAGGTTGAACGCGTCGCAGAACCGCACGAACCGCGCCGCCTTCTCCGAGGCCGCGATGTCCAGCGTGCCGGCGAACTGCATCGGCTGGTTGGCCACCACGCCCACGCTCATCCCGTCGAGCCTCGCCAGCGCTGTGATCACGTTGGGGGCGTAGAGCTCCTGCAGCTGCAGCACGTGGCCGTCGTCCACGATCGCCCCGATCACCTGGAGCATGTCGTACGGCTGGTTGGCCGAGTCGGGGATCAGCGCGTCCAGGCCGTGGTCCTCGTCCGTCGGCTCGAGGTCCACGGGCTGGTCCAGCGGCGCCTCGGCCAGGTTGTTGGAGGGCAGGAACTCGAGCAGCTCCTGCACGTACGCGATCGCGTCCTCCTCCGACGTCGCCATGTAGTGCGCCGTGCCGGAGACCGCGTTGTGCGAGCGCGCGCCGCCGAGCGTCTCCATGTCCACGTCCTCGCCCGTGACGGTCTTGATCACGTCCGGGCCGGTGATGAACATGTGGGAGGTCTGGTCCACCATCACCACGACGTCGGTCAGCGCCGGCGAGTACGCCGCGCCGCCCGCGGACGGCCCCATGATCAGGGAGATCTGCGGGACCATGCCGGAGGCCAGCACGTTGTTCCGGAAGATGTCCGCGAACTGGGCGAGCGAGGCGACGCCCTCCTGGATGCGCGCACCGCCGCCGTCGAGGATGCCGATCACGGGGCAGCCGTTGCGCGCCGCGAACTCCTGGACCTTCACGATCTTCTGGCCGTTGCGCTCGGAGAGCGAGCCGCCGAACACCGTGAAGTCCTGCGCGTACACGGCCACCTGGCGGCCGTCCACGGTGCCGAAGCCGCTCACGACGCCGTCGCCGGCCGGGTGCTTGGCGTCCATGCCGAACGCGGTGGTGCGGTGCACGGCCAGCGCGTCGAGCTCCACGAACGAGCCCTCGTCCAGGAGCATCTCGATCCGCTCGCGGGCGGTGTGCTTGCCCCGGCCGTGCTGACGCTCGACGGCGGCCGTGCCGCCGGGCGCGTCCGTCGCCTCGAGGCGGCGATGCAGGTCCGCGAGACGGCCGGCGGTGGTGGTCAGATCGGGATCGGACACGCGAGCTCCTGGGCTGATGGGCGGCCCGGGCGGGGCCCTGTCGAGCGGCCAGTCTACGGGGGAGGGCCCGGAGCCCCGACAGGAGGATTCCTCCAACGCCCGCCGGATCGGCTCGTGCGCCCCGCCCGCACGGCGGCGGACCGGTGGGGGTGTATATGTAGGGATCATGCAGGAACACGTCCCCGCGGCTCCCTCCCCAGCCGCCTCCGCCGCCCCCGCCCCGCCGCTGACGTGGCTCGAGTCCGTCGGCTCCACGCAGGACGACCTCCTGGCCCGCCTCGACCGGGAGGGCCACCGGCACGGCGCCGCCGTCGCCACCGCGGACCAGACCGCCGGCCGCGGCCGCCACACCCGCGTGTGGAGCACCCCGCCCGGCACCGCGCTCGCCCTCTCGGTCCATCTGCGGCCCGAGCCCGCCGGCGTCCCGCTCGCGCCCGTGCACCTCAGCTGGCTCTCGCTCGTGGCCGCCGCGACGATCGCCGAGCGCCTCGGAACCCGCGGCGTGGCCGCCCACGTGAAGTGGCCCAACGACGTGCTCGCCCCGGACGGGCGCAAGCTGTGCGGCGTGCTCGGCTCGGTGTCCCTCGCCGCGGACGGCAAGGGCCCCGGCGTCGTCGTGGGGATGGGCGTGAACCTGGACCACCGCGGCGCCGCCCCCGTGCCCACCGCCACCGACCTCGCGGAGTGGGCCGACGCCGGCCAGGTGCCCGAGCCGCGCGTGCTCGCCGAGGAGCTGCGCGACGCCGTGGTGGCCGCCGTGGACCGCTTCGCCGCCGCCGTGGCCGGCGAGGCCGAGCCCGTGGACGGGGATCACCCGGCCGTCGCCCCCGTGCTGCGCCGGCTCAGCACGGTGGGCCGTGAGATCCGGGCCGAGCTGCCCGGTGGGGACACCCTCGAGGGGACGGCCGTGGGCCTCGGACGCGGGGGGACGCTCCTGGTCAGGCCGCTCGCAGGGTCGCGTGAGACACTGCCCGCAGAGATCAGCGCGGGCGACGTCGTCCATCTGCGCGGCGACGTGCTGCGCGGACGCTGAGCCCGTGCCCCGGCGCGGGCACTGAAGCCGCAGGGAGTGGAGAGTGCGCCTGGAGCCCGGTGAACGCGTGGTGGTGCGCACCCGCGCGCATCCGCGCGTCCTGCTGCGCGCCGCCGCCCTGCTCGTGGGCACCGCCCTGCTCCTGGGCCTCGTCATGGGCGTCCTCGACCGCCCGGGCCTGCCGGGCCTCGTGGTCCGCTCCCGCTCGTGGCTGCACCTGCTCGCCTGGTCCCTGGCCGCGCTCGCCGTGCTGCTCGGCACGGTGCGGCCCTTCCTGCGCTGGCTCACCCGGCGCACGGTGATCACCACGCGCCGCCTCGTCCAGCGACCCGGCCTCGGCCGGGGCCCCGAGGCCGTCATGCCCCTCGTGTCCATCGCGGACGTGGTGCGCCGCGGCCGAGGCTCGGGCGCGGGGGATCTGCACGTCCGGTTCCAGGACGCCGGCCGCCAGGTCTACTGGCGGCTCACGGACGTCCCGGAGGCCGGCCGCTTCGAGGAGGCGCTGGCCGAGGCCACGCGTCGGGCCCGCGCGCAGTTGTGGCCCGCCCCGCACCCGTCAGGAGGCATCCGTTGACCCGCTCCCACCTGCCGGACACGGCACCGCTGCCCGTCATCCCGCCCGCCCGCGCCCCCGAGGCGAGGCCGGACGCACCCGTGACGCCGGACGCACCCGTGATGCCGGAGAACCCTGCGACCACGGGCGCGCCCGGGCCGTCGTCGACCGCCGCCGCCGACCCCCGGGACCCGGTGCCCACCCCCGGCTGGACCGGCGCCATGCGCACCCTGGACGCGGGGCTCGTGGTGGGCCCGCGCAGCTACACCCAGCGGGAGATGGCCGACCGCCTGGGGGTCCCCCTGGCCACCGCTCGGCGCATCTGGCGGGCCCTGGGATACCCCAGCGGGAAGGACGGGGTCAAGGCGTTCACCGACGAGGACGCGCGCGCGTTCGGCGCCGTGCTGCACCTCATGCGCTCCGGCGCGCTGAACGAGGACACCGCCATCTCGCTCGCCCGCTCGATCGGCCAGCTGATGGACCGCATGGTGGTGTGGCAGATCGAGGCCCTCGTGGAGGACAAGATCGCCTCCGGGGGGATGTCCGACCCTTCGGCGCGCCGCGCGGCCGTGGACCTGCTGCCGGAGATCGTCTCCCCGCTCGAGGAGGCCATGGAGGTCGTCTACCGGCGGCAGCTGAACCGCGCCGTGCAGCGCCTCACCGTCCGCGTGGAGGCCGGCCTGGCCGCGAGCGAGCAGGGCCGCGACGGCTCGGAGCACGACGCCCCGCTTCCGCTCGCGCGCGCCGTGGGCTTCGCCGACATGGTCTCCTACACCACGCTCTCCCGCACGATGGACGAGCGGACGCTGGCCCGCATGGTGCAGCGCTTCGAGTCCCGGTGCGCGGAGATCATCTCCTCGGGCGGCGGCTGGCTCGTGAAGACGATCGGCGACGAGGTGCTCTTCAACGCCGAGTCGCCGGAGGCCGGTGCCACGATCGCGCTGAGCCTCTCCGAGGCGCTGGCCGACGACCCCGTGCTGCCCTCGGCGCGCGTCTCCCTCGCGTGGGGCCGCGTGCTCTCCCGCCTCGGGGACATCTACGGACCCACGGTGAACCTCGCCGCGCGCCTGACGTCGCTCGCGGATCCGGGTACGGTGCTCGTGGACGCCCTGACCGCCGCCGCCCTCTCGCAGGACGAACGGTTCGTCCTCGTCCCTCAGCCGCCGAGGATCGTTCGCGGGTTCGGAGAGGTCCGCCCCTCCCTGCTCATGAGCGGTGCCACGCAGACCCTGCTCGTCGACTGATCCCCGGCCGGCCCCGCGTCGGCCGTCCCCGCCACCGACGGAACCCGAGGACCCATGAGCCGCCCTGTGCAGGAGCCGCACCCGTCCGATCCCGCCCGCCCCGAGGTCGCCGCCCGCACCCACGTGGGAGCGGTCCGCGAGCTCAACGAGGACACCTGGGTCACCGTGGGGGAGCCGCTCGTGCTCGCCGCGGTGGCGGACGGGATGGGAGGTCACGAGGCCGGCGAGGTGGCCTCGGCCGCCGCCGTCGAGCTGTTGGAGCGGCGCGCCCCCGAGGTCCTCGCCCCCGGGAGCCCGCACACCCTGGAGGAGCTCGCCGCCCTCGTGCACGAGGCCGACGCGGCCGTGATCGAGGCCGGCCACGCCCGCTCCGGCACCACGCTGACCCTGCTGGCCTGCCTGGACGCCGAGCGCAGCCGCTGGGCGATCGCCAACGTGGGGGACTCCCGCGTCTACCGGCGGCCCGCCGACGCGCCGGTGCTCCAGCAGGTCACGGTGGACCACTCCGCCGTGCAGCTGCTCGTGGACGCCGGCCGGCTCACCGCGGACGAGGCGCGTGTGCACCCCCGGCGCAACGTGATCACCCGCGCCCTGGGCTCGCTCGAACCGCTCACCGTGGACGTGGCGGAGGTGGACGCCGCCTCCGGCGACACGTTCGTGCTGTGCAGCGACGGCCTCACGGGCGAGCTGACGGACGAGGAGATCCGGGCGCTGCTGGACGACGCCGCGGACCTCGAGGAGGCCGCCGAGCAGCTCGTCCACGCCGCCCTGTGGCGCGGCGGACGGGACAACATCACCGTGGTGCTGGTCCGGATCCCCTGAGGTGTCCGGGACGGGAACTAGGGTGGTCCCCGTGAGCACCCCCGAGCCCTCCGTCGGCCCCGACGCCCCCGGACAGATCCCCTCCGAGCGCCTCCGCGAGGAGTACGAGACGCTCGTCGAGCAGGTCCGCTCCGCGCGCACCGCGTACTACCAGCAGGACGCCCCGGAGCTCTCGGACGCGGAGTACGACGCGCTGTACCGCCGCCTCGAGGACATCGAGACGCTGCACCCGGAGATCGTCGCCAACGACTCGCCCACCCAGGAGGTCGGCGGCGAGGCCTCCGCCGCGTTCTCCCCGGTCACGCACGGGGCGCGCATGTACTCGCTCGAGGACCTGTTCTCCGAGGAGGAGCTGCGCACCTGGTTCCTGCGCACCGCGGGCACCCTGACGGCGGGCCGCCCGGAGGCGGCGCCGGCGTGGACGGTCGAGGTGAAGATCGACGGGCTGGCCGTGAACCTGCGCTACCGGGAGGGCCGGCTCGTGCAGGCCGCCACCCGCGGCGACGGGCGCGTGGGCGAGGACGTCACGCAGAACGTGCGCACCATCGCCGACGTCCCCCAGACGCTCACCGGCGAGGGATGGCCGGCCGAGTTCGAGGTGCGCGGTGAGGTCTTCATGTCCTCCGCCGCCTTCGCGGAGCTCAACGCGCAGCGCGCAGAGGAGGGTCTGCCGCCCTTCGCGAACCCGCGCAACGCGGCCGCCGGATCCCTGCGCCAGAAGGATCCCGCCGTCACGGCCCGGCGCCCGCTGTCCATGATCCTGCACGGCGTCGGCGCGGGGCCGGACCTCGGCGTCGCCTCCCAGCACGAGGCCTACGACGCGCTGGCGGCCTGGGGCCTGCCCGTGAGCCCGTACACGCGCCTCGTGGAGGGCGCGGACGAGGCCGCGCTGGCCGACGTCGTCGCGGTGATCGAGGAGTACGGGCGCCGCCGGCACGAGCTGATCCACGAGATCGACGGCATCGTGGTCAAGGCCGACGCCTTCGCGGACCAGCGCCTGCTCGGCCACACCTCCCGCGTGCCCCGCTGGGCGGCCGCGTTCAAGTACCCGCCGGAGGAGGTGCACACCCTCCTGCTCGACATCCTCGTCAGCGTGGGCCGCACCGGCCGCGTCACCCCCTTCGCCCACATGGAGCCCGTGTCGGTGGCCGGGTCCACCGTCTCCCTGGCCACGCTGCACAACCAGGACGTGGTCAAGGCCAAGGGCGTGCTGATCGGGGACACCGTCATCCTGCGCAAGGCGGGGGACGTGATCCCCGAGGTCGTGGGCCCCGTGCTGCCGCTGCGCGAGACCGCAGCCGAGCGGGGCATCGAGCTGCGCGAGTTCGTGATGCCCGCCGACTGCCCCTCGTGCGGCACCCCGCTGGCCCCCGCCAAGGAGGGGGACGTGGACCTGCGCTGCCCCAACGCCCGCTCCTGCCCGGCCCAGCTGGCCGGCCGCGTCGAGCACCTGGCCAGCCGCGGTGCGTTCGACGTGGAGGCGCTCGGCGAGGAGGCCGCCCGCTGGCTCGTGAACGGGCCCGGCCCGGATCCGGCCGAGAACGGCGGTCGGGTGCTCCCCGAGGGCGCCGGCGTCATCACCGCGGAGGCGCAGGTCTTCGACCTCGCCTCCGGCACGCCCGAGGAGATCACGGGCCCCCGCGGCGAGGACGGCCTGACGGACCTCCAGCGCTCGCTGGGCGACGTCCGGGTGTGGCGGGAGACGCGCACCAAGGTGGACGGCACGTTCGTGCCCTCCGGGAGGTTCGAGCTCAAGCCGTACTTCTTCACCGCCGGCACCGCGAAGAAGCCGTCCGCGCCCACGGCCAACACGCTGCGCCTGTTCGACGAGCTCGAGAAGGCCAAGTCCCAACCGCTGTGGCGCACCCTCGTGGCGCTGTCCATCCGGCACGTGGGCCCGACGGCGGCCCGCTCCCTGGCCACCGCGTTCGGGTCCATGGCGGCGCTGCGCGCGGCCGCGGAGGCGGGGCAGCGGGACCGGCTCGCGGAGATCGACGGCGTGGGCCCGATCATCGCGGACGCCCTCATCGAGTGGTTCGCGGAGGACTGGCACCGTGAGGTGGTGGACCGCTGGGCCGCCGCGGGCGTCTCAATGGAGGACGAGCAGGACGAGTCCATGCCCCGCACGCTGGAGGGCGTGACCGTGGTGGTCACCGGATCGCTCGAGGGCTTCTCCCGCGACTCCGCGAAGGAGGCCATCCTGGTGCGCGGCGGCAAGGCGTCCGGCTCCGTCTCCAAGAAGACCCACTTCCTCGTGGCCGGGGAGAACGCGGGAACCAAGCTGGAGAAGGCCGAGCAGCTCGGCGTGCCCGTGCTGGACGAGGCCGGGTTCGTCACGCTGCTGGCCGAGGGGCCGGCGGCGTTCGCGGCGGAGGAGACAGCCGAGGGCGAGGCCGGAACGGGGGAGGACGCCGGATGAGCCCCGCCCCGCAGCCCCGCGCCGCCGCGCGTCCGACCCCCACCACGGCGGGCCTGCTCGTCATCGCCAAGGCCGCCGCACGGGCCGGGGCGGACGTGCTCGCCCAGCGGTGGGTCCGTCACCACCCGGCCACCCCGCTGACCGCGGCCTCGCTCGGCGCCGAGACCAAGTCCTCCGGCTCGGACTGGGTCACGGACTACGACCGCCGCGCCGAACAGGCCGTCCGCGCCGTCATCACCGGCTACCGGCCGGACGACGAGCTCACGGGCGAGGAGTACGGCGCCACCGTCCCCGCGCGTCCGAGCGGGCTGCGCTGGAGCATCGACCCGCTGGACGGCACCACCAACTTCGTGCGAGGGATTCCGCAGTTCTGCACCTCCGTGGCCGTGATGGGCCCGGCGGACGCCGCCGTCGCCGAGCGCCTCGGCGTGCCGGAGGGGACGCCGCGCTGGCTGGCGGGCGCCGTCGTCGCTCCCGCGCTGGGGCGCACGTGGTTCGCGAGCGCGGGCGAGGGTGCCTTCAGCACCGCGGACGCGACGACGGCGGGTGTCGAGCTGCCGGGCCGGGACGAGGCCCCCGTGCGCCTGGCCGGCCCCGTGTCCGGCCGCTCCGGCAGGCTGTTGGCCACCGGCTTCGGCTACGACCCCGCGCGTCGGCAGGTCCAGGTGCGCGCCCTCGAGGCGCTGCTGCCCGGCTTCGGGGACGTGCGCCGCATCGGCTCGGCCGCCCTGGACCTGTGCATGGTCGCGGACGGCACCCTGGACGCGTATGCCGAGTTCGGCACGCAGGAGTACGACTGGGCCGCCGGCGCGCTCGTGGCGGAGGAGGCCGGGGCCCGCGTGCGCCGGCCCGCGAGCGGCGACGGCACGGCTGATCCCGGCTGGATGGTGGCCGGGGACGTGGACGAGGCCGCCCTGACGGCGGCACAGGAGGTGACCGCGTGAGACGGCTGGTGGGCGATCCCTGGTTCTACCCGGTGCTGTTCGCGGCGTCGGGGATCTTCTTCGCGGTGTGGGGCACGGTGAACCGGAACCTCGCGGTGATCGCGTCCTCGCTGGTGCTGCTGTACTTCGTGCTGCGCTGTCTCCGGGCCACCCGGGTGCGCTCCCGCCCGCTCGCCGGCGCGGAGGCGCACGTGGCGGCGGGCGGCGTCGTGGTGTTCTGGCGGCCCGGCTGCCAGTACTGCATGACGCTGATCAAGGCGCTCACGCCCGCGGAGCGCGCGGCGGCCTCCTGGGTGAACATCTGGACGGACGCCGAGGCCGCGGCCGCGCTGCGCCGCCTCCACGCACGGCGCGAAGGTCGCGAGCACGAGGCCGTCCCCACGGTGTGGGCGCGGAAGAAGGACTTCATCGTGGCCGACGATGCCTCGCGCGCCCGCCTGAAGGACATGCTGCGGGCGGCCACGCCCGCGCAGGAGGGGAGCGCCCGATGAGCGGGATCCACGTCCGGCCGCTGCGCCCCGAGGACCACGACGCCGTCGCCGCGCTCACGCTGGCCTCCTACGTGGACGGCGGGCACATCGACCCCGACTCCGCGTACGTGCGGACCCTCACGGACGTGGCCTCTCGGGCGGAGAAGGCGGAGGTCCTCGTGGCCGAGCTCGACGGGCAGGTGGTCGGCTCCGTGGTGCTCACCCCGCTGGGCTCGCCGATGGCGGAGACCGCCGTGGAGGGGGAGTACGAGTTCCGCATGCTGGCCGTGCACCCGGACCACCACCGCCGCGGCGTCGCCCGCGCCCTGATGGCCGCGATCGTGGAGCGGGCCCGGGCCCTGCCCGGGATCGAGGCCATCGCCCTGACCACCATGCCGACGATGACCGACGCCCACCGGCTCTACGAGCGCATGGGCTTCGTGCGGCTGCCCGAGCGGGACTGGCACCTGCGGGACGTGGTCCCGGACCTGGACCCGGCGGACGAGGCCGGTCCCTTCATCGTGTACCGGATGCCGCTGGGCTGACCCGCCCCCGCAGTCCGGCCCGGCTGCCGCCGTGTCCCGTCCGCGCGCGCCGCTAGACTCGGTCCGAACCGAAAGCGGCCCGTCCGGCCCCGTCGCGCGTCCGCGTGCCCGGCCCGGCCACGCCGTCCGACACCACCGTCGTGAAGGAGATCCATGCCGGAGATCACCCGGGAGCAGGTGGAGCACCTCGCCCGCCTGGCCCACATCCAGATGAGCGAGGAGGAGCTGGCCCAGATGCCGGGCGAGCTCGAGGAGATCCTCGCGGCCGTCGAGGACGTGCGCGCGGTGGCCACCGCGGACGTGGAGCCCACCTCCCACCCCATCGCCCTGCACAACGTGTTCCGCGAGGACGTGCCCACGGGCATGCTCACGCAGGAGCAGGCCCTGGACCAGGCGCCGGACGCCGAGGACGGCCAGTTCAAGGTCCCCGCGATCCTGGACGGAGAGTGATCACGAGCATGACCGAGACCTTCGATGTGAACGCCGAGGCGGGCGCCGACCAGCTGGTCCGCCTCACCGCCCTGCAGATGGCCGAGTGCCTGCGCGCCGGCACGACCACCTCCGTGGAGCTCGTCCAGGCGCACCTGGACCGCATCGCGGAGTTCGACGGCGACCCGCGCGCCGACGCAGCACAGGACCGCGGCGTGCGGGCGTACCTGCACGTCAACGCGGAGGAGGCGCTCGCCGTCGCCGCCGAGGTGGACGCGATCCGCGCCGCCGGGGGCGCCGAGGCCGAGGCCCTGCACCCGCTGGCCGGCGTGCCGGTGGCGATCAAGGACAACATCGTCACCGTCGGGCAGCCCACGACGGCGGCCTCCAGGATGCTCGACGGCTGGATGAGCCCGTACGACGCCACGGTCATCGAGCGGATCCGCGCCGCCCGCCTGCCGATCCTGGGCAAGACCAACATGGACGAGTTCGCGATGGGCGGCTCCACCGAGTACTCCGCGTTCGGCGTGACCCGCAACCCGTGGGACCTGGACCGGGTGCCCGGCGGCTCCGGTGGCGGCTCGGCCGCCGCGGTGGCCGCGTTCCTCGCCCCGTTCGCCCTGGGCTCGGACACGGGCGGCTCCATCCGCGAGCCCGCCGCGTTCACCGGCACCGTGGGCGTCAAGCCCACGTACGGCGCCGTGTCCCGCTTCGGCGTGATCGCGATGGCCTCCTCGCTGGACCAGGTGGGCCCCGCCGCGCGCACCGTGGCGGACGCCGCCGCGCTGCAGCAGGTGATCGCCGGCCATGACGAGCGCGACTCCACCTCGCTGCCCGAGGAGCCCGCCGACCTCGGCGCGGCCGCTGCCCGCGGGAACCTCTCCGGCCTGCGCATCGGCGTGATCGCCGACCTGCGCGAGGACGGCTACCACCCCGGTGTGAAGGCGGCCTTCGACGCCGACGTCGCCGCCCTGCGCGAGGCGGGCGCGGAGATCGTCGAGGTCTCCTGCCCGCACTTCCACGCGGCCCTGGGCGCGTACTACCTCATCATGCCCTCGGAGGTCTCCTCCAACCTGGCCCGCTTCGACGGCGTCCGCTACGGCAACCGCGTGGTCCCGGCCGGCGGCGGCACGATCGAGCAGGTCATGGGCGCCACCCGCGCCGCCGGCTTCGGCCCCGAGGTCAAGCGCCGCATCATCCTGGGCACCTACGCCCTCTCCGCGGGCTACTACGACGCCTACTACGGCTCCGCGCAGAAGGTCCGCACGCTCGTGCAGCAGGACTTCGCGGCCGCCTTCGAGCAGGTGGACGTGCTGCTGAGCCCCACCGCGCCGGGCACCGCCTTCGCGCTGGGGGAGCAGACGAAGGATCCGGTCACCATGTACCTCAACGACTACGCGACCATCCCGGCCAACCTGGCCGGGGTCCCGGGCATCTCGGTGCCCGGCGGCCTCGTGGACGGCCTGCCGTACGGCCTGCAGTTCACGGCCCCGGCGCGCGAGGACGCCCGCCTGTACGAGGTGGGCGCCGCCGTCGAGGCGCTGGTGACCCGCCGCGGCGGCTCGCCCGTGTGGGCGCAGGCCCCCGAGCTCGAGAAGGGCGCGCAGCGCCGCACCGGCGCCGAGCGCGCCACCACCACGGACGGAGGAGCCGCGTGAGCCACGCAGAGCAGACCATGGACGTCGCCGAGGCGATGGAGCGCTTCGACCCGGTGCTCGGGTTCGAGGTGCACGTGGAGCTGAACACCGCCACGAAGATCTTCTCCTCGGCCGCCAACGCGTTCGGCGACCAGCCGAACACCAACGTCACCCCGCTCGACCTCGGCCTGCCGGGCACGCTGCCCGTGCTGAACCGGCAGGCCGTGGAGTTCGCGATCCGCCTGGGCCTGGCCCTGAACGCGCAGATCGCCCCGACGTGCCGGTTCGCGCGGAAGAACTACTTCTACCCGGACACCCCGAAGAACTTCCAGACGTCCCAGTACGACGAGCCGATCGTGTTCGACGGCCACCTGGACGTGGAGCTCGAGGACGGCACCGTGTTCCGCGTGGAGATCGAGCGCGCCCACCTCGAGGACGACGCCGGCAAGCTCACCCACCAGGGCGGGTCCGGCCGCATCCAGGGCGCCTCGAGCTCCCTGGTGGACTACAACCGCGCGGGCGTGCCGCTCATCGAGATCGTGACCCGGCCCATCGTGGGCGCGGGGGAGCGGGCCCCGGAGATCGCGCGCGCCTACGTGGCCGCCATCCGGGACATCGTGAAGGCCATCGGCATCTCGGACGCCCGCATGGAGCACGGCAACGTGCGCTGCGACGCGAACGTCTCCCTCATGGAGAAGGGCGCCGAGGTCTTCGGCACGCGCACCGAGACCAAGAACGTGAGCTCCACGCGCGCCGTGCAGCACGCCGTCACCCACGAGATCCAGCGTCAGGCCGCCGTGCTCGCCGCGGGCGGGACCATCACGCAGGAGACGCGCCACTGGCACGAGGACACGCGCACGACGACGTCGGGCCGTCCCAAGTCCGACGCCGACGACTACCGCTACTTCCCCGAGCCGGACCTCGTGCCCGTCGTCGTGGACGAGGCGTGGATCGAGCGCGTGCGCGCCGAGCTGCCCGAGCTGCCGGCCGTGCGCAACAAGCGACTCAAGGCGGAGTGGGGCTACTCGGACGAGGAGTTCCGCGACGTCGTCAACGCCGGCGTGCTGGACGAGATCGTCGCCACGGTCGAGGCCGGGGCGTCCGCGCCGGCGGCCCGCAAGTGGTGGATGGGCGAGATCGCCCGCCTGGCCAACGTGCGCGAGGTGGCCGTGGCCGAGCTCGGCATCGCCCCCGCCCACGTGGTGGAGGTCGAGGAGCTCATCGCCGCGAAGACCATCAACGACAAGATCGCCAAGCAGGTGCTCGGCCTCGTCGCCGACGGCGAGGGCGCCCCGAAGGAGATCGTGGCGGCCAAGGGCCTGGCCGTGGTCTCCGACGACGGCGCGCTCACCGCCGCCGTGGACGCCGCGATCGCGGACCACCCGGACGTGGTGGCGAAGATCCAGGGCGGCAAGATGCAGGCGGTCGGCGCACTGATCGGGCCGGTCATGAAGGCCACCCGGGGCCAGGCCGACGCCGGCCGCGTGCGCGAGATCGTGCTCGAGCGCCTCGGGGTCGGCTGACCGGGGAGTCTCACCCCAGCGCGGTCACCGCCCGCGTCACACGCGGAAGCGTCTTGCGCAGCAGCGTGCGCCAGGAGCGGTCCGGGATGCCCACCAGTGCGTCCCGGGCCGCGGCGTCGTCGAGGGTCTCGAGGGCCATGACGCCGAGCCACACGCGGGCGCGCCGCGCCTCGGCCGCGTCCCGGGCCACGTCCTCGACGAGCTCCTCGCCGTGCCACAGGCCGAGGTAGGCGACGTTGAGTGCGGGGTCCCACGCGCACGCCAGGTCCCAGTCGAGGATCCCCGCCAGCCGCCACGTCGGCTCGGGGTGCACGGGCGTGCCCGGCTCGGGCAGCCACCGCAGGTTGTGCCCGGCCAGATCCCCGTGCACCAGGCACGGCGGCACGGGCGGCTCCGCGGTCCAGCGCGTCGCCGCGTCGGTCAGGCGCGCGACGACGCTGGGCCAGGCGGCCAGGGGAGTCGCGGCGCCCTGAACCCGATCCGGGCCGCTGTCCGCCTCCCGCGTCGGCGGCGCATCGCCCGGCCAGCCGCCGAGCCGCCCCGCGAGCCGCTCGGGCAGCGCGGCGACGGCGGCGACGCGCTCGGCCGTCCACGGCCCGCGGAAGGCGAAGGGCGCCCCGAGATGCGGGGCGATGCGGGGGTCGGCGACGTCGACGGCAGCGAGGGCGTCGACGATGCCGCGCAGCACAGCCGGGTCGCCCTCGTGCGGCGGGTGGGGGAAGCCGGGCAGGTGGGTCTGCAGGACGGCCGCGGTGCCGCCGGGGCCGGGGACGGGGACCGCGCCGCCGTCGTCACCCGCGCCTGAACGGACCGCCTCAGCACCCACCACCTCCGAGAGCGAGACCGGCAGCGGCCACGGCAGCCCCGCCGCCGCGAGGCCGTCCACGAGGGCCACCCGGCGCTCCAGCTGGGCGGCCGGATCGCGCTCCGGACTCCACACCGTGCCCGGTGCCGCGCCCGCCTCGTGGAGGCGTGCCATGCGCAGCACGCCCACGTCCTCGAGCACGAGCACCCGGTGGAACTGCCCGCCCTCCTCGACGCCGCCGGCGGACCAATCGGCCGCCCGGAGGCGGGCCGCCGTCGTCGGGTCCAGGCCGGGCCGCAGGCGCTCGAGCGCCGCGGCCACCAGCTCGAGCTCGGACGGGACGGGATCGCTGGCCATGCTCCCAGGGTAGGGGAGGGCGCCGTCCCTACACTGGCCCCCGTGACCACGCCCGCTCCCGGCGCCTCCGCGCCGACCCGCACCCCCGGCGCCTCCGCGACCGCCGCGCACCTGCCCGACCCGTCCGCCCGCACGGTGCGGTGGGAGATCGCGATCGTGCTGGGGCTCTCGCTCGGGCGCTCGGCGGTGTACGCGGTGGTGCAGCTGATCGACAAGGCCACCCGGGCCCCGCTCGGCGAGCAGACCACCGTCCTGAATCCCACCGTGAACGACCGCTGGATCTTCGACCTCGTCTACCAGCTCCTGGACATCGGCTTCGCCCTCGTGCCGGTCGCGCTCGTGCTCCACCTGATGTGGCTGCGGGGGCGGAACCCGTTCCGCACGCTCGGCCTGGATCTGCGCCGCCCGGGCCGCGACCTCGCGTGGGGCGTCGGCCTCTTCCTCGCCATGGGGCTCGGGACGCTCGCCGTCTACGCGGGCGGCCGCGCGGCCGGCATCACGACGGCGATCGTCGCCAACGCGATGGACCCGAGCTGGTACGCGGTGCCCGTGCTGCTGCTCTCCGCCGCGCGGCATGCGCTGCTCGAGGAGGTGATCGTCGTCGCCTGGATGGTGGACCGGCTGGGGTATCTCCAGCAGCTGCGCGCCGCCGGTCTCGCACGGCATCCTGCGCCGGCGCTGCCCTCGCCCGCGGCGACAGGCCTCTTCCTGCCCGTCCGCGTCTGGACCGTGGTGCTGGCCTTGGCGGTGCTGCGCGCGGGATACCACCTGTACCAGGGGGTCGGCCCGGGGATCGGCAACGCGCTCATGGGCGTGGTGTTCACGCTGTTCTTCGTGCGGCACCGGCGGGTCGTCCCGCTCGTGGTGGCGCACTTCCTGCTGGACGCCGTGGGCTTCGTGGCCTTTCCGCTGCTGGCGCAGGCGGGCTGGTTCGGGACTTGACCCGCGCGGCCCATCGGCCCCGGCCCGGCCCCGCACCCCACGTTCCGCGGTCACCTTCTGACGCATCCGGCTCGCGGAGGCGTCAGAAGGTGAGCCCGAAACGCTGCGTGGACCCCGAGGGGTCAGAGGGTGATCTCGCCCTTGGGGGTGGTGAAGGTGACCGAGGAGATGCCCGGGGTGCCGGACGGGGCCACGTAGGCGATGTCGACGTCGGCCACGGCGTCCTCCTCCGTGCCGCCCAGCCACTCGCGCAGGCGGTCCGGGGACCCGGCCATGGAGAGGTGGGCGATCGCGGCCTGCGGCTCGGCGGCCTGGGACGGGTGCATGTCCTCCTGGCCGTCGGCCCAGCGCACGATGAACGGCAGCTGCGGGTCGGCAAGGGTGCCCTTGACGCCGATCTGACGCCAGGACAGCTCCCGGCCGTCGGGGAAGCGGCGGATGCCGGGCACGGCCTCGCGCTCCAGGCGGCGCTCGAAGCGGCCGATGTCCGGGGTGGAGACGGCCCAGCTCATCCAGCCGCCGCCCTGCTCGGAGCGGGCGCGGACGAGCTGGCCGAAGGGGGCGCTGAGGGAGGCCGGGTGGTCCATGGCCTCCACGACCTCGAGCCACTGCCCGTTCCGCATGGGGAACAGGGCGTTGTGGGTGCCGAAGCGCGGGTGCACGCCGCCCTTGATGCGGTCGATGCCGAGGGTCTCGACGAGGCGCTCCACGGTGGCTTCGAGGCCCTCGGGCCCGGCGGCGTAGGAGACGTGGTCCATCCGGCAGGTGTTCACGGCGTTGTTCCTCTCCGAACCCCCGGGCGGGCCGGGCGTCGAACGCGATGGGAGGGCGGCGCCGTCGGCCCCTTGACCTCCGAGCCGCCCCTGTGATTCACAGCGTATCCATGTGTGACACGCCCGATGAAATCGGCCCCGCACCCGTGGCACACTGGCGGCACGGTCACGAGAGTCAGCGTCTTTGCCCCGGCATGCTGACCGGCAACCCTCCTTCCGCGGTGGGGTGCCCCGGGTGACGACCAGGCCGGCTCCCACACGGGCTGTCGGCAAGCGCGGGCCGTCCCCTCGGCCCCTCTCGACGACGCCGGGGCACCCCCGGCGCGAGGCGCCGGGTCGACCCGGCGCACCGACCGCCGGGAGGGACGCGGGTCCGGCCCCTGAGGAGCTCAGGAGAGTCCGCCATGACCGACCAGAACATCCCCGCCGAGACCACGCCCCTGACCCCGGCCGCCGCGTGGGGCTTCTCCACCGCACAGGTCCACGCCGGCGCCGCCCCCGGCCAGCACGCCTTCGGCGCGACGGCCCTGCCCATCTACCAGACGACCTCGTTCGACTTCCCCTCCGCCGAGGTGGCGGCGGACCGGTTCGCCCTCAAGGACCTGGACCCGCTCTACACCCGCATCGGCAACCCGACCCAGTCCCCGGTGGAGGAGAAGGTCGCCGCGCTCGAGGGCGGCGTGGGCGCGCTGCTGCTGGCCTCCGGCCAGGCGGCCACGACCTTCTCGATCCTCAACGTCGCCGGAGCCGGGGACCACGTCGTCGCCTCGGCGAGCCTCTACGGCGGCACGCAGAACCTCTTCAAGCACACTCTGGCCAAGGTGGGCGTGGAGACCACGTTCGTGACCGATCCCGACGACGTCGAGTCCTGGCGCGCCGCCGTGAAGCCGAACACCAAGGCCTTCTTCGGGGAGACCCTCGGCAACCCCCGGGGCGACGTGCTGGACGTTCGGGCGGTGGCCGACGTCGCGCACGAGGCGGGCGTGCCGCTGATCGTGGACAACACGCTGGCCACCCCGTACCTGCTGCGCCCGATCGAGCACGGCGCGGACATCGTCACCCACTCGGCCACGAAGTACCTCGGCGGGCACGCCGCCGCCATGGCCGGCGTGATCGTCGACGGCGGCACGTTCGACTTCGCGCAGCACCCCGAGCGCTTCCCCGGGTTCAACGAGCCGGACGAGTCCTACCACGGGCTCGTGTACGCGCGGGACCTGGGCGTCGGCTCCGCCCTGGGCGCCAACCTCGCGTTCATCCTCAAGGCGCGCGTGCAGCTGCTGCGCGACTACGGCTCCTCGATCTCCCCGTTCAACGCCTTCCTCGTCAATCTCGGCCTCGAGACCCTCTCCCTGCGCATGCAGCGCGCCGTGGCCAACGCGACGGCCGTGGCCGAGTGGCTCGAGGCGCGCGACGACGTGGACTCCGTGGTCTACGCCGGCCTGCCCTCCAGCCCGTGGCACGAGCGGGCGCAGCGGTACCTGCCGCGCGGCGCAGGCGCGTTCGTCTCCTTCGAGATCGCGGGCGGCGCCGAGGCGGGTGCGGCGTTCGTGGACGGGCTTGAGCTGCTGCACCACGTGGCCAACATCGGCGACGTCCGCTCGCTCGTGGTGCACCCGGCCTCCACCACCCACTCCCAGCTCACCGACGACGAGCAGCGCGCCGCCGGTGTGACGCCCGGGCTGGTGCGCCTCTCGCTGGGCGTGGAGGACGCCGAGGACATCCTCGCCGACCTGGAGCGCGGCTTCGCGGCGGCGGCCGGTGCGGGGGAGGGCACCCGATGACCGCGGTCGCGAGCCGCCCGTCCCTGACCGTCGACCTCCCCGAGGGCGCCCGCCACACCGTCTCGGTCGGGCCCCTGACCACCGAGACCGGCGGCTTCCTCCCGGACGTCACCCTCACCTACGAGACGTGGGGGACCCTGGACGCCGACGGCTCCAACGCGGTCCTCGTGCTGCACTCCCTCACGGGCGACTCGCACGTGGCCGCGCACGCCGCGGACCCGACGCCGGGCTGGTGGGACGCGCTCGTCGGCCCCGGCCGGGCGGTGGACACGGACCGCTGGTTCGTCGTCGCCCCCGCGATGGTGGGCGGCTGTCACGGTTCCACGGGCCCGTCCTCGCCCGACCCCGACGGCGTGCCGTGGGGCTCGCGCTTCCCATTCCTCACGCTGCGCGACGCGGTCGAGGCCGAGCGCCGCCTCGCCGACCACCTCGGGGTCGACGTGTGGCAGGCCGTGATCGGCGGGTCGATGGGCGGGGCCCGCGCCCTGGAGTGGGCGGTCTCCCACCCGGAGCGCGTGGCCGGCGTCGGGGTGCTCGCCTCGACGGCGCAGTCCTCGGCGGACCAGATCGCCTGGGGCCAGGCGCAGGCCGCGGCCATCCGGCTCGACCCGGCGCACCGCGAGGGCGACTACTACGGCGGACCCGGGCCCGAGACGGGCCTCGGGATCGCCCGGCGCATCGCCCACACCACCTACCGCACGGCCGAGGAGCTCGAGTACCGCTTCGGCCGCGAGCCCCAGGGCGCGGAGGACCCGTTCGGGGCCGCCGTCGGGAGGCGGCAAGGACGCTACGCGGTGGAGTCCTACCTGGACCACCAGGCCGCGAAGCTCGCCGCGCGGTTCGACGCGAACTCCTACCTCGTGCTCACCGAGGCGCTCATGAGCCACGACGTCGCCCGCGGGCGGGGGAGCCTGTCCGAGGCGCTGGGGCGCTTCCGCGGGCGGGCCTTCGTGGCCGCCGTCGACTCCGACCGGCTGTACCGGCCCGAGGAGTCGGCGCTGCTCGCGGAGCTGCTGCCCGGCGAGGTGCTCGTCCACACGATCGTCTCGCCGATCGGCCATGACGGGTTCCTCACCGAGTACGGGCAGGTCGCCGACGCCCTGAAGGAGACCCTCGCCCTCTGACCGCTCAGGAGGCCGGCTCGGCGGGCGGCGTGACCGGCAGCGACTCCGTGTGGTCCGAGCCGTGCGGCATCTCCACGCCGAACAGCGGCTCGGGCACGGGGCGCTTGGCGCTGACCCCGTCGCCGGAGGAGACGCCGCGGATGCGTCGGATCACCCACGGCGCGAGGTGGGCCCGCGCCCACTTGGCGTTGGACACGCGGGCCTGACGCCACGTCCGGGGCGCGGCCGGCTTGGGCTGGAGGGGCTCCAGATCGTGCTCGACGCCGAGGGTGTCCAGCACCATCGCCGCGATGGTGTGGTGCCCGGTGGGGGAGAAGTGCAGCCGGTCCTCCGCCCACATCTCGGGCCGCGAGAGCTGCTTGAGCGACCACATGTCCGGCACGAGCGCGTCGTGGCGCAGCGCCACGGTGCGCACGTTCTCGTTGTAGATCGCCACCTTCCCCCGGATGCGTCCCAGCACGGGGGTGTCACGGATGTCGGTCACGTTGAACAGGAGCACGGTGGCGCCCGTTCCCGCGAGCTTCCCGACGGCGGCGTCCAGGCGGCGGGCGATGTCGTCCGGGTCGGCGCCGCGCAGGACGTCGTTGCCGCCCGCGCAGATGCTGATGAGGTCCGGGGCCAGCTCGATGGCCGGGTCCACCTGGTCGGCGGCGATCTGGTCGATCAGCTTTCCGCGCACGGCGAGGTTCGCGTAGGCGAACGGCTCCGGCGCCTCGGCGTGGCGGGCCAGCTCCTCGGCCACGCGGTCGGCCCAGCCGCGGTGGTAGCCGGGCTGGTCCGGGTCCGGATCCCCGATGCCCTCCGTGAAGGAGTCTCCGAGGGCCACGTAGCGGCGCCAGGGGTGACCGGTGGGCTGATCGTGGACGGGCGGCACGATGGTGTTACTCACGGGTAGCAGTCTGCTCCAGGGGCCGACCCACGGTCAATCGCTAGGCTGAGCCGGTGACCGAGCCCTCCCACACCCCCTCCGCCCCGAGCCCCGAGCCCGTCGTCCGCTGGTCCCGCCCCGAGGGCGAGCGCACCGAGCACCTGCTGATCCTGCTCCACGGCTACGGCGCGAGCGAGCACGACCTCTTCGGCCTCGTGCCCCAGCTGCCGGAGCCGTTCACGGTGGCCGCCGTCCGCGCCCCGCTGACCCTCCAGCCCGGCATGCACGCGTGGTTCCCGCTCTCCCAGGACCCGGTGACGGGGGAGATCGGCTCCGACGACGCTCCGGCCGTCCGCCGCGCGACAGAGGACCTGCACGCGTGGGTGCAGACCGTGCGCGGCGACTTCCACACCGTCTCTCTGCTGGGCTTCTCGCAGGGCATGGCGCTGGCCACCGCTCTGCTGCGCCTGGACCCGGAGGCCTACGCGTGCACGGTCGCGCTCTCCGGCTTCGTGATCGACCCGGACCTCGCCGAGCCCGGCCTCGAGGGCCTCTTCGCCCGCGACGACGAGGTCGCCCGGCTCACGCCGAAGGTCTTCTGGGGCCGTGGCCAGGACGACCCGGTCATCTCCGAGGCCCGCATCGAGTCCACCCACGCGTGGCTCACAGCGCACACGGACCTCATGAAGATCGTCTACGCGGGCCTGCCCCACGCGATCAACCAGCAGGAGCTCGGCCACGTGCGCGAATACCTGCAGCACACGGTGCTGAAGGGTCGCTGAGGCTCAGGCCTCGGCGGACTCCGCCTCGATCACCACGGCCTCGCCGTTGAACTCGACGACGTCGCCGTCGTGCAGCTGCGCGCCGCGGCGGGTCTCGACCGCGCCGTTCACGGTGACCATCCCGTCCGCGACGACGTCCCGGGCCATCGCGCCGTCCTCCACGAGGGAGGCGAGCTTGAGGGCCTGGCCGAGGCGGATCATCGTGTCACGGATCGGCAGGGGCTGAGCGTCCTCGGGGACGTCGACGGCGGTGGCGTCGGTCCCCGTGGCGCGGGACTCGTCATGGCTGTGGGCATCGGTCATGACGTCCATTGTGGCCGGTAGGCTGGTCCGCATCGACCGGCCCGGCCGTCCGAGACCGCCCGCGCCGCGCGCAGGGTGAGCGCGAGGACCCGGCGGGCCGCCGTCGTCGTGAACCCCTCCCGCCCCCGATGTGCACGGAAGTGATGCCCCCATGGCTGCCAAGTCCCCGCTCGAGAACGTCATCAGCCTGGCCAAGCGCCGCGGCTTCGTGTTCCAGGCCGGTGAGATCTACGGCGGCTCGCGCTCCGCGTGGGACTACGGGCCCCTGGGCGTGGAGCTGAAGGAGAACATCAAGGCGGAGTGGTGGAAGACCTTCGTGCGCTCGCGCGAGGACATGGTGGGCCTGGACTCCTCCATCATCCTGCCGCGGCAGGTCTGGCAGGCCTCGGGCCACGTGGACACCTTCACGGACCCGCTCGTGGAGTGCCAGCAGTGCCACAGGCGCCACCGCCAGGACCACCTGGTCGAGGCGTTCGAGGCCAAGAAGGGCCGTGCCCCGGAAGGCATGCAGGACATCGTCTGCCCGGACTGCGGCACCAAGGGCATGTTCACCGAGCCGCAGATGTTCTCCGGCCTCATGAAGACCTTCCTCGGCCCCGTGGACAACGAGGAGGGGCTGCACTACATGCGCCCCGAGACCGCGCAGGGCATCTTCGTGAACTTCCTCAACGTGCTCGGCGCCTCGCGGAAGAAGCCGCCGTTCGGCATCGGCCAGATCGGCAAGGCGTTCCGCAACGAGATCACGCCCGGCAACTTCATCTTCCGCACGCGCGAGTTCGAGCAGATGGAGATCGAGTACTTCGTGCCGCCGGCTGACGCCCAGCGGCACTTCGACACGTGGGTCGAGGCCTGCTGGAACTGGTTCATCGGCCTCGGGATCGACCCGGAGAACCTGCGCCGCTTCGACGTGCCGGCGGAGGAGCGCGCCCACTACTCGGACGGCACCATCGACCTGGAGTACCAGTTCGGCTTCGGCGGCGGGGACGGCTGGGGCGAGCTCATGGGCGTGGCCAACCGCACCGACTACGATCTCTCGAGCCACACGACGGCCTCCGGCACCAAGCTGCAGTACTTCGACCAGGCCAACGGCGAGCACTACACGCCGTACGTGATCGAGCCCTCCTTCGGGCTGACCCGCTCCATGATGGCCTTCCTCGTGGACGCCTACGCCGAGGAGGAGGCGCCGAACGCGAAGGGCGGCACGGACGTGCGCACCGTGCTCCGCCTCGACTCGCGTCTGGCCCCGGTCAAGGCCGCCGTCCTCCCGCTGTCCAAGAAGGAGGAGCTGCAGCCGGCCACGCAGGCCCTCGCCGCCGAGCTGCGCCGCGAGTGGAACATCGAGACGGACGACTCCGGTGCCATCGGCCGCCGCTACCGCCGCCAGGACGAGATCGGCACCCCGTTCTGCATCACCGTGGACTTCGACACGCTCGAGGACCAGGCCGTCACCGTCCGCGAGCGGGACACCATGGCGCAGGAGCGCGTGGCCCTCTCCCAGGTGAAGGCCTACCTCGCCGAGCGCCTCACCAAGTGAGCGGGGAGCAGCACGTGAGCGACGCCGGTCGGGCCGCGGACCAGGCCGCCGCCCTCCCCGCGGGCGTGACCCTGCGCCCGTGGGCCGACGGCGACGACCTGGCCCTGCTCGAGGTGTGGGGCGACCCGGCCGACGTCCAGCAGCACCAGGACCGCGCGATGCTCGCCCCGGTCGCGGACACGCCGTGGCGGCGCACGCTCGTGGCCGAGGACGACGGCGTGCCGGTCGGCGCCGGGACCGTCTTCGCGCAGTCCCTGCACCCGCGCCGGCTGTGGCTCTACCTCGAGGTGGCCCCCACGGCCCGCCGCCGGGGGATCGGCTCGGCCCTGCTCGGGGCCCTGCGGGAAGCGGTGGAGCAGGCCCACGCGGCCGGCCAGGTGACGACGACGGCGCTCAAGACGCGCTTCGCCGTCGCCTCCCGCGTGCCCGTGGTGACGGGCCGCGAAGCGGACGCCGCGGCGGAGGCCGGCGAGCGCGATCCCGAGGTGACCGCTCAGGCCCCCGGCGAGGAGGCCGGGGGCGAGCACGCCGCGCAGGTGGCCGGCACCGAGGCGTTCCTGGTGGCCGCCGGCTGCACCCCCGTGCAGCGGTCTCGTCGCGTGGCGGTGGCGCCGGGCTCGATCGCCCTGCCGCCGCTGCGGGACGAGGATCACCCCGACGGTGCCGTGCTGGAGGAGATCTCCACCGGCTCGGTGGAGCTGACCCGCGCGGTGGCCGCGTTCTACGACGCGGTCCACGGCTGGGACCCCTCCGAGATGTCCGTGGGAACCGCCCAGCAGCTGATCCTGGGCCCGGAGACGGGGGCGGCGGGCGCCGTCGTGCTCCGGGACGCGCCTCGCAGTGAGGGCGGCGCGATCCGCGCCTTCGCCGTGTCCTACACGGCCGAGCGCCAGGAGGCCCCCGCGGACGTGTTCCTCGGCTGGGACCCGGGGCTGCCGCTCGAGGAGGCGCAGGTGGCGGCCGGGCAGCTGCTGGCCATGCTGGTGGCGCAGCATCCCGTGCAGGTCGAGGTGGACGCGGCCATGACGGCGCTCGAGCCGATCCTCGACGGGCTGATCGGGGCCAAGGCCGCGCTCACCCTCGTGGACACGCGCATCTGGGCGACGGACCCGGCATGAGCGGCGCGCAGCGGACCGGGGAGGACCCCGGCCGGGTCCGGGCGCTGCGCACCATCGTGCTGACGGTGGCGCTGCTGAACCTGGCGTACATGGTGGTGGAGATCGCGGTGGCGCTGTCCATCCGCTCCGTGGCCTTGGTGGCCGACTCGGTGGACTTCTTCGAGGACTTCGCCGTCAACCTGCTGATCTTCGTGGCCCTGGGCTGGTCCCTGGCCCGGCGGGCGAGGGTCGGCAAGGTCATAGCCGGGATCATCGTGCTCCCGGCGATCGCCGCGATCATCATGGCCGTGGTGAAGATCGGCGACCCCGAGCCGCCCGCGGCCGGCGCGCTGCTGTGGACCGCCGTCGGCGCGATCCTCGTGAACCTCGTGTGCGTCGGGCTGCTGGCCCGCTACCGGAGTGACGGCGGCTCCCTCACCACGGCCGCGTTCCTCGCGGCCCGCAACGACCTGATCGCCGGCGTCGTGCTGATCGCCCTGGCCGGGGCCACCGCGCTGACGGCCTCGGGCTGGGCGGACATCATCGTGGGCCTGCTGCTCGTGGTGCTCAACGGCTCCGCCGCCCAGGAGGTCTGGGAGGCCGCCACGGAGGAGGAGCTCGCGGCGAAGGCGCTGGCCGGCGAGGTCGACGACGACTGACGCCCCGGCCTCGTGCGATCGCCGCCCGGGACGGCCCGGCGCTGTCCGGTCCGGCGCTCAGGCTCGGCTCGGCGGGGCAGAATGGAGCCATGAGCGATCCCGCCCCCGCCCTCCCCGCCGCCGCACCGGTCCGGCAGCGCCGCCGCTCCTCGAAGGCCCTGGCCCTGGGCGGCACCCTGATGCTCGCCGCCGCGATGACCGGCTGCAGCTCCCCGGCGGACACGGGGGTCAACGAGGTCGACGGCGACTACGCGCAGGTCTGCCGCGACGAGGCCACGCAGGAGCGCGTCCCGGACGAGCGGTGCGAGGAGGGCCAGCGCAGCGGCGGGGGTGGCGGCTTCGGCTGGTTCTTCATCCCGCTGATCGGCGGGCGCACCGTCCCGGCGGTCGGCGCCCCGGTGCGCGCCGGCACGGCCGTGCGGCCCACGAGCGGCGTGGGCACCCGCGTGCCCGCCGCTGGCGGCGAGTTCGCCAAGGCCGGCACCGTCTCCAAGGGCGGGTTCGGCACCAAGGGCGGCGGCGCCGGCTCCTGAGCCGGCCCGCCGCGCACCGCCCCCGCGACGACGACGGCGGCCCCGCGCGTCGTCCCCGCACCCCCGCTTCCCCTCACCCCCAGCCCCACCCCAGGAGCCGACCCCATGGAACGCCGCACCGTCACGCCCCGTCCCGGCTGGGAGCAGGCCGTCGCCTCCCAGGGCCTCGTGTTCTCCGCCTCCGAGCACCCGGACGGCACCGTCACCCAGTACTGGAACGAGTCCGCGTGCTACGCGCTCACCCTCGCCGAGGTGGACCACCTCGAGAGGGCCTCGGAGGAGCTGCACCGCATGTCCCTCGAGGCGGCCCGGTTCCTCGCGGGCCAGCAGTCCGTGCCCGGCTCGCCGTGGCGCGCCCTGGGGCTGCCCCGGCATGCGGTGCAGCTCGCCGTCGAGTCCCTGGACCGCGGCGACCCCGCCCTCTACGGACGCTTCGACCTGGTGTACGCCGGCCCGGACGAGCCCACCAAGCTGCTCGAGTACAACGCGGACACGCCCACCGGACTGGTGGAGGCCGCCGTCGTGCAGTGGTACTGGAAGCAGGACGTCCTCGGGGACGGCGTGGACCAGTGGAACGGGATCTTCGAGGCGCTCACGGACCGGTGGCGGCAGATCTTCTCCGCGGACCTGGCCGCCGGCCGCCCGCCGCGGGTGCACTTCGCCCACACCGAGCTGGACGAGACGGGCGAGGACGCCATGACCGTGGCCGTGCTGCGCGACGCCGCGGAGCACGCCGGGGTGAGGTGCGAGTCCCTGCTGATGAGCCAGATCGGCTTCGACACGGAGCAGCTGCGGTTCGTCGGCGCGGACCTGCGGTACCTGACGAACCTCTTCGCGCTGTACCCGTGGGAGGACCTGGTCACCGAGCGCTTCGGCCCGCGCATCCCGCTGGACGATCACCTGCGCTGGACCGAGCCGGCCTGGAAGATGTTCCTCTCCACGAAGGCCCTGCCGGCCGCGCTGTGGCACCTCTACCCGGGCCATGAGCTGCTGCTGCCCACGTTCCTCAACGACCGCGGCGATCTGCGCGAGTGGGTCCGCAAGCCCCTGCACGGGCGCGAGGGCGCGGACATCGAGATCCGCTCGCGGGACGGGGACGTGGCCCCCGTCGCCGGCCGCTGGGGCCCGGAGGGGCACGTCTACCAGCAGTACCACCGCCTGCCGGACTTCCCCGGGCCCGACGGCGCCCCCAACCGGCCTGTGCTCGGCACCTGGATGGTGGGGGACGAGTGCTTCGGCGTCGGGATCCGCGAGTCGGACGGACCCGTCACGGACGCCCTGTGCCGGTTCGTGCCGAACATCATCGTCTGACCCTCCCGCGCCCCGCCCGCGCCCCGACCCGACCCGAGGACCGCCCGCATGCTCAGCACCCACCAGTCCGTGTCCGTGTCCACCTCCTCGGTGGCGCCGGTGTACTCCGCCGTCGTCACGGTGCCGCTCGTCGTGGCCCTGGTGGGCTCGGGGGCGCCCCTGGCCTATCTGCTGGCCCTCGTGCCGATCGTGCTGGTGTGGGCGGGGATGTCCGAGAACGACGAGCGCGCCCCGGACAAGGGCTCCATCTACGCGTGGGCGGTCACCGCGCACCCCGTGATGGCGTGGGCGGCCGGGTACTGCCTCGCGCTGACCGGCGTCGTCGCGACGTCGGGGCTCGCCTTCGTGGCCCTCGACGCCTGGCTGCCGCAGCTGCCGGCGTGGGCCAAGGCGGCCGTGGGGGCGGCGCTGATCGGGCTGGCGACGTGGGTGAGCGCCACCAGCGTGAAGATCACCGCGGCCGTGCAGACGGCGGGCGTGGCCGTCCAGGTGGCGGCCACGGCGTACCTGGCGTGGGTGCTGGCGCAGGTGGGCCTGACCGCCGCCCCGCCCGTGGGCACGGTGCAGGACTGGGTGCACGCCGTGCTGCTGGCCGTGTTCGCCTTCTGGGGCTTCGACGCCGTGTACGCCCTCTCCGAGGAGTCGCACCGGGGCGTGCCACGCCGGGCCGCGGCCGTGTCCCTCGGGCTGCTCGGGGCGATCTTCTTGGTGTTCTCCGCGCTCGGCGCCTCCGAGGACCTCCGCGCCGTGGCCGCGCTGACGCACCCGCTGGTGGTGGCCGGCGTCGTGGTGTCCTGCGTGATGGCGATCGGCTCCACCCTGATCCCCACCGCCCGCGGCGTCTCGGCGATGGCGGAGCGCGGGCACCTGCCGGCGCGCCTGGCGCCGCTGCATGCGGCGGAGATCGCGGCCGCAGTGCTGGCCGTGGCGTGGCTGGCCCTGTCCCTCGTGGTGCCGGGGGTCTTCTGGGACTCGATCGAGATGCTGTCCATCTTCGTGGGCGCCTACTTCACGGTGTCCTCCGTGACCGCGGCCCTGCACGACCACGGCGGGCTGCGCATCCTGCACGCCGCCACCGCGCTGCTGATGGGCGCCATCACGGCGGCGAGCCTCGTGTGGATGTTCGCGCCGGACTACGGGACCACGCGCGTGGGGCCGGTGGGCGGCGTCGGGGTGATGGCCGTGGGCTTCGCGGTGCTCGGCGTGGCGCTGGCCGTGCTCAGCGTGCGGCGGGCGTCCCCGCGCCGGGACGGGGCCGCGCCGGCCGGTCGGTGAGCAGGGTGCAGGCCAGCCCGGGGATCTCGTCGCCGAGCGCGTAGGCCGTCGGCACCACGACGGCGCAGCCCAGCCCCGCCAGCGCCAGGCCGGCGGTGCCCACGAGCACCACCCGGCGGCTGCCGGCCCGGCGCAGGACGGGAGCCGCCAGCGAGCCGGTGGCCGCCGCGCCGAGGGCCAGGGCGATCACCAGCAGCCCGAACGCCCCCGCATCGAGCCCGAACGCGGCCTTGGCCTGCGGGTAGTGCGGGACCAGCGCGCCAAGCAGGGCGCCGTTCGTGGCGAAGGCGAGGGTCGCCGCCCAGCGGGCGCGGCCGACGTCGTGCGAGGCCGGGCGGGGGGAGCCGACGGGCGAGGGCATCTCCTCAGCCTGTCACGGGGCGGAGGGGGCCGTGCTCAGGCGTCCCAGCCGAGCAGCCGCCACACCTCGGCCCAGCCCGCGAAGAGCGTGGCGTTGTACTCGGCGCCGAGCTGGTTCGGGTTGGCGAAGAGCACCCAGTCGGCGGCCTGCACGGCGGTGTCCGCGGCGAGCTTCTCCGCGACCTCCTCCGCGCTGCCCGCGTAGGTGGGACCGGAGCGGGCGGCGGCGCCGTCGAGCTGCCCGGCGGACTCCCGGGAGCGGCGCTCGCGGCCGAAGTACAGCTCGTCCTGGCGATCCTGGATGACGAACGCCGAGCGGGTCACCGCGGTGCGACCCGTCCCCGGCACCCCCGCCGCGGCGCGGGCCTCGAAGTAGCGGGCGATCTGGTCGGCCTGCTGCACGTGGAAGGGGCGGCCGTCGTCCTGCAGCAGCAGGGTGGAGGAGAGCATGTGGTAGCCGTCCTGCGCGGCGCGCACGGCCGAGGACGTGGAGCCGCACCCCCACCAGATCCGGTCCGCCAGGCCCGGGGACTGCGGCTCCACCGGCATCCGCTGGGAGGTGTAGGACCAGCCGGAGGTCGGGTCCGGCGTCGCCAGGCGGGCGCCGCGGACGGCTTCCAGGAACCGGCGGCCGCGCTCCTGGGCCAGGTCCGCCCAGCTCTGCCCGTCCTCGGGCGTGTACCCGAACTGGGCCTGCCCGTCGAGGGCGGCCTCGGGGGAGCCGCGCGAGATCCCCAGCTCGAGCCGGCCGCCGGAGAGCAGGTCCGTGGTGGCGGCGGCCTCGGCCAGGTGGAGGGGATTCTCGTAGCGCATCTCGGAGTTGACACACCCGATCGAGTAGCCTTGGTTGCATGGTCGAACGAGTGGCGCTGAAGAAGACGAACGAGGTCGCGGCGTACGTCCGCGCATCCATGGATCGCAAGGGCGATCGGTGGACGCTCGAGACCCAGCTGAAGAAGATCAGGGCGCTGGTCGAGGCCAAGGACTGGGAGATCGTCGGGGTGTACGAGGACAATGCGGTGTCCGCGACGAAGCGGCGACGCGATGGTACGAAGTGGTCCGAGATGCTGCAGGATGCCCGCGCCGGACGGTTCTCGAAGGTGGTCGCTGTGGACATGGACCGGCTCCTGCGCAGCACGAAGGATCTGAACACGCTGATCGACCTCGGTCTGCAGGTCGTCACCGTCGATGGCGAGATCGACCTCTCGACGGCCGACGGCGAGTTCCGGGCGACGATGCTCGCCGCCCTCGCCCGGTTCGAGGGTCGGCGCAAGGCTGAGCGACAGATCAGGTCGAACGAGCGCCGTCGCGCCGAGGGCATCCCGGTGTCGGCTTGGAAGTCGTTCGGCTGGACTAAGGCCGGAGAGATGATCGAGGAGGAGGCCGACGCCGTCCGACGCGCCTTCGACTCGTTCCTTGGCGATCCGTCCCTGTCGATCCGACGCATCCGTGATGACCTCAACCAGGCTGGTCACCGAACCGCCCGCGGGTCCGAGTTCTCCGTGGACGCGGTGCGGTATCTGCTGGCGAATCCGCTCTACGCGGGTTTGATCAAGCACTACTCGTCGAATGAGCTGCACCCCGTGAACCCCAAGGGCGAGGCGTTCAAACCCATCGTCGCCGAGGCGACGTGGAGGCTCGCAGTGGCGAAGCTGGATGACAACGTGCGGAGGTCGGCGAGGCAGGGGAATCAGCCGAAGCATCTGCTGTCGTCGGTCGGGCTGTGCGGGAAGTGCGGCGCGACTCTCGTCTCTGGAACGAACAGCCGGAAGCAGCCGACGTACCGCTGCGGCGAGCACTTCCACCTCACCCGTCAGCGTGAGCCGGTGGACGTGATGGTCACCGAGGCGGTGTTGACCCGCTTGTCCGAGACGGACGTGCATGCCCTCGTGGTGCCGCAGGAGGACGACGGGCAGGACCGCGAGGCGCTGCTGACCGAGCGGAGCTCCCTCATCGAGCGCGTGAAGGAGCTGAGCGCCCTTCTGCGGAATCCGCACCAGCCCGTCCTCGAGATCACCGAGGCGATCACGGGCGTGAGGACCCGCATCGGAGAGCTCGACGAGGAGCTGCGCGACAGCTCGGATTCGGCGGCGGAGAAGCTGTTGGCCGACGTGGACGATCCGGTCGGCTCCGCTGGCCGCCGCGCCGCCGTCGAGCAGAAGTGGGAGGCCCTGGACATGGACCGCCGCCGGATGCTCGTGGACGAGCTGATGACGGTGACCATCGAGCCCATCGTGCCCGGTCACGTGAAGTTCGACCCTGACCTGATCAAGATCCGCAGTCGCCGGCGCTGACTCGTACGCCGTCTGGGTGTTGAACGGCGAGGCGAGTTATGAAAGGATAGTTGCAGACATCATCAGAGGTCGGCGTCAGCCCGGTTCGCCACCGGGTTTCCACCTCGCTCATGGCGTTTCGGGTGGCGACAGACCGAGACACGGGGATCGCGTAACCACCGGGTGAACCGAGAAGCAGTCCAGATGCAACGGGGAACAGTCCGCCCTCGTTGACGGGAGTGGAGCGGAACGCTCCTCCCGTAAGGACTCCCGTGATGTCTGTCGTTCTTGACGACCCTCGCGCCACCGACCTCGCCCCTACCCCTGAGCGCAATCAGGACAGGGCACTGACCTCTCCTGGCGAGGATCTTGATCCCGTCATCGTCGCCGCCCGTGCCGCTGGTCGCCGGGCTGGCAAGCGCCTGGCCCGCTCTCCTCTGACCTCGCGGCAGCGTGCCGTGGTCACCTCCGTGATGGGAGGTGCGCGATGAGTGCCAACTCCACAGCGTTCGGTCATGTCACCGACTTCCATTGGCACCAAGGCCATCCCTCCCTCGCTGAGGCTGAGGCTCGCCTCTGCGATCTCGCCGTGCTCCGCTCCGCGGTGGAGGAGGCCGTCAAGCTGGCGGTCGCCGATGCCCGCGCCGAGAGCGTGACCTGGGTGAGGATCGGTGAGGCCCTCGGCGTCACCCACCAGGCCGTCATCAAGCGCTACGGCAAGGGCGGTGGCCGCTGATGAGCATCACCGACAAGGGCAAGACCACCAAGCGCAAGGGCAAGGCCGCCACGACGGGCAAGGGTAAGGGCAAGGCCACGACTCCCAAGCGTAAGAGCACGACGAACAACGCACCCCAGACGGACGAGCATCTTGAAGTGAATATCGGTGTGGATTCTGTGGATTCCGATTCCTCCGATTCCACGGATCCCACGTCTACCAGCGTCTCTGGGCGGGGGGCTAGAGCTTGCGCCCCCCGCCCAAACCACACTGTGGAAACTGTGGATTCTGCGGATCCCGAGCCCACCGAGGTGGATCCGGGCGGCAACCAGTACGCCGAGGGCGGCAAGTGGCACTACGCCGAGCAGATCAAGGGACGCATCTTCACCATCACCACGGACTGTGTCCACCCGGACACTGGCGAGGTACTGCTGACGGTCGAGACGATCGAGAAGCGGCTGTCGAAGTCGTCGGTCGAGTACTTCGCATGGGTGCTGCATGACAAGGACTGCTTCACCGAGTCGGACCTTGAGGGGAACCCTCGGGCAGTGCTCGGCGAGCACAAGCCGGATCATTTCCACGTCGTCATGCAGCTGAAGAACCAGGCATCGGTCGGCCAGGTCGCGCGCGGGTACAAGTTGCATCCCGGGTGCGTGCGCAAGAAGGAGGGGCAGGGCACCTTCCTCGACTGCATCGAGTACCTCACTCACGAGCACGAGAAGCAGCAGAAACTCGGCAAGCACCTCTACGCCGACGACGAGGTGCACTCGAACTTCGATTGGCGCATGGCGGTTGACGAACGGGTCGCGGCGCGGAAGCAGGGCTTCCACTCGGGCGCGGCGGCCAAGAAGATGAAGATCCGCCTTGCGGTGATGAACGGCCAGATGACGTTGAAGCAGGTGCGCGAAGACGAGCCGGGTGTGTACGTGCAGGATCTGGAGAAGCTCCAGAAGCTTCAGCAGGACTTCCGTCTGCACCAGCCCGCACCGCGGCACCGTACGAACTACTTCATCGGTGGCATGGCCGGAGACGAGCGCAAGGGGCGCACGGGCAAGACACAGCTGGCCAAGCTGTTCGCCCGGACTCTGTTCCGAGACCTTGATGCGGATGAGTGCTACTACGTCGCCACGGATCCGCGTGTGCCACTGCAGAATTACAAGGGGCAGCCAGTCATCATCTGGGACGACTACAACGCGCTGGACCTCATGGAGGCGCTCGGCGGTCGTTCCGGTGTGTGGCAGGTCTTCGACGACCACCCCAGCGCTACCGACGTGAACATTAAGTACGGCGCGACGCGCCTGGTGCACACGGTGAACATCATCACCAAGACCACGCCCTACGCGGAGTTCCTCGACGGTCTCGCCGGTGAGTACACCGACAAGAGCGGCAAGCAGCACAAGGCCGAGGACCGTAACCAATCGTGGGGTCGTTTCCCGGTGGTGTTCGAGGTGACGATCCACAGCATCGTCATGTTGCTGAATCGCGGGTTCGTGGATGACACCGACGACTTCCTGGCCTATGAGGAGGTCGCCCGGATGCGGGCCAGCATGCGGGAGGTCTGCGCCGGGCTGGACTCGATCGAGGACGATGCCGAACGCGAGGCCGCGACGTATCAGGTTGGCGACTTCCTGCTCCGCCCGATGCTCGATCAGCACGCCAATCTCCAGCCGGTCGCCAGCCGCAAGGCGACCGAGGTCGTCGGTGAGCTGCTCTCCGGTATTGAGATCCTCGACGGCGAGGCCCTGGAGAAGGACGCGAAGGAGGAGGCGGGGCGTGCCAGTGATCTCAAGCGCCTCGAGGCTGAAGCGTTGGCACACGCAAAGACCATCGGCGCACCAGTCGAGTACCTGACGCCTTCGGGCCAGCGCGCCGCGATGTGCCCAGACGGAGTGACGTGGGGGTGGACCAACGGTTCGCCCCTGCACCTCGTTGAGGGAGGTGCGCGATGAGCACCGAACTGGATGGGCATCACCAGGGGGTCGAGGGGGCCGGAGGCCCCTCGCAAGCTAGCCAAGGAGGACACAAGCGAAGCGCCGTGTCCGACGCGGCTACTGCTTGCCATCCGGCCGTACAGGTGGAGCAGCAGACCGACTCCCAGGTGAACACCGGTCGGGATGCTGCGGAGGCTGTGCGGCCGGATCACGGCGGCGCGAAGCGTCGTCGTGGCAGCGGCGGGCGGCTCGATACCCGCTTCGGCGAGGAGACGCTCGAGGCGCTTCGCACTCGTGCGAATCGCCTCGAGCTGGCTCCGAGCACGTGGGTGCGGAGCGTCGTGCGCGATGCTCTGCACGCCTCGCGGAGCGAGGAGCTGGACGCCGCCGTGGCCGCACACCTGCTCGGGGTCGAGGCGCGCGTGCAGGCCTCGGCGGACACCCGCGAGCTGGCCGCGCAGGTGCGTCCGCTGGCGATCAACGTCAATGACCTGGATCGCCGCGCGCGGGCCGGTGAGGCGGTGGCGCTGTCGGCGGACGTGCCCGAGCTGATCGTGCTGTTGCGCGAGATCCGTGCCCTGCTCGGAGATCGGACGGCCTCATGAGCACTACCCACTACAGCCCGAGTACCAGCGCTGCGGACACCGAAAGCTACATCCGGGGCAAGGAGGACGAGCGCGGGATCGCGATCACGTGCGATGTGCCAGGCGGTCCTGGCACCTTCGCGCGCCGTGCCCAGGCGCTCACGCAGAACACCAAGCGAGATGTCGAGGCGCTGCACTACCGGCAGTCGTTCAGCGACGAGGAGTTCGACCCGAAGAGCCCGGAGGACGTACAGCGGGTGAACGATCTGGGCTACCAGCTCGCGAAGAAGATGCACCCCCATGCCGACGCGCTCGTGGTCACGCATACCGATGGTCGGGGCGGCAAGGCCCACAACCATGTCTTGGTCATCAACCACAACAACCGGACTGGCAAGGCGCTCTCGGACTACCGCACTTTCCACGACCGCAAGGCCGGGAACCAGCGGGGCGTGCAGTCGGCCAACGACGAGTTGATGCGCGATCAC
The DNA here is from genome assembly GCF_033790745.1 of Micrococcus sp. M4NT. Classification (NCBI taxonomy): domain Bacteria; kingdom Bacillati; phylum Actinomycetota; class Actinomycetes; order Micrococcales; family Micrococcaceae; genus Micrococcus; species Micrococcus sp. M4NT. The sequence goes on from NZ_JAMYEH010000004.1 coordinate 44,624, forward strand.
GGGCTCTCGGTCGTCAAGCGCCTGGAGCACGCCCCGAAGGACTGGGAACTCCGCCGAGAGGACTTCGTCCAGGGCGGGCTCGACCGCGAGATGGGCGACCGGATGAGCGCCGCCTTGGCCGACCCGCGGTCGGTGGACAAGGCCGGCCTCGAAACGGTGATCGCAGAGCAGAGCCAGCAGCTCAGCGACGACGAGGAGCAGGTGCCGCGGATGCGGCTGCACAGCACCGTCAGCAAGAAGGGCAAGAAGGCCGGCCAGGAGACCTGGACCCTCTACATCGAGGACCGCCGCGGCGAGTCCGGCCGCGCCGAGCGCCGCAAGCGCACGAGTGCGCTCTCGGCGGACTTCACGCCGGAGGGCGCACGGGCGTTCTTCGACTACCACCAGCAGCAGAAGGAGCAGGACCATGAGCGCAGCGCTCGACAGGCTGAAGCAGCAGAACGCGCAGAGCGAATCGCCGCAGCAGCTCAGCAGTCCCGAGACGACGGAGACCTTGAACTCGATCCTCGCCGCCGTCGAGGCACAGAACGCGAGGATCGACCGACTGACCGAGCAGCAGAAGAAGCTCGCGGGGTTCGTGAAGGTCATGGACGAGGAGATGAGCAAGCGCATCGACCGGGTGTCGACCTCGCAGCCGTCCGTCAGCACGTCACCGCAGATCGAGAGCGTCGAGAGCAGGCTGACCGAGATCGAGCAGACGCTCAGCGAGTTCGTGCAGAGTCTCGACGGGAAGCGGCTGAGCGCCGCCTCGCAGAGTTTGATCGCCGAGGCGCAGAAGAATCACGCGGCTACGGCCTCGGCGATTGAGGGGCTCCAGGCGCAGGCCGGGGCGAACCAGAAGCTCGTGAGCCAGGTCGGCGGCGCGGTGCAGCGCATGGAGAAGCGGACCGAAGAGCGCGTGCAGAGGGCCGTCGAGCAGGTCACCGGGGAGGCCTCGGCTGCGATGACCGCGAACCTCGACGCGTCGAACGAGCGCGCCGAGCGGATCATGCAGGCGACGGCGAAGCTGGAGGCCCGTCAGCTCTGGTCGGCTGCCGCCGCGATGTGTCTCGCGCTCCTGCCGGTGCTCGTAGTCGTCGCCGGGCTCTGGATGGGCATCGCCGGGCTCATCACGGGCGCTCAGTGGGCGCTCGATGTGGACGGGAGCGTATGGCTCGGCATCGGGCGGTGGCTCGTGGTCACCGTGGGCCTCGCGGCGGCGGGCTACGGGCTATTCGCGTCCGTCCGCTGGGTCGTCGGCCTGGTGGAGACCTGGAAGGGCCGCGGGATGCCGAAGTGGCCGAGGTGGCGGGGGTAGCCCGCAGCTTCGTCACCGAGTGCGAAAACCGTCGAGGACGAACCCGGCGTGCCTCTGCCACTGTTGAACGCCGTCGCCCCTCTCTGCGATCGCCGCGCATGCCGCGAAGACCTGGAGTAGGTCGTCAGTGGTGACGTCGCCTCGCAGGACTCCGGCATCGCGGGCTCTGTCCATGATGCGGTGCGCCGTCACCGCGGTCTGCTCACACATCCGCATGAGCCTGGGCGACGACGGCAGCGCGCCGGTGACGGCGTCGGCGACGGCGGGGTGAGACACCTGCAGCTCGCACACCGCCATGACGTAGGAGGCGAAGCCCTCCCAGGGGTCGTCAGCTGCCAGCGCGGTGGCCGCAACTGCGTCGAGTAGGTCTGCGACCAGATCGACGATCACGGCGTCGACAAGCGCTTCCCGGCCGCCGAACAGGTGGTACAGGGTGCCGTGACTGACTCCCGCGGCTCGCGCGATCTCCATTGACCGGCACGTCGAGGCCGCGCTCGGAGAACAGCGTCACTGCCGCCTGCTTCAGGCGGTCGCTGTTGCGCTGCGCGTCCGCTCGCATTCCCTCTCCTCCTTAACTTGATCCAGATGTCAGGTTACTCCTAGTCTGACATGAGTACAACTTGACTGCCGGTCAAGTAATTCAGTCATGTAGGGAGGAACAGTCATGTCCAAAGTCATCGCCGTGTTCGGAGCGGGAACGGGTCTCGGCCAGGCCGTCGCGCGCAGGTTCGGCCGCGAGGGATACCAGGTCGCCCTCGTCGCCAGGCGCAGGGAACGGCTCGACGCGCTCGTCGGCGAGCTGGAGGCCGAGGGGATCGAGGCGGCGGCGTTCCCCGCCGACCTCGTCGACCCCGCAGTCGTCCCCGGCCTCGTCGCCGCCATCCGGGAGAGGTTCGGCCGGATCGACGTCGCCGAGTACGGCCCGATCGGGCTCGACCACTCCTTCACCCGGGCCGTCGACCTGCGAGCGACCGACCTCCAGGCATTGATTCCACTGCTGCTGCTCACGCCCGTGGAGATCGCGCACGCGCTCCTGCCGGAGTGGTCGGAGCGAGGGGGTGGTGCGTTCCTCTTGGCTGACGGGAACTCGGCGGCCGCGCCCATGCCGAACCTCGCCGGTCTCGGCACCGTCATGGCCTCGACCCGCAACTACCTCCACGGCCTCCACGCCGAGGTCGCAGACCAAGGCGTCTACGTCGGGGTTCTGACCATTGCCTCGCTCATCGACGGCAGCGAGGCCTCGGCCAAGGCCGCGGCCGCCTTCGACGAGCACGGCGGGCCCCGCGTCCCCGTCGCCGACCCGGCCGAGCTGGCAGAGATCTACTGGGAGATGGCCAGCCAGCGAGACCGCGTCGAGCGCTTCCACCCGGAGGGTCTGGCGAGGTGAATGTGCCACGAGACGGAGACGGCCTGCACTCAGGCCACGCTGCGCCAATGATGCGAGCTGCGTTGTTCACGGAGTACGGACCGCCTGAGGTCCTGAAAGTCGTCGACGTTCCGCGACCGCATCACGGTCCGGCGGAGGTCCTTGTCCGGGTGGAGGCCGCATCGGTCAATGGCGGCGATCTCGCCAAGCGGGAGGGAAAGCTCAGGCTGGCCTCGGGCAGGCGCTTCCCGAAGTCGATCGGCATAGACTTCGTCGGAGTCGTCGTCGAGCTCGGCGACGGCGCGACCGGCCTCACCGTCGGAGATCGTGTGTGGGGCACCGTCGCCGAGGGTAGTGCGACCGGCTCAGCCGCCGAGTACGTCGCCGTCCCGGCGGGGCGCGTCTCTGCGGCACCGAGCGGCCTCGGGCCGACCGAGGCAGTCACCCTGCTGGCCGGCGGCACCACCGCGCTGACCGCTCTCCGCGACACTGCCCGGCTGCGCCATGGTGAACGCGTGCTGGTCCGCGGCGGGGCAGGAGGCGTCGGCAGTGTCGCCGTGCAGGTCGCCAAGATGCTCGGAGCCCATGTCACGGCCTTGGCCAGCGAATCCAGCACTGACTTCGTGCGCGGCCTGGGGGCCGACGAGGTCATCGACTACCGGACGGATCCGCGCGAGCTCGAGCCCTACGACGTCATCTTCGACACCCGCGGCTCGCAGCTGAGGCAGTTCCGGTCTCGCCTGACCAGGAAGGGGCGGATGGTGACCATCACCGTCGACTTCGATCGCCCGCTGCGGAGCCTCGCCTACGTGGCTGCCTCTGCGATGCATGGCACCCGACGCGTGAGGGTGCTGCTGGGTAACCCCGACAGAACCCTGCTGGACGAGGTCGCACGAGCAGCCGAAGCTGGTCTCCTGCGACCCGTCGTGGTGGACACGCTCCCACTGACGGACATCAGCCGGGCGCACCGACTGCTCGAAGCCGGAGGCGTCCACGGCAAGCTCGTGCTAACTGGCAGGGGCTGAGGCTTGGCGTGGGCGGCAGGACCAGTTCGCGGTCCTGCCGCCTAGCGGACTGTTTTCCATGCCGCGGCTGGGTGCGACCTCTGGTGAGACGGGAGTACTCGTGCGCACGAAAAGTACGAGTGTCACAACCTCGACATGCGCTAGCGCAGGTCGATCACGCCGGTGCCGAGGCTGATGCGCTCGGTGCGCGCGGCCATGGCGGCGAGGATCGGGAACGGGCTGGAGAACAACCGCTGGAAGTGGTGGATGCGGATCCACGCGCCGTCCAGGCCGGCGGCCTCCGTGTCCACGGCCATCCGCACGACGTCGTCCAGCGCCGCCTTGGCGTCCGGCTCGCCGCCGGGCCGGTGGATCCAGTGCCCGAAGTTCAGGAATCCCACGTTCTTCTTGGTCATGGTTCCTTCAACACTGAAGGACTGCGGGGTGTTCCCGGCGTCACGGGCCCCAGACCTCCCCTGTCAGAGGCCGGAACGGCAAGACTGGCGGGCATGCCCGAGACCCCGAAGACCACCCCCGCCCGCGTCGACGAGGACGAGCTCGAGCTGGCCCGGCGCCTGTTCGACGCCGCCCGCCACGGGCAGACCGGCCTGCTGAGCACGTTCCTGCGGCGCGGGGTCAGCCCGGACCTGCAGAACACCGGCGGGGACACGTTCCTCACGCTCGCCGCCTACCACCGCCGCCCCGAGACCGTGGCCATGCTCCTGGAGGTCGGCGCGGACCCGGCCCTCGCCAACGACCGCGGCCAGCTGCCCCTGGTGTGCGCCGTGTTCAAGCAGGACGCGCAGTCCGCGCGGCTGCTGCTCGATGCCGGGGCCGACCCCGACGCCGGCACCCCCACCGCCCGTCAGACCGCGCAGATGCTCGGCTCGGCGGAGCTGACCGCCCTGCTCGACGGCGACGGCGTGCCGGCCGGCGCGTGAGCGGTCCGACCGGCGTCGACGTCCTCTACGACCGCCTCCGCGCCGATCTCCCCCCTCTCGCCGCGGAGCTGCAGGCGATGCTCGGTCCTGCCTGGACGGTGACGGTGGACGTCGCTGGACCCCACCCGACGGTCCGCCTCGAGCGCCCGTCCCAGGGCGGGGGACGACCGGTGGCGGCCTGGGTGACGCCCGTGCGCTGCCGCGCGGATCGCTTCCACGCGACGGCTGGCGTCGTCATGGCCCCCGGGGAGGTCGCCGCGCCCCCTCCCGACGACGACGCCGCCACCGCCTGGATCGACGCCCTGCGCCGGGTGGGCGAGGCGGCCGAGGCGGCGTGCGCCCCGGACGGCCCGGTGAGGATCTCCCGCAGCGCCGGCGGCGGGCGGATCGGCGCGGCGAGGGCCAAGGCGGACGCGGCCCGGCGCCACGGGCTGCCGCTGCGCTGGGCCAAGGGCTGGCCGGAGGACGTGCTCGGCGTCCGGACCGAGCCGGTGGCGGGGGAGGAGCTGGCGCCGTTCCTGCGGGACCTGTGCCGGATCCTGCCTCAGCTGGCGGTCGTGGCGGATGGGAGGATCGCCCCATGAGCCTGTTCCCCGCCACTTGAACCCGGACGCGCGGGTGAGGTGCAGGGCAGAGGGGCGGGCATGTTCGAACAGCAGAAGGACAAGCCCGCCCTGCCCGACGCCGACGCGCACCTATAGGAGCACACCACCGACGCCGTCGCTCCGGGTTAGGGCGCGGACCCGGGCAGCCGTCCGAGGAGATGTTCGAGCTTGCCGGTCGCATGTTCGACGCCGCTCGCACCGGGAACATGAACACGCTAACGGCGTACATCGTGGCCGGGCTCAACCCGAACGTGCAGAGCAACTCCCGTGACACGTTCCTAACCCTCGCCGCGTACAACGATCAGCCGGGGATCGTGGAAATGCTGATTCGTGTGGGTGCCGACGTGGAGCAGACCATCGACTGCGGTGCGCGCCCCCTCACCCGCTCCACGTCCAGGGGGGGCGTCTCGCCCGTGCGGCTGCTGCTCGCCGCAGGGGCCGATTCAGACGCCGGCACTCCCTCCGCGCCCGAGACGGCCAGATGTTTGGCGGCTCGAAGATCGCGCCGATGCCGGATCGGGATGGCTGCCAGGGGCAAGGCTGATATGCCGCCCGAGCAGATGAGCGCGTGTTGAAGGGTACCTCACGTGTCGAGGTGTTCGACGATGGCGCCAACCAATACCTTGTCGTCCAAAACTTTAAAATGCACTCGACCGCGTGTCGGCTCAATCTTCGTATGCCACTCGCACCGCTGATCGCCTCCATCATTTGGGAAATTAAACAAACGCTGCGCCCAAGCTTTTCTATTTTTTCGCGTATTCGGCGACTCGGCGGAAGCTTCGACGCCGAGGCTCCCTAGTCGGGCCGATCTGTCAGAGGCTACGGAATAGTTATTGAATATCTCCACTCCGAAATCATTTAAGACAGAGAGGTGCCTAATTAATTTGGGGAGCAGTTGCTCCCAGGTGACGGTTATGTCGGTAACGCGAGACCAGCAGGAACCATGAAATACGATTCGGGGAAATAGCTCACTAGATATTTGCGATAGTGCGTGGATGTCAATTTTACTTCCTGCGGAAACCAGCGCACGCGCAACGGACACCCGAGAGAAATCTCCCGTCGCACAGGGTGATTCGTCGAAGACGAGCCCAACTCCGTTGGAAGGAATTTGGCGGACGGACCAACTGAGCGGATCCGCGTGTATCAACTTAATAACAGGCCCAGCGGTATAATGCAGATCTTGACCCAGTAATTCCGCAGAGTCTTCAGCTCCGTAATGTGGGTGGTGTCCATGCACCCTACCCTGATCTTGTCCAGCTACGGTGGACATATCGATTTTGAGCGGACTTGAAACGGATATCCATCTGTAAATTTCGGTGAGTATGTCATGCGCTAACTGCGGGTGTTCAAATAAGTTTGGATTGCTGAGCAACTTATTAAGTCTATGCTGGGTAGCTGGCCCGACGGCCGCTTTACCAGTAGAGTAGAGCATCATTCTGGCCCAAAAAATGTTGCATTTCTCAGCGCCGACCCGAGGGATTACAATCTCCGGGTCAATTAGATCCAAGAATGATATTGTCATGTCAGTCCGATCCCGGCTTTGGCTGCAAAGATTGCACGGATGTCGGCCTGCGTTTCAGTGAAAAACCCCTCTGGCCAAATGGCAATATCACCCTGTTGGTCAACATCCAAATATGTGCACGTGGACCCGCATTGGGATGGCTCCACGAATCCAATATGCACATCACTCACATTGACTATTTTTTCGGCAAGGCGCCGCCTCACTCGAGTAATGAGCGCGTCACTGTGTGACTCCACAATTACGCAGACGTCGGTACGAGCCCTAGTCAAAAAATCGGCCAGGCGCGATTGCATCGCTGGGTGAAGATGCAGCTCTGGTTGCTCAATTAAAAAAATAGAATTCGCTGGGACGGATAGAAGTCCGACGACCACGGGGAGCACCTGGCTAACGCCTACCCCGAGAGAGGTTAGGTCGCGGAATCGTCCTTCATGTTCGACTTCCACTCGCACGCCCAACTTTCCCAGGGGTTGCGTCTTGGCACTGTTACCAATTTGAATTTCATTAAGCCAGATCTGCACCGCCTCAGAGAGTGACATCCGATCCGATTCCTGAAGACGGGGGTTGTAAAACTCGACATCACGTTCGGATTCTTGGGAGAGGACGCTAGCGCTGTACTCTCCCTTTTGCCCAACCGGAAGACCGTGCCCGATTTCACTCCACTGGGACCACGCTACCCGTGGTTCGTCTCTCAAGGGCCCCAGGTGCTGAACATTTTGACCAATCGAGATTAGAGATTCGCGCGTCCACGAAAGGCATCTTGTGGCACTGCCCATTTTCTCTTTTAGGATTAATTCCAGAGGGGTAGAAGGTCCGAGCCACTGACTATCTGAGCGGTGGCGTATCGAAACGACCGTGGCTCCCCTCTCGGAATATTTTTTTGCGGCAATTTCGATCAGGTCGTCTTTGATATGATCAGGTAAGTCCCTCCATGCGGCCAAGTCCGAACCGGAGGACGACAGCATTTCTTCGAATTCTTCCACGTATCCGGCTTGCTCGACCATCTCCTGCGCTGGGCCGACGAGTGTCGTCATCAAAAAGTACAGGTCACTTTGCATTCGAGAGAGTGCCTTTTGGCTCTGAGACGTAATGCCAGTCTTTGTTGCACTCGAAGAAAGTGTTTTACCCAGAAGGCCCGTGAGCTGCTCCTCCATCTTAGGTGGGTCCATCACTTGAACAATTCCCAGGGGGGCAAAGCCCCGCATCACCAGATACGTCCTCCTTAGTGAGTGCTTCAAGTGCAGCGCGTCAGTAGGATTTAACTCGGACAGGGCAGAGAGTGCCGTCTCACGGTCGGCTCCCTGTGCCTTGATTGCACTAAATACAAATTCTTCCCCGCCCGTACCCGTTCGAAGTTCGGCGATTGAAAAATCTTGCTCATCCCTCGACGTTGATAATTTGATATGGCAAAAGACATGTTGACTGCGTCGATCGGGGCTCTGCCGATTTTGAGCGCTAAAAAACGGTGTAGGGCGGAGAGTTCCCTCGATGTCAAATGAGATCGGCCCTGGTTTCTCGCCGTCGCGAACGAGATCGCGCGGGGATCCTAATCGTGCTAGCGGGCCGTTGGGGGCAATTCTCCCGTCTGCGTGTGCAGTTTGCGCTATAAACAGGAGGGACTGAATTAACGACGACTTGCCACTACTATTCATTCCCGTCAAAATGGTGGTCTTTCCTCGAGAAAGGTCTAGGGAACCCTGGCCAAGACTTTTAAAATTTCTGACCGTGATTTTCATCGTGCGCCTTTCGCGCGACATTGCTAACATTGCCTGAGGATACAGCAGGTCACAACGCGGGGAAAGGGGTGGCTACGAGGGGGCCTGGTTGTTCAGTCCCTCCGTGCTGGTGGAAGAATGGGCCTTGACATGAGTGCTTCTCCCCACCTCTCCGCCGCTCTCGGCACGCCCGCCGCCCCGCTGGTGGACGCCCCTGCCGTCGACGCCCCCGGCGTGGACCCGAACGCCGCCCTCTACGCGAAGGCCGCCGGCGCGGGCCGCCGGATCGCCGACGACGACCAGCTGCACGTGGGCCGGCACGCCGCGCCCACCACGGACCGCCTGACGCTGCCGCCTCTGACGCTCGGCCCCCTCACGGTGGACGTCCCCGTGGTCCTCGCCCCGATGGCCGGCATCACCAACACGGCCTTCCGCCGCCTGTGCCGCGAGTACGGCGGCGGCCTCTACGTGAACGAGATGGTGACCGCCCGCGCCCTCGTGGAGCGCAAGCCCGAGTCCATGCGGATCATCAAGCACGATCCGGACGAAGTGCCCCGCTCGGTGCAGCTCTACTCGGTGGACCCCGTCACCACGGGCGCCGCCGTCCGCATGCTCGTGGAGGAGGACCGCGCCGACCACATCGACATGAACTTCGGCTGCCCCGTCCCCAAGGTCACCCGCCGCGGCGGCGGCTCCGCGCTGCCCTGGAAGTCGGAGCTCTTCGCCTCGATCGTGAAGGCCGCCGTCACGGAGGCCTCCAAGAAGGACATCCCGGTCACCGTCAAGATGCGCCGCGGCATCGACGAGGACCACCTCACCTTCCTCGACGCCGGCCGCACCGCACGGGACCTCGGCGTCGCCGCTGTGGCGCTCCACGGCCGCACGACGCGCCAGTTCTACTCCGGCACCGCCGTGTGGGAGGACATCGCGCGCCTGCGTGAGGCGCTGCCGGACATCCCGGTGCTCGGCAACGGGGACATCTGGTCCGCCGAGGACGCGATCGCGATGGTCGAGCAGACCGGCGTCGACGGCGTCGTGATCGGGCGCGGCTGCCAGGGCCGCCCGTGGCTGTTCGGGGACCTGCAGGCAGCGTTCGAGGGACGTCAGGAGCGCTTCCAGCCCACGCTCGGGCAGGTGGCGGACACGCTGTACCGCCACGCGGAGCTGCTCGTGGACACCTTCGAGGGGGACGAGCTCAAGGCGCTGCGGGACATCCGCAAGCATGTGGCCTGGTACTTCAAGGGCTACCCCGTGGGCTCCGAGATCCGCACGGCGCTCTCCACGGTGCCCACCCTGGAGGCCATGCGCGAGATCCTCGCGCGCGTGGACCGGGAGCAGCCGTACCCGGGCCTGGACGCCGAGGGCCCGCGCGGCCGCTCCGGCGCCCCCAAGCGGCCCCACCTGCCGGACGGCTGGCTGGACTCCCGCGAGCTCAACGCCGAGCAGCAGGCCATGATCGCGGCCGCCGAGCTGGACGTCTCCGGTGGCTGAGGGCACGACGCCGGCGCGCGCCGCCGCGTACGGGCCCGCCTCCCAGCCTGCGCTGTTCGGCCCCGCGGGACGCCCGCCCTACGCGGGGCGTCCCGCGGAGACGCCCGGCTACGCACCGCGGGACCGGGACCGCTGGCTGCCCGAGCCGCCCAAGTCCTCGTACCGCTCGGACTTCGAGCGGGACCGCGCCCGCGTGCTGCACTCCGCGGGCCTGCGCCGCCTGGGCGCCAAGACCCAGGTGGTGGCCCCGGACGCGGACGACTTCGCCCGCACCCGCCTCACGCACTCGCTCGAGGTGGCCCAGGTGGGCCGCGAGCTCGGGCGCTCCCTCGGCTGCGACCCCGACCTCGTGGACACGGCGTGCCTCTCGCACGACCTCGGCCACCCGCCGTTCGGCCACAACGGGGAGAAGGCCCTGGACGCGATCGCGGAGGAGGCAGGCGGCTTTGAGGGCAACGCCCAGACCCTGCGCCTGCTCGCCCGCCTCGAGCAGAAGAAGCTCTTCTCGGACGGCACCTCCGCGGGTCTCAACCTGACCCGCGCCGCCCTCGACGCGGCGTGCAAGTACCCCTGGACCCGTGAGAACGCGCCCCTGCGTCCGGACGGCACCCGCTCCCGGAAGTTCGGGGTCTACGAGGACGACCTGCCGGTGTTCCGCTGGTTCCGCGAGGGCGTCCCCGGGGCGCGGACGTCCATGGAGGCGCAGGTCATGGACCTCGCCGACGACATCTCCTACTCGGTGCACGACGTGGAGGACGGCGTGGTCAACGCCGCGTTCCAGCTCAAGTGGCTGGACACGGTCCCCGAGCACCGGGAGCGCGTCGTCGAGACCACGCGTCAGTGGTACCTGCCCGTCACGGACCCGGCGGAGATCGAGGCGGGCCTGGCGCGCCTCGAGGCCACGGACGTCTGGGTGGGCGAGATGGACGGCTCCCGCCGTGCGCTCGCGGCGATGAAGGACATGACGAGCCAGCTGATCGGCCGCTTCTCCACGGCGGCCTTCGACGCCACCCGGCAGGTGTTCGGCAACGATCCGCTCACGCGCCACAACGCCGACGTCGTGGTGCCGGCCGAGACCGAGGTGGAGATCGCCGTGATGAAGGGGATCGCCGCCGCCTACGTGATGACCTCGGAGCAGCGCCAGCCGCTCTACGCGCGCCAGCGCGAGGTGCTCGCGGAGCTCGTGGAGCTGTTGGACACCACGGGGGAGAAGTACCTCGATCCGATGTTCGCGCACGACTGGCGTGAGGCCGACGACGACGCCGCGCGCCGTCGCGTGGTCCTGGACCAGGTCGCCTCGCTCACCGACTCCACCGCGATCGAGTGGCACCACACACTGGTGCGCGGGGAGACCTTCACGCGCGTCTGGATCTGAGCGAGCTCAGCCGAGCAGGGAGGGGAGCACCTCGCCCGCGCGCCCGCGCAGGCTGTGCGTCATCGCGGGCGTGAGCTCGGTGGGCTCCGGGTTCACCTCGACGACGGCGGCGCCGGCCCCCAGCGCGACGAACGGCAGGGACGCCGCCGGCTGCACGACGCCCGAGGTGCCGATCACGACGGCCAGATCGCACGCCTCCAGCGCGGCATAGGCGCGGTCCCATGCGTCGGCGGGGAGCATCTCGCCGAACCACACGATCCCCGGCCGGACGAGCCCCTCGCCGCACACCGAGCACGGCGGCGGCTGGTGCCCCAGCATCGCCTCGAGGTCGGCCTCGGAGCCCGCCGCGCCGTCGTCGGCGGCGCCGGGGTCCACGTCCGCGGGCGCCCCGCACTCCGCGCACCGGAACGCGAACAGGGACCCGTGCAGGTGCGAGAGCACGCGGGAGCCGGCGCGCTCATGGAGGTCGTCCACGTTCTGCGTGACGACCTCGAGCGCGGGCACCCGCTCCTGCCAGGCCGCGACGGCCGCGTGCCCCGCGTTCGGGGCGACGGCCCGGACCATGCGGGCGCGCCAGCGGTACCAGGACCACACCAGCGCGGGATCGGCGAGGAACGCCTCCTCCGTGGCGAGCGCCTCGGGGGAGAAGCGCTCCCACAGGCCGGTCTGCGCGTCGCGGAAGGTCGGCACGCCGGACTCGGCGCTCATGCCCGCGCCGGTGAGCACCACGGGGCGCTCGGCGGCGCGGATCAGGCGGCGGACGGCCTCGAGGTCGGGGGAGTCGAGCGGGGCGGAGGTCTGGTCGCCCATGAGCCCAGCCTACGAGGGGCGCGCGTCCCCGCTGCCGGTCACCCGTGCGAACGCCCGGCGCAGCGCCCCCGCCTTGAGCAGCACCTCGTCGTACTCCGCGTCGGCGTCCGAGTCGGCGACGATCGCCCCGCCCGCGCCGATCGACCAGCGGCCTGAGCCTCCGGTCGCGTCGTCGTCGGCTCCCGGGGCGAGGACCGCCGTGCGGATCACGATGCTCAGCTCGCACGCCCCGTCCGCGCTGAGCAGGCCGAGCGCCCCCGAATAGACCCCGCGCGGCGCCCCCTCCCACTGCGCCAGCAGCTCGACCGTGCGCCGCTTCGGCGCGCCCGTCATGGACCCGCCGGGGAAGAGGGAGCGGGCCACGTCCACGGCGGTCAGCCCCGGGAGGGCACGGCCCGTGACGGTGGAGACCAGCTGGTGCACGGACGCGTACGACTCGACCGCCATGAGCGAGGGCACCTGCACGGAGCCGGGCACGCACACACGCGTGAGGTCGTTGCGCAGCAGGTCCACGATCATGAGGTTCTCGGCGCGCGTCTTGGGGTCGGCGGCGAGCGCGCGGGCCGCGGCGGCGTCCTCGGCCGGATCCGCGTGCCGGGCCGCGGTGCCCTTGATCGGCTTGGTGCTGTACCTCCCGTCCCGGCCGGAGAGGAAGCGCTCGGGGGAGGCGGAGACCACGGCCCAGCGGTCCGGGCCGGCGCCGTGCTCGATCAGCGCCGCGTACGGGGTGGGGTGGTGCGCCGCGAGGTCCCGGAACAGGACGAGCGGGTCCACGCGCACGGCCGGGTCCACGTCGAAGCGGGTGGTCAGGCACAGCTCGTAGGACTCGCCCTCGCGCAGCGCTCCGTGGCTCCGCTCGATCAGGGCGGTGTACGCAGCCCGATCCTCGCGCCATCGCCCGGCCACCTGGGCCCCTCCGGCTGCCCCCGCCACCCCCGACGACGACGGCGCGCGCCCGCCGTCCCCGGCTGGTGCCGCGTGCGCCCGGGGGACGGTGAGGGCGTCGCGCACGCGGGCCGCCCACGCCTCGACGCCCCGCTCTGCCGCGGCCGCGTCCAGGGAGACGACGCAGCAGGTGAGCGAGCCGTCGTGATGGTCCACGACCGCGTACCGGCTGGGACGCAGCCAGAACAGCGCGGGCAGCGGCGCCGGGTCCGCCGGACCGGCTGCGGGCGGGGCGACGCCGAGGTCGGCGAGGCCAAGCTCGTAGCCGAGGAAGCCGACGTGCCCGCCGCGCAGCGGCAGGCCCTCCCCGCCGACCACGGGGCGCGGGGCCGACGCCGCGGCCAGCTCAGCCCAGGCTGCCTCGGCGTCGCGGGGGTCCGGCCGGCGGAGCACGCGCGGCCCCGGCGAGGGGACGGCCTCGGGGGAGCCGTCGGCGGCGTCCTCGCCCAGGACGTCGACGGCGTCGCCCACGATGCTCCAGCGCGCCTCGCCCGCGTCCGGCAGGGCGGAGTCGAGCCAGAACGAGGGGGCGCCGCGCACGACGGCGTGCTCGGCGACGGCGCCGGCCGCGCTCGCGGCGGTGTGCCCGAGCCCCGTGAGGGCGCCCGCGTCCAGGACCCGGGTGGCGATGTGCAGCGGCGCGGACGCGGGGGGCCGAGGCGGGGTGGGCATGGGGACCACTGTAGGAGCCCCACCCGCGTCGATCGTGACTGAACCGTGCCCTCGCCGTGATCGGCCTCATGCGTGGCGTCTGCCTAGGGTGGGGCATGGCCCTCTCGCACTCCTCGCCTCTCCGCCGGCACCGCCGCAGCGGCTTCGCGGCGCTGGCGGCCGTCGCCATGCTGGCCGGGGCCGGGTGTGCCGCAGAGCCCACCCCGTCCGAGGCGGCGCTGCCCACGGAGCGCGGCGCGGAGGTGCGCGAGCCCGACGTGCGCGAGACCGCGGAGAGCGTCCCAGGGGTCTCCGCGACTGCGCTCGAGTTCTGGCGGCCCGCGGAGTTGGTCATCGCCGAGGAGGTCGAACCCGCCGGCTCCCTCGTGGACCTGGCGGAACGGTCGGAGCTGGTGGTGTGCGGGACCGTCGCCGCGGTCCGCGAACGCGCCGGTGGCTTCGAGGGTGCCACGACACTGATGGTGGACGTGGGACAGGTCCTCAAGGGCTCGGCCGCGGGCCAGGTGCGCGTGGACGTCCACGTGCGGGTGGGGCAGACGATGGCGGGGGACGCCCTCGCGGCCCCGGACGAGGACTACCTCTGGTTCCTCACTCCGGGCGACGGCGAGGGCGTCTGGTACGCCACCACCGTGACGGGCGTCCTGGGCCCGGGCACGGACGGACCCGTCACCGCCGTGCTCCAGCCGCAGGACACCACGATGGTGGTGCCGGCCGATGTCGCCTCCCTGGACGCCGCCGCCCAGCGCGCCGGCCTGGCGGACGCCTGAGGCCGACGCGGCTCCTGCACCGCCAGCGCGGCCTCGGCTCTCGTCCCCACCCGCGCGTCCGCCCGGGGCTGAGCGCGTCGCCGCCTCCCTAGAATGGTCCGCATGGCCGGACTGATCGTGCGCAAGGACATCGACCTCGTCCGCGAGCGCGCCGATCTGAAGGCCGTCGTGGAGGAGTTCGTCACGCTGCGCTCGGCAGGCGTCGGCTCTTACAAGGGCCTGTGCCCGTTCCACGACGAGCGGACCCCGTCCTTCCACGTGCGCCCCGGCGTCGGGACCTACCACTGCTTCGGGTGCGGCGAGCACGGGGACGTCATCGCGTTCCTCATGGCGCAGGAGCACACCACGTTCACCGAGACGGTCGAGCGCCTGGCCGCGCGGGTGGGCGTCGAGCTGCACTACGAGGACGGCGCCGGTCCTGACCGCGCCGAGGTGGGCAGACGCCAGCGCCTGCTCGAGGCCAACAAGATCGCGGACGAGTTCTACCGGCGCGCCCTCGGCTCGAAGGAGGCCCAGACCGCGCGGGACTTCCTCACCGGCCGCGGCTTCACCCAGGAGCACGCCGAGCGCTTCGCCAACGGCTACGCGCCCCAGGGCTGGTCCACGCTCCTGGACCACCTGCGCCAGCGCGGCTTCCGCGACGACGAGCTGCGGGCCACTGGCCTGTTCTCGGAGGGCCAGCGCGGCCTCTATGACCGCTTCCGTGGCCGCCTGCTGTGGCCCATCCGGGACATGACGGGCGCGACCATCGGCTTCGGCGCGCGCAAGCTCTACGAGGACGACCAGGGCCCCAAGTACCTCAACACCCCGGAGACGCAGCTCTACAAGAAGTCGCAGGTGCTCTACGGCATCGACCTGGCGAAGCGGGCCATCGCGAAGGAGCGCCAGCTCGTGCTCGTGGAGGGCTACACGGACGTCATGGCCGCGCACCTGGCGGGCGTCGGGACGGCCGTGGCCACGTGCGGCACCGCGTTCGGCGCGGACCACATCAAGGTGGCGCGCCGGCTGATCTCGGACGATGGCACGGGCGGCGAGGTGATCTTCACCTTCGACGGCGACGAAGCCGGGCAGAAGGCCGCGCTCAAGGCGTTCGACGAGGACCACCGCTTCCTCGCCAAGACCTTCGTGGCGGTGGAGCCGAGCGGCATGGACCCCTGCGACCTGCGTCAGCAGAAGGGCGACGAGGCCGTGCGCGCGCTCATCGCCTCCCGCCGCCCGCTCTTCGAGTTCGCCATCCGCGCCGGTCTGAAGGACTACGATCTGGACACCGTGGAGGGCCGCGCCGGCGCCCTGCGCCATGCCGCGCCCATCGTGGCCGGCATCAAGGACTCCGTGCTGCGCCCCGGGTATGAGCGCGAGCTCGCGGGCTGGCTCGGGCTCGATCCGAACGCGGTGCACCGGGCCGTCGCCGCCGCGGCGCGCTCCACCCCACGCTCCGAGCGCGGCGAACGGGGAGAGCAGGCGACGCCCGCCGCCTCGATGTCGGCGAACCCCACCTCGGCCACCCCCACGTCGGCGGACCCGGCGTCGGGCGAGGCCCCGCAGGTCCCCGTGGAGCCGCTGCTCGTGCGCGTGGACCCGCGCGATCCGGTGGCCCGGCGCGAGCGCGAGTCGCTCGAGGTGGTGCTGCAGCACCCCACACTGCTCTCCGCCGAGCAGTGGACGGCGCTGTACGAGGCGCGCTTCACCGTGCCGCAGTTCGCGGCCGTGCACCGGGGCGTCATGGCGGCGGGCTCCTCCGGCGCCACGCCCGCGCGCTGGGTGGACGCCGTGCGGGACGCGGTCCCCGAGGAGGTGGGCGGCGTCGTCTCCGAGCTGGCGGTCCGGGACCTGCCCGCCCGCACCGAGGCGGACGTGGACCGCTACTGCCGGGACATCATGAACCGCCTCTTCGCCCTCCAGATCGTGCACCGCAAGGAGGAGCTGCTGGGTCAGCTGCAGCGTCTGGGCCCGCAGGGCGATCCGGCCGAGTTCATGCGCCTCAACAGCGAGCTCATGGAACTCGAGGCCCGGCGACGGGCCCTGCGCGCCGACGACTGAGGGGCCACGGGCAGAGCGGGACCCCGCCACGTCGAGGCGTGACGGGGTCCCGCGCTGCCCGTGGCGGCGACGGCGCGGATCGGTGGCGTACCGATCAGTGGCGCGCCGTTCAGTCGATCTCGACGACCTCGTTGCTCTCGGCGTCGATCACATCGAAGGCGGCGTCGTGCCCGGCGGCCTCAGACGAGGAGGCGGCGACGGCGCTCGGGTGGCGCAGACCCATCCGTTCTGGTAGTGTTTCCTCCGTTGCTCGGGCGGCTGGATCGCCCGAGACGCATTCCTCCGTAGCTCAATTGGCAGAGCATTCGACTGTTAATCGAAGGGTTGTTGGTTCGAGTCCAACCGGAGGAGCTCAGTAGGAGCTCTTGAAATCCGCGAAGCCCCTGCACCGACCAGGTCGGTGTGGGGGCTTCGTCGTACCTGGAGAATGTCCGGGCCCAAGAGGTCGGCCAGAGTGACGTCCAGGACCTCAGGTAGGGACTGATGCACCCATAGGTGACAGTCGTCTTCACGCCGCGTCTGCGGGCGTGTGGTCCATGATCAACTCGTACTCGACCGGCGTCAATCGGCCCAGGCGCACCTGCCGGCGGCGGCGGTGGTAGGTCCGCTCGATCCAGGTGATGATCCCGGCCCGCAGCTCGTCCCGGGTGTCCCAGTCACGCCGGTCCAGCACGTTCTTCTGCGGCAGCGCGAAGAAGGATTCCATGGCCGCGTTGGCCCCGGCTGAGCCGACTTGGCCCATCGAGCCGATCAGCCCGTGGCGAGTGAGCCCGTCCTGGAATAGGGCCGAGCGGAATCGCGAGCCGCGGTCCGAGTGCACGATGCACCCGGCCACCACCGAGGCGCCGCCGCGGCGGGCCACGGCCTGTTCGAGGGCGTTCACGGCCAACGAGGCCTGCATCCGTGAGGCCATGGAGTACCCCACGATCCGCCCGGCGTGCACGTCCTTGATCGCGCAGAGATAGAGCTTGCCCTCACCCGTGGGGTGCTCCGTGATGTCGGTCAGCCAGAGCCGGTTCGGGGCTTCCGCGGTGAACTGGCGTCGGACGTGGTCATCATGCACGGCCGGGCCGGCATCCGTTCTTGCCGTGCTTAGCCCCGAATGCGGAGTGCCACTGGTTCTCATGGCAGAGCCGCCAGGCAGTCCGGGCGGCCATGGGTTCCCCGGCCGCCTCGGCCTCGTCCCGCAACAGCCGGTACCCGAACTCCGGATCGTTGAGGTGCGCGTCGTGTAGCGCGTTGGCCCGGTAGGCCTGCTCCACCTCAGAGGTGGTGATGGGCTTCTGCCGCCAGCGGTAGTAGGGCTGGCGGGCGAGCTTGAGGACCCGCAAGGACACCGCCACGGGGACACCGTCAGCGGCGAGCTCGGACACGAGCGGGTACATCATTTTTTCGGCAGGTTCGCCTGGGAGAGGTAGGCCGCGGCGCGGCGTAGGACTTCGTTCTCCTGCTCGAGCAGCCGGATCCTGCGGCGGGCTGCGCGGAGTTCTTCGGCCTCGGCCTTGGTGGGGCCGGGCTTGTTCCCGGCTTCGATCTCGGCCTGGCGCATCCAGTTCGTCAGACAGGAGAAGCTGATCCCGAAGTCCTTCGCGATCTGCTTCAAGTGGGTGCCGGGCTCACGGTTCTGGGCGACGCGGACGACGTCGTCGCGGAACTCTTGGGGGTAGGGGGCGGGCATGGTGCACATCCTTCCCTGTGGTGTGGTAACACCACAGATCGTATGTCACCTACACGCGCATCAGTCCCATCGTAGAGATGGGTCAGAGCACCACGGCCAGGACTTCCTCATCCTCGCGGAATCCGGCCCTCAGAGGCTGACAGTCATACGAGTCCCCCGTCGAGCCGACCGAGGCGACTGCACCGGCCTCGGATAGCCGCTGGGTGTATCGCACCGCAACGTACTGGACTCCTTTATCGCTGTGATGCCGTAGCCCGGCCACGTCTTGGCCTGCACGCTGACGCGTCCAGAACGCCATCTCCAACGCGTCCAGGGCCAGGTCCGTGCGCAGCGACTTCGACAGCTGCCACCCCAGCACCCGGCGGGAGAACACGTCGATGATGAACGCGGCGTACACCCATCCCGTGAAGGTGCGGCAGTAGGTGATGTCTTACGACCCACAGCTGATTCGGGGCAGCTGCGGTGAAATCGCGCTGCACCAGATCCTCGCGAGAATCCGGTCCCCGGCCCGGCACTGTCGTGCGCGGACCCTTCGCGCGGCTGATCCCGCGCAGGCCTGCGGCCCGCATGAGCCGCGCGACCGTGCACCGGGCCACCTGCAGGCCCTCCCGACGCAGTTGCGCGTGGACCTTTCGGGCCCCCTAGACCCCGTCGTTGGCCTCGTGCACCCGCCGGATCTGAACAAGCAGCCTCGCGTCCGAGAGGCTGCGTGCCGAGGGCGGGCGCGTCTTGGCCGCGTAGTACGTGCTCGGTGCGATCTGTGTGCCTGCCGCGGACAGCGTGGCGCAGATCGGCTCGACACCGAAGTCGTGCTTGTGCTCGTCGATGTAGTCCACGATCAGCGCTGTGGGCGTCTCGAGCATCCGCCGCGAAGAACGCCGACGCCGAGCGCAGGATCGCGTTCGCCCGCCGCAGCTCACGGTTCTCCTTCTCCAGCTCGGCCACCCGAGCGGCTTCGCTGGTCGTGATTCCAGGACGGTGGCCGCGGTCGATCTCGGCTTGGCGGACCCAGTTGCGCAGCGTCTCGGGATTGATCCCGAGCTGTTCACCGACTCGGCGGAACGCTCCAGACCTCGTGGCGGGGTCTTGACGGGCTTCCCGGGTCATCCGCGTGGCGCGTCCGCGGAGCTCGTCGGGGTACTTCCGTGGTGCTGGCATGCTCTGCATCCCTCCGTTGGATCAGAGCCTCCACCAGACCCGGGGCGATTCACCCGTCTGGCTGCTGGAGAAGTATCCCGAGGCCACCTGGTACGGGTAGAGGTGAGGAGGGACAGGCAAGGCTCCTCGGGTGTCTAGAGGGGTATATCCCTTCTACATGCCCTCGGCTCCCGCGAGAGCATCACGTCAGACTGGATTCACGGCGGACCCGACAGGGGCTGACCCGCCCTCACCCCGTTCATGACGCTGGCGACCACGAGACCTCGGATTCAGGGGAAGGGTGTGGAACGGTGGGAGTGTCTTGAGGTGCAAGAGGACCCGTAGGTGTCCTCGATGGACCATCCACACACAGCAGGAGGAGTCATCATGACCATGCGCGCAGCCCGCTGGCACGGCGAGAAGGACATCCGCATCGAGGAGATCGACACGCCCACGGCCGGCCCCGGCCAGGTGCTGATCGACGTCGCCTGGTGCGGCATCTGCGGAACGGACCTGCACGAGTACCTCGAGGGCCCCATCTTCATCCCGCCGCACGGGCACCCCCACCCGATCTCCGGCGATTCCGCCCCTGTGACCATCGGGCACGAGATGTCGGGCACCGTCGCCGCGCTCGGCGAGGGCGTCACGGACCTCAAGGTGGGGCAGTCGGTCGTTGTCGAGCCCTACATCATCCGCCCCGAGCATCGGGACGACGAGCACTACAACCTGGCCCCGGACATGAACTTCATCGGCCTCGGCGGCGAGGGTGGCGGGCTGGCCGAGAAGATCGCCGTCGACCGGCACTGGGTCCACCCGGTGGCGGACTCCGTGGCGCTGGACGAGGCGGCCCTCATCGAGCCGCTCTCCGTGGCCCACCACGCCTGGGTCCGCGCCGGGTCGCCGACCTCCGGCACCGCGATCATCGGCGGCGCCGGCCCCATCGGCGCCCTCACCGCGGCGGTGCTCAAGGGCAAGGGCCTGAGGGTGTACGTCTCCGAGCTCTCCGAGCTGCGCCGCCAGAAGGTCCTCGACGCGGGCGTGGCCGACGACGCGTTCGATCCGCGTGAGGTCGACGTGCCGGCCAAGCTCAAGGAGCTGACGGACGGCCGCGGTGCCGATGTCGGGTTCGAGTGCACCTCGGTGGATGTGGTCCTGGACATGCTGCTGGACGCGGTCCGCCCGGCCGGTGTGATCGTGAACGAGTCCATCTGGGGCCACGAGCCCAAGGTCGCCCTGCACAAGCTCGTCATGAAGGAGATCGACCTGCGCGGCACGATCGCCTACGCCCATGACCACGCGGACACCGTGAAGATGCTCGAGGACGGGGACCTGGACCTGAAGCCGTTCATCACGGGCAAGATCGCGCTCGACGACATCGTCGAGAAGGGCTTCGACACCCTCATCCACCACAACGAGACGGCGGTGAAGATCCTGGTCTCCCCCTCCGGCAAGGGCCTCTGAGCGCCTGCCTCGACCACCTCGCCGGCCCGCATCCGCCCGACGAGGGCGTGGAGCCACAGCGTTCCGGGACGTGAAGGCTCCGTGCCGGGGCTCCGTGGCGGGACCTGCCCGGGAGGTTCGGGAAATGGCGCGCGATCCCCGCGAGGGCCGATCAGATCGCGTACCGCTGCGGTTGCCTCGGGCGGCCGATCGACGTCGGCGAGGACCAACGCCTGCGCTACCGGGGGAGCAATGCCGTGGAGCGGCGCTCCCACCGGATCAGGCAGGGGCGAGGGATCGCGATGTGCTCGGACGAATACGTCCGGAGCCATCGCGACGGAATCGGCCCCGCTGCGCCATGGCACTGGCGTGCCACCCGGCCTTCAGCAGCATGCCCGCGCGGTCGAGGATCGCCTGACCATGGGGCCCGTCTCCGATAAGGAGGTGCCCCACGGGCCGGCCCGGGATGGGAGCATCGGAGTGGTCAGCACTCGCTGGGCGTCGGAGAGCGACGGGACCTCGGACATGCCGGCCGGAGGCAGGGACTGGTGCACGCAGAGGGGGCCGATCACCCGTGGTGTTCGGCACACCGCAGGGAGGGATGTGCACCATGCCCGCCTCGTGCCCCCAGGAGTTCCGCGATGACGGTGTCCGCGCCGCTCACCGGAGACCTGGCAGTCCCGCGGACCGCCGACCTAGAGTGGCCTGCACGCCCGGTGCGCCGCGCAACCGGCACGAGCACGGAGGAGATCCACGCATGCGCTCCACGCATACCCGCCCCGCCCTGACCGCCGCCCTCCTCGCGGGTGCCCTCGCCCTCGCCGGCTGTTCCGCCGAGGACCAGGAGAAGGTGACGGACGCCGCCTCCTCGGCGGGTGCCGCGGTGAGTTCTGCCGCCCCCTCGATCGGGGCGGCTGCGAGCTCCCTGGCCTCCTCCGCGGGCCCAGCCGTGGGATCCGCCGCCTCGGACGCGTCGTCAGCCGCCGCCAGCCGCATGGACGACATGCGCTCCAAGGACGCGAGCGGATCGGCCGCCGCCTCCGGCCACGCAGGCCACTCGATGGAGCACGCGATGGACGGCGGCCCCGCGCCGGCCGGCATCGAGGAGGCCGACGACCCGGCCTACCCCGTGGGCACCGAGGTCACGCTGACCGCCGACCACATGCCCGGCATGAAGGGCGCCGAGGCCACCGTCACCGGCGCGTTCGACACCACCGCCTACCAGGTCGACTACACCCCCACGGACGGCGGTGAGAAGGTCACGGCCCACAAGTGGGTCGTGCAGGAGGAGCTTGAGGGCGTCCACGACGACGACCTCCACGTCGGCGACACCGCCGTCATGGCCGCCGACCACATGACCGGGATGAAGGGTGCGGAGGCCACGGTCTCCGGGATCTCGGAGGAGACGGTCTACATGGTGGACGTCACCACGGCCGACGGGATGACCATGAAGAACCACAAGTGGGTCGTGGAGGACGAGGTCCGGCCCGCACGGTGACGCCGTCGACCTGGTCCGCGGGTCGCCCGCCGGGCCGCGGTCTCCGCGGCGTGCTCCTCCTCCGCGGCGTGGAGCACCGCGGCGAGCCCCTCGTCCTGCCGGGCGCGCTCGTGCTCCTTCGCCTCGTCGCCCCGCAGGAAGTACGCGCCCAGGGAGCCGGCCAGGGTGGCGAACACCGCCACGGAGTAGACGGCGAGCGCCACCGACAGCACGCGTGCTCCCGGGTGGTCCGCCGCGATGCCCGAGCCCGTGATGGTGGCCATGGCCGTCTGGTACAGCGCGTCGGTGTAGTCCTCCACGGCCTCGAGGGCGTAGAGCAGCTGGCTCGCGGCCAGGATCACGACGGCGGTCACCGCCGCCAGCCACGCCAGGCGACTGGAGAGCAGGCGCCCGGCGGAACGGGAGCCGCGGATGCCGGCCGAGAGGATGCCGCCGACGCGCGCCACCCGTGAGAGCCGGGCGAGCCGGACCAGCCGCAGCGCCTGCAGCGCCCGGAAGAACCGCAGGAACGGGACCAGCATGAACACGACCTGCCACCAGTTCCGCTTCCAGAACTCCGTGCTGAACCGGGCGATGTAGGCGCGCAGCAGGAACTCGCCGAGGAACACCGCCCAGAACGCCCAGCCCAGACAGGTGAGCACCGCAGCCCAGCGCGGCTCCGTGACGAGCAGCTGGCCCAGCACCACGAACAGGAAGAGCACGCCCAGCATGCCCATCGGCCGGTCCCACCGCGCGGCCAGCGCCTCGGCCGCCAGCACCCGCCGGGACTTCTCGGGCGGGATGGTCGTGACGTCGGCGCGGGGCACGGGACTGCCTCTCGACGGGCGGACGGATGCCCCCACCCTAGCCACCGAGGGCCCGTCCACTAGGCTGGCCGGCATGGACACCGACCGTCTCGACGCCGCTCTCACCGCCGCGCTCGAGGAGGTCGAGCCGGACCGCTCGGGGGAGACATCCGACTACCTGGACGACGTCGCCGGCCAGCAGCGGGACGGCCTGGCCGCCGCCGTCTGCACGGTGGACGGGCACCAGGCCTCGGCGGGGGAGGCCGAGCACGCGTTCGCCCTGCAGTCGGTCTCCAAGGCCCTCACCTACGCGGTGGTCCTCGAGGAGGTCGGCCTGGACGCGGTGCTCGAGCACGTCGGCGTCGAGCCCTCGGGGGAGGCGTTCAACCACCTCTCCCTCCACGACGACGGCCGCCCGTACAACCCCCTCATCAACGCGGGCGCGATCATGGCCCACGCCCTCGTCCCCGGGAAGGACGCCCAGACGCGTGCGGGGCTGCTCCTGGACCGCTACAGCGCGATGGCCGGGGCCCGCCTCGAGGTGTCCGAGGGCGTCCGCGCGGCGGAGAGCGCGCGGGCCGACCGGAACCTGGGCCTCGCCCACCTGCTGGCCGACCCGGGCGTGCTGCCCATCGAGGCCCGAGAGGCCGTGGACGGCTACCTCACGCAGTGCTCGATCCTCGTCACCGCGCCGCAGCTGGCGGTCATGGGCGCCACGCTCGCCGCCGGTGGGGTCAACCCGCTCACGGGGGAGCGCGTGCTGCAGGAGTGGGTGGCCGAGCAGTCCCTCTCCGTCATGCTCACGTGCGGCATGTACGACGCCACCGGCCAGTGGGTGGCCGAGGTCGGCGTGCCGGCCAAGAGCGGCGTCTCGGGGGCCCTGCTGGGCGCGGTGCCCGGCGCCGTCGGGATCGCCACGTGGTCCCCCCGCCTCGACGAGCGCGGCAACTCGGTGCGCGGCATCGGGATCTTCGAGCGCCTCAGCGAGCGGTGGGACCTGCACGTGCTGCGCCACCGGGGCGCCCTGGCGGGGCTGCGCGGTGCGGACTGACCTGCGCCGGCCCCCCGATCCGGTGGCCCGCCCACCCTTGCCACCGCCCCGCATCCGCGGCGTAGCGTCGAGGCCATGACCGAGACGAACCAGAAGGACAGCCCCGTGCAGGGCTCGCAGCTCGCCCACGACGATCCGAGCACCCGCCATCCGAAGGTCTCCCCGCCGGAGCAGCGCCAGGACGCGCCCGGCCTGGACATCACGACGGATCCGGTGCCGGACATCGGCCTGGAGTCCTACGTGGGCAAGGGCCGCCTCGAGGGACGCCGGGCCCTCATCACGGGCGGCGATTCGGGCATCGGCGCCGCCGTCGCCGTCGCGTTCGCCCGCGAGGGCGCCGACGTCGCCATCGCCTATCTGCCCGAGGAGCAGCCCGACGCGGACCGCGTCCTGAAGGCGATCGAGGAGGCGGGCCGGACCGCCGTCGCCCTGCCCGGCAGCCTGCTGGACGAGGACTACCGCAACGGGCTCGTGGACGAGGCCGTGCAGGGCCTCGGGGGTCTGGACATCCTGGTCAACAACGCCGGCCAGCAGCTGATCTCCGACAGCCTGGAGACGCTCACCGACCAGCAGGTGCTCGAGACGTTCCAGATCAACATCCTCTCGATGTTCACCCTCTCGCGTGCGGCGCTGAAGCACATGGGCCCGGGCAGCGCGATCGTGAACACCACCTCGGTGCAGGCCTACAACCCGAACCCGATGATCCTGGACTACGCCGCCACGAAGGCCGCGATCAACAACTTCACCAAGGGCCTCGCCCAGCAGGTCGCGGAGAAGGGCATCCGCGTGAACGCGGTGGCCCCGGGCCCGATCTGGACCGTCCTCCAGGTCTCCTACGGCCAGCCCATGGACAGGCTCGTGGAGTTCGGCCAGGACAGCCCGACCGGCCGCGCCGGCCAGCCGGTGGAGATGGCCCCCGCCTACGTGTTCCTCGCCTCGGGCGAGTCCAGCTACGTCACGGGGGACACGCTGAACGCGAACGGCGGCACCCCCACCCCGTGACGTTCCCCGCCGTGAGCGGCCTCCGCGCGACGTCGTCAGCGCCACGGACGCGCGCGTCGTAGAGTCAGCCACCGAGACCAGCATCACGAACCAGAGGAGAGCACCATGACGACCGCCGTCCCCGCCGCCCCCTTCCACGACGGCCAGTCCATCCCCCAGCTCGGCTACGGCGTGTGGCGCGTCGAGGACGAGGTGGCCGCCGAGGTCGTGAAGCAGGCCGTCCAGGCCGGCTACCGCCACATCGACACCGCCGCGATCTACGGCAACGAGGAGGGCGTGGGCCGCGCGATCGCGGCCGCCGGCGTCCCGCGCGAGGAGCTGTTCGTCACCACGAAGGTGTGGAACTCGGACCAGGGGTACGACGAGGCGCTCGCCGCGCTCGACGTGTCCCTGGAGAAGCTCGGCACGGACTACGTGGACCTCTGGCTGATCCACTGGGCCAAGCCGTCCCAGGGGAAGTACGTGGAGACCTGGAAGGCCCTCATCGAGGCGCAGCGCCAGGGCAGGGTCCGCTCGATCGGCGTCTCCAACTTCCCGCAGGCCCAGCTCGAGGAGATCATCGAGGCCACGGGCGTGACCCCGGTGATCCACCAGATCGAGCTGCACCCCTACTGGCAGCAGCGGGACCTGCGCGCATTCGGCGAGCGCAGCGGCATGCTCACCGAGGCGTGGTCCCCGCTGGGCCAGGGCGGGGACGTCCTGGAGGACCCGGTGATCACCGAGATCGCGGAGGCCCACGGCGCGACGCCGGCCCAGGTGGTCCTCGCATGGCACCTCGCGATCGGCAACGTGGTGATCCCCAAGTCGGTCACGCCCGAGCGCATCGCCTCCAACCTCGCCGCCGCGGACGTGCAGCTGAGCGAGGACGAGATCGCCCGCATCGACGGCCTCGACCGCGCCGACGGCCGCATCGGCCCGGACCCGGCGGACATCGACTTCTGACCCGTCGACTCAGCCGGTCGCGGCCCCCGTCGTCGCCTGCGCCCGCCGCCCGCCCCCGCTCTCGCGGAGGCGGGCGGTGATAACTTTGATCCGAACACCTCACGAGGCCGCCGCCTGGCTTCGGCCGCTCCTCCGCCGCACCACACGGAAGGCATGACCCCATGTCCCATCAGGCCCCTGCCGCCGACTCGCTGAGGGTCGACGCGCCGCGCCCGGCCACCTCGGCCGCCACCACCGACCCCGGGAGCACGGCCCGCACCGCCGGCGCCCCGCGCCCCACCACGCCGGTCACCGCCCAGACGCGCGCCAGCTCCCTCTCTGACCTCCTGGCCGCCGTCGTGCGCCTCCTGCCCCTGCAGCTCAAGGACGAGCTCGCGCTCGCCAAGGGTCAGCTCAAGGGCACCGGCAAGAAGGCCGGCATCGGCGCCGCCCTGGCCCTCGTCGGCCTCTTCTTCCTCGCCCTCATGCTCGTCGCCCTCGTGGTGGCGCTCATCGGCGCGTTCGCCGACCCGCAGTTCTGGTTCCCCGCCCTCATGGTGGCGCTCGCGTTCCTGGTGCTCGGCCTCCTCTTCGCCGGCATCGGTGCCATGCAGGTCAAGGGCGCCATGCCCCTCGTGCCCGCCGAGACCATCCGCAACCTCGAGTACGACCTCGGCTACCTCAAGGAGGGCAACGACTTCGACCCCGCCGAGTACGACCGCCTCAAGGCGGAGCGTGCCGAGGCCAAGCGCATCGAGAAGCAGCGCGAGGCCGAGCGGAAGAAGATCGAGCAGGAGGAGAACAAGAAGGCGGAGAAGCGCGGCGAGGCCGCCCCGCATCCCGAGCAGGGCTCCGCCTCCGAGGACGAGGTCCGCCGTCGCGCCGACCTGCGCCGCCGTCACCTGGGCGACATCCGCTCCGGCCTGGACGAGCGCGCCTCCGTGAAGGGCCAGATCGCCGCGTTCACCGCGCAGCGCAAGGGCCGTGGCGCCACCCCGGACACCGCGCACGCCCTGGACCAGACCGCCCCGTACACCGGTGCCGCGCGCGCCGGCGAGCAGGCCGCCGCCGCCGAGGACTACGTGAAGGACCGCTGGCAGCCGCTGGCCCTCCTGGGCGCCTCCTCCACCGCGTTCGCCGTCCTGGCCACCCGCCTCGGCACGAAGGGCAGGAAGCGCGACTGATCCTCCGGGGCCGCGGTCCCACGACGTCGACGCCCCGATCCGCGCGGATCGGGGCGTCGTCGTCGGTAGGGTGGTCCCGAACCCGCCCGACGTCCCTGGAGTGAGCGATGCGCCTGATCGATGCCGGCCTGCGGGAGGGGCATGCGTACACCGTGCGCGAGGACTGGCTGACGCCGCCGAACCTCATCACGCTCGCCCGCTTCGGGCTCGTGCCCGTGTTCGTGTGGCTCACGACGTCGGGGGAGTACCTGGCGGCCTTCATCGTCCTGGCCGTCCTCTCCTGCACCGACTGGGTGGACGGCTACGTGGCCCGGCGGTTCGACATGATGTCCACCGTCGGCGCCTGGCTCGACCCGGCGGCGGACCGGCTCTCCCTCATGGTCGTCGCGGTCACGCTCGTCGGCACCGGGATCGCCCCGCTGTGGTTCGCGCTCGCCGTGATCGTCCCGGACCTGGTGCTCGCGGCCGTCTCCGCGTGGCTGTTCCGCGGCAGCCCGGAGCTCACCGTCACCGTCTTGGGCAAGGTCCGCACGGCGATCCTGCTCGCCGGCGCCCCCGCGCTGCTGCTCTCCCGCGTCCCGGAGGCCGACACGGCGGTCTGGACCGCCGTGTCGCTCGTGCTCGTGGCGGCCGGGAGCATCCTCCACGTGGCGGCCACGCTCGACTACCTGCGTCGCGCCGTGGCGAAGGCCGCCGCCCTGCGGGCCGCCGGCGTCGATCCCCGCGACCGCGCGGCGTGGGCCGGGTGAGCACCCCGTGTACCTGATCCCGGTCCTGTGCGCGCTGGTGGGCGCCCTCTTCCTCGCGCTCGGCAGCGAGCGCCAGGCCGCCGGCGTGCGCGGCACGCAGCCGCCCGCCGCGCGCGTCCGCGGCGCCCTGCACGGGGCCCTGGCCATGCTGCGCTCCCCGGTCTGGCTGCTCGGCGGCGTGCTCATGCTGGCCGGCATCGCCCTCAACGTGATCGCCCTGGCCAACGCCCCGCTGAGCGTCGTGCAGCCGATCGGCGCGATCGCGGTGGCCATCACCACGGTGCTGCACGCGCGCACGGAGCGCCTGCGGATCGGTCCGCGCACGTGGGCCGCCGTCGGGGCGTGCATGGCGGGCTCCGTGGGCTTCGTGCTCGTGACCATGCAGGCCACCAAGCCGACCGCCGTGCCCACGGACGCCCAGGAGCGCGAGACGGTGCTGATCGCGTGGGTCGTGGTGGCCGCGGGAGCCGTCGCCGCCGCGTGGCTGAGCCGGCGGGCGAGCGCGATCGTCCCGATCGTGGCGGCGGGTGTGCTCTACGGCTTCGTGGCCGTGTGCGTGCGCCTCACCGCGGTGCGGATCCTCGAGGGGAGGCTCCCGTCCTGGAGCACAGTGGCCGTGCTCGCCGCCGCGGCCCTGCTGGGCGTGTACTTCGTGCAGACCGCCTACCGCTACGGCCCCCCGGACCTCGTGGTGGCGGGGCTGACCGTGGTCGACCCCATGGTCGGCGTGCTCGTGGGCGTCACCGTGCTGGACGAGCTGCGCCCCCACCTGCCCCTGTGGGTGGCCTCCGCCCTGATGGCCGCCGCCGTTGTTGCTACCGTGGGCATCATCCAGCTCTCCCGCAGCCACCCGGACGTGGTGGCCCGCCGCGAGGCACGCTGAGCCGACGCCGATCCGCGGCACCACCTGAGTCCAGAGAGGGTCACCCGTGACCGACCGCGCCCCCCGGAAGTCCGAGGACCGTCCGCTGACGGTGCTGATCGCCGCGGACACCTACCCCCCGGACGTCAACGGGGCCGCCGTGTTCTGCTTCCGCCTCGCCCGTGCGCTGCACGCCCGCGGCCATGACGTGCACGTGATCGCGGCGCGCAACGAGGCCGGCCCGGACGCCGTCGAGCACCGCCCTGAGGCCACCGTGCACCGGCTCTCCTCCGTGAAGGCGTTCACGCACGAGTACTACCGCTTCGTGATGCCGTGGCACGCGAAGTCGGGGATGCGCCGCGTCCTCCGCGAGGTCCAGCCGGACGTGGTCCACGCGCAGTGCCACTACTTCATCGGCGAGGCCGCGATCATCGAGGCCGAGCGGCGCCGCATCCGCACCGTCTCCACCAACCACTTCATCCCGGAGAACCTCGACCCCTTCCTGCCCTTCCCCCAGTGGTTCCGGGACATCGTCTCCCGGAACTCGTGGAGGGACATGGGCCGGCTCATGGGCAAGGGTGCCGCGGTCACCACCCCCACCGCGCTCGCCGCGAAGGCCATGGCGGAGAACGCCGGCCTCCAGCGGGTCCTGCCGATCTCCAACGGCATCGACGCCGCGGCCTATGAGCTCGCCCCCGGCGAGGTCGTGGAGAAGCCGGACCACCCCGTCATCCTCTTCGTGGGCCGCCTGGCCGTGGAGAAGAACGTGGAGGTGCTCATCCGGGCCGTCGCGCACCTGGCGCGCACCCGCCCCGAGCTCGACGCACACGCGCAGATCGTGGGCGACGGCGAGCAGCGCGACCGTCTCCGCGAGGTCATCGCCGCCGAGGGGGTGGAGGAGCGCGTGCACCTGCGCGGGCACGTGTCCGAGGAGGAGCTGCACCGGGCCTACCTGCGCGCGGACGTCTTCTGCCAGCCCGGCACCGCGGAGCTGCAGTCCCTGGTCTCCCTCGAGGCCATGAGCGCCTCCACCCCGGTGGTGCTCGCCGACGCGCTGGCCCTGCCCCACCTCGTGGACGACGGCGTCAACGGCTGGCTCTTCCCGCCCGGCGACCACGTCGCGCTCGCGGAGCGGATCGCCCGCGTGCTGGAGCTCCCGGCCGCCGAGCGCGCGACGATGGGGGAGGCCTCCCACGCCAAGGCGGTGCGGCACTCCGCCGAGAAGAGCGTGGACCTCTTCGAGCGGCTCTACCGCGGTGCCACGGTGGCGGAGGTCCGCGCGGCCCTCTGAGGCGACGCCGGCCCCGTCCTCGCTAGGATGGGCGGGTCCCGCGCCGGTGCGCGGGCCAGGGGCGTTAGCTCAGTCGGTCAGAGCAGAGGACTCATAATCCTTCGGTCGCGGGTTCAAGTCCCGCACGCCCTACAGGACCCTCACCCGGTGAGGGAGAGGAACGCGCCGATCGCGAAGCCCACCACGGTGACCAGGCCGGCGGTCTCACCGCCCTCCTCGCGGGCCTCGGGCACCATCGTGTCGATGAGCATCACGAGCAGGGCGCCGGCGGCGAAGCCCTGCACGCCCCCCGTGAAGGAGGCGGAGGCGACATCCGCGAGGAGGCCGCCCGCGCCGGTCGCCAGGGTGCACACCAGGAACACGACGGTCCACTGCAGCAGCACGGAGCGTTTGGACTTGCCGGCCTTCAGCGAGTCCGCCGAGGCGGCGATGGACTCGGGCAGGTTGGACATGAAGACCGCGACGAGCAGGGCCATCGAGACCCCCTCGCCCATGGCCAGGCCGATGCCGAGCACCACCTGCTCGGGGATGCCGTCCAGCAGCGCGCCCACGGTGAGGGACGCGCCCGAGGACGCGCCGCCCCCGGAGTGCTTCGCCCGCCGCTCCACGTAGCCGTTGCCGAGGAAGTAGGCCAGCGCCCCGACAACGAGGCCCACGCCCACCGCCAGCGGGCCGGCCGCCTCGACTCCGGACTCGGCGAGCTCGAAGGACACGGAGGCGATGAGGGCTCCCGCGCCGAACGCGAGGATCAGGCCGATCGTGCCCGGTGCCAGTCACGCAGGGTGGCGAGCACGGCGCCCAGCAGCAGCGACGACGCGGCCACCGCGCCCCAGAGAAGGGTGGTCATGGCCGCCAGCCTAGTCCTGGCGCCGTCCTGACCGCAGACGACGCCGGCCCCCGCCCCGGACCGTTCGGTCGCGTGGGGCGGGGGCCGGCGTCGGGCTTCCCGTGCCGCCGTTCAGGCGGCGGGGGTCAGGCTCAGTAGCGGCCCACCACGGAGAGCATGTTCGAGGACATGATGTTCATGTCCGTGATGACGAGGTCGGCGGTGGGGTTCAGCGCGTGGGCGATCTTGCCGTCGCCGATGTACATGGCCACGTGGTAGATGCGGCCGGTGGACTGGTTGGCCCAGAACACGAGGTCGCCGGGCTGGGCGTTGGCACGCGAGACCTTGGTGGGGGCGTTCACGTACTGGTCGTGGCTGGTGCGGGCCGCGGTGATGCCGGACTGGGCCATGGCCTGCTTCACGAGGCCCGAGCAGTCGTAGCCGTAGGGGCCGCTGCCGCCCCAGGCGTAGTAGGTGGAGGAGCTGCGGACCTTGGCGACCATGAAGTCGATCGCGGCCTGCTTGGAGGAGGACTGGCGCACCGGCTCCGGGGCCGGGGCGGGGGCCGGAGCGGTGGTGGAGGTGCGCTCGACGGCGGTGGAGGTCTTCAGGACCATGCCCGGGTGCAGCATGGTCGAGGTCGTCATGCCGTTCAGGGAGGTCAGTGCGGACATGCTCATGCCGACGCGCTGGGAGATGACCCACCAGCCGTCGCCGGCGCGCACGGTGTAGGTGCCGCCCGAGGTCGGGGCCGGGGCCGCGGTGGTGGTGCCGGTGAGGCGCAGCACGTCGCCCGGGTAGATGATCGAGGACCCGGAGAGGCCGTTGAGGCTCATCAGCTCCGAGAGGGCCACGCCGTTGGCGGCGGCGATGCGCCACAGGGTGTCGCCGGAGCGCACGGTGTAGGTGGACTCGGCGGCCTGCGCGGAGGGGGCGGCGGCGACGGTGCCGACGCCGGCGAGGGTGCCGGCGCTCAGGGCGAGGGCGAAGGAGGCCGCGGCGACGCGGTGATGACGGCGGATGGCGGGGGTGATCTCAGTCATGGCGCTACTTCCCATTCGTGACCAGCGTCCTTCGGGCAGGGCGCCACGTGGTGCCCGGGTGTAGCCGGACCGCTGGTGCGAGTGATGAACAGTGATGGAGAGACCGGGACGCAGGGTGCGAGGGGAAGCCCGGAGTGGATCGCAACCGATCCGTGATCAAAGATACCGGATCGTTATCGAAACGCAATATGAACGCCGGGGAACATCCAGGGGCAATCCACGAAATCCTGCGCTGACGAGGCCTTGCGCGCCTTTCGAGTGTGCCGCAGGACACGTTCTCCACGTCGTCGCTCCGGGCTCGTCTCGCCCGTCCACCGCCGGGGGCGCGGCAGCCCTCTCGCGGGCGCGGCGCACGGTGCCGAGGGCCGACGTCGACGCGCTCGTGGCCGGCCCCACGCTCACGGGGGTCTCGGCCTCCGGTGAGCCGGGCGCGCTAGCGTGGAGCGGTGACCGCTCCTCGCCCCCTGCGCCTCCTCCTGGACGCGCGCTACACGCGCACCGACTTCCACGACGGCATCTCCCGCTACGGCGCGAGCCTCATCGAGGCCGTCCACCGGATCACGACGACGTCGGGGGACGCCGACGGCGAAGGCGTCCGGACGGCCATGCTCATCGCCGACGAGCGCCAGCTGGCCCTGCTCCCCGCGGGCGTCCCGTGGCACCGGGTCTCCGGCCCCGTCTCCGTCCGGGAGCCGTTCGTGGCCCGGCAGGTCCGGGCGCTCGAGCCGGACGTGGTGTTCTCGCCGATGCAGACGATGGGCTCGTGGGGGCGGGACTACGGCCTGATCCTCACGCTGCACGACCTCATCTACTACGAGCACCCC
Organism: Micrococcus sp. M4NT; assembly: GCF_033790745.1. Lineage (NCBI taxonomy): Bacteria > Bacillati > Actinomycetota > Actinomycetes > Micrococcales > Micrococcaceae > Micrococcus > Micrococcus sp. M4NT. Next base: position 77,462 of record NZ_JAMYEH010000004.1, read on the forward strand.
ACCCCGCCGGGGCGCCTCCCCGAGCCGATCCGCTGGCTCTGGCGGGCCTACCACCTCAGCTACGCGCCGCAGCGGCTCCTGCTGGACCGGGGCGACGCCGTGGCAACGGTCTCGCAGACCACCGCGGAGCTGATCGCCCGCCACCGCCTCACCCGCCGGCCCGTGCACGTGATCGGCAACGCGCCGCCGGACGTCGCGACGCCGCGAGACCCGGACGCCGCCCCGGAGCGGCTCTTGGTCTACATGGGCTCCTTCATGGACTACAAGGACGTGGAGTCCCTGCTGGACGCCGCCCCCGCGCTGCCGGGCTACGAGCTGCACCTGCTGTCCCCGATCCCGCAGCAGCGACGGGCCGAGCTGGAGGCCCGGCTGGCCGGACGGCGCGCCGCCGCCGGGGAGTCCGGCGCCCGGGTCCTCTTCCACGGCGGCGCCTCCGAGGCGGAGTACGCGGACCTGCTGCGGCGGGCCACGGCCCTCGTCACGCTCTCCCGGGCCGAGGGGTTCGGCCTGCCCGTCGCCGAGGCCATGGCCCACGGCACCCCCGTGATCTGCTCGGACCTGCCGATCTTCCAGGAGGTCGCGGGGGCCGGCACGCCGGCGTACCGCGGCGTGCCGCTGGACGGCGACCGCCCCGCCGCCCTCGTGGCGCGGGTGCGCGAGCTCGAAGACCCGGCGGAGTTCGCGCGGGCCTCCCGCGCGAGCGCCGCCCAGGCGGCCCGGTTCAGCTGGGACCGCTCGGCGCGGAACCTGCTGCGGCTGGCACGCCGGGTGGCCGAGGACCGTGCTGCGGCCACAGGACGGAGGGACCGCTCCAGCCGATGAGCCAGAGCGGGTCCACGTAGCGGTCGAAGAGGGCCTCTCCCACGCGCCACCCGTCCTCGCGGCGCACGCCCCAGTGGACGCACGGCACGAGGCAGTGCGCGCCCAGCGGGTCGGCTGTCCCCACCACCTCTCCCGCGGAGACGCGCGCGCCCACCGGGACCAGGGCGGTGACGGGCTCGAACGAGCTCACGAGACCGTCGTCGTGGGCGATCGTGAGCACGGGACGGTCCACCACGCCGCCGGCGAACCGCACCGTTCCGTCTGCGGGGGAGCGGACGGCCCCTGAGCCCGTCGCCAGGTCCACGCCGCGGTGCCCGCGCCCCCACGGCTGGAGGGGCGCGGCGAAGGCCCGGCGGACGTCCTGCGGTCCCGCCCCGGCCACGGGCGGGCGCCACCCGGGCCGCGCCTCGCCCGCGGCGAGCAGCCCGTGCGGCGCGGCGGCGGGATCCGCGGAGGGATCGCCCGTGAGGGGCACGGAGACGGACGTGACGAGCAGGGTGGCCAGGAGGGTGGCGAGCACCGCGAGCACCGCGAGGGCCCGCGGGCCGCGGAGGGGGCGGGGGAGCGGAGGGGATGATCCGGCCATGCGGACAGCCTGCCCGGGGCGCGCCCCGCCCGGTCCGATCGGGCCCGGGATGGGGGACGGAGCGGGGCTCTCCGCGCGCTGTGCAGGAGCGGGCCGGCCGCGTCCGGCCGACCCCGGGTGCGGTAGTCTTGGCCCCAGCGGTGTCCTGCGCCGGCGTCTCGCCGTGCGCTCGGGCACCGACTACGCGCATCAGGGTGGGCCCGCTCCGGCGAGCCCAGCCCCCACGTTCGGTCCCCCGCCTCCGCCGCCACGGCGTCGTCGGGGGTGCACGCGGGGCCCGGCAGCCGCCGTCCTGATGCCAGGGGTCGCACGTGCCGTGCGGCCGACAACCGTCAAGAACCGACCGGCAGACCGCCCGCGCGCGAAGCGCGGGGTGCCACGGCTGCCACAGAAGGGAAACGTCATGCCCGTCGTGACCATGCGCCAGCTCCTCGACTCCGGTGTCCATTTCGGCCACCAGACCCGCCGCTGGAACCCCAAGATGAAGCGCTTCATCCTCACCGAGCGCAACGGCATCTACGTGATCGACCTGCAGCAGTCGCTGTCCTACATCGATCGCGCCTACGAGTTCGTCAAGGAGACGGTGGCCCACGGCGGCACCATCCTCTTCGTCGGCACCAAGAAGCAGGCCCAGGAGGCCATCGCCGACCAGGCCGGCCGCGTGGGCATGCCCTACGTGAACCACCGCTGGCTGGGCGGCATGCTCACCAACTACTCCACGGTCTCCAAGCGCGTGCAGCGCATGAAGGAGCTCGAGGAGATCGACTTCGAGGACGTCGCCGGCTCCGGCCACACCAAGAAGGAGCTCCTGCTCCTGAACCGCGAGCTGCAGAAGCTGCAGGCCAACCTCGGCGGCATCCGCAACATGGCGAAGACCCCCTCCGCCGTGTGGATCGTGGACACCAAGAAGGAGCACCTCGCCGTCGACGAGGCGCAGAAGCTCAACATCCCCGTGGTGGCGATCCTCGACACCAACTGCGATCCGGACGAGGTCACCTACCCGATCCCGGGCAACGACGACGCGATCCGCTCCGTCAACCTGCTCACCCGCGTGGTGGCCGACGCCGTGGCCGAGGGCCTGATGGCCCGCCAGGGCGGCGGCAAGTCCGGTCAGTCCGCCGCCGAGCCGATGGCCGAGTGGGAGCGCGAGCTGCTCGAGCAGCACAACGCCGAGCAGGCCGCCCCGCAGGCCCAGGAGCAGGCCCCCGCGGCCGCCGCTCCGGCCGCCGGCGAGGCCGTGGCGCCGGGCGCCACCGAGGCGCCGGCCCTCGAGGTGCCCCAGGCAGAGGAGACCGTGGCCGAGACCGAGGCCCCGGCCCAGGCCGAGTGACCCCGTCCGGGTGAGGGGCGGCCCCGTGCCCCTCGGCACCGGGCCGCCCACCCCGGATCCCATCCCCAGCACATCCCGCACCACCCCACCACGGGAAGGACCGAACGAGCATGGCGAACTACACCGCTGCTGACATCAAGGCCCTGCGCGAGCGCACCGGCGCCGGCATGATGGACGTCAAGAAGGCCCTCGACGAGGCCAACGGCGACGCCGAGAAGGCCACCGAGATCATCCGCGTGAAGGGCCTCAAGGGCGCCACCAAGCGCGAGGGCCGCTCCGCGGCCGAGGGCCTCGTGGCCGCCACCGTCGAGAACGGCGTGGGCGTCATGATCGAGCTCAACTGCGAGACCGACTTCGTGGCCAAGGCCGAGAAGTTCATCACCCTGGGCGACGTGGTGCTGCGCGCCGCCGTCGCCTCCGGCGCCACCGACGTCGAGGGCCTGCTGGCCTCCGACCACGAGGGCCGCACCCTGGGCGACTACGTCATCGAGGAGGGCGCCCTGCTGGGCGAGAAGGTCGTCGTGCGCCGTCTGGCCCGCGTCGAGGGCTCCTTCGTGGACGCCTACCTCCACAAGACCTCCAAGGACCTGCCGGCGCAGGTGGGCGTGCTGCTCGCCGTCGACGCCGACTCCGCGGAGGCCAAGACGGCCGCGCACGACATCGCGGTGCACACCGCCGCCTACTCGCCCACGTACCTCTCCCGCGAGGACGTCCCGGCCGAGACCGTGGAGAACGAGCGTCGCATCGCCGACGAGTCCGCGCGCGCCGAGGGCAAGCCGGAGCAGGCTCTCCCGAAGATCGTGGAGGGCCGCCTGACCGGCTTCTTCAAGGAGATCGTGCTCGTGGACCAGCCCTTCGCGAAGGACCCGAAGACCACCGTCGGCAAGGTGGCCTCCGAGGCCGGCACCGCCGTCACCGGCTTCGCCCGCTTCCGCGTCGGCGCCTGATCCGCGCCGCCCGCGCCGGGCGGAGCACTCGAGACGAGCCGCGTCCCCACCTCATCGGTGGGGGCGCGGCTCGTCCCGTGTCCGACGCCGTCTCCGGGTGCCGGTCCGGGGGTGGGGCCCACGACGCCGGCCGGTAGACTCGCGCACGATGCCCGCCCCGCGCCTCCGCGCGGCCGGCGGCCCCTCGTCCCCCAGTCACGCCAGGAGATCCCCATGGAGTCCAACCGCGCCCCCGCAGCCCCCCGCACGGCCGAGACCGCGCAGCAGAACGCCGACGAGACGGGCCGGCGCCGCGTCCTGCTCAAGCTCTCGGGCGAGGTGTTCGGCGGCGGGAGCGTCGGCGTGGACCCCGTGACCGTCAGCGGGATCGCCGAGCAGATCGCCGCCGCGGCCGACCGGGTGGAGATCGCCATCGTCGTCGGCGGCGGCAACTTCTTCCGCGGCGCCGAGCTCTCCGAGAGCGGCATGGACCGCCGGCGCGCCGACTACATGGGCATGCTCGGCACCGTGATGAACTGCCTGGCCCTGCAGGACTTCCTCCTCCAGGCCGGCGTGTCCACGCGCGTGCAGTCCGCCATCCACATGGAGCAGGTGGCCGAGTCCTACATCCCGCTGCGCGCCATCCGCCACATGCAGAAGGGCCGCGTCGTGATCTTCGGCGCCGGCACCGGCCTGCCCTACTTCTCCACCGACACCGTGGCCGCACAGCGGGCGCTCGAGGTGGGCGCGGACGAGGTGCTGATGGCCAAGTCCGGCGTGGACGGCGTGTACACCGCGGACCCCAAGAAGGACCCCACGGCCCGGCGCCTGGAGCACCTGACGTACGACGAGGCGCTGCTGAACAACATCCGCGTGATGGACCTGACCGCCATGACCATGTGCAAGGACAACGACCTGAGCATGCGCGTGTTCGGCATGGAGGGCCCGGGCAACGTGACCCGCGCGCTGCTCGGCGAGCCGATCGGCACCACCGTCACCCCGTGAGCCCCGCCGCGTAGGATGGCACCAGACCCGAACCGCACCACCGAGGAGAGACCGTGATCCAGGAGACCCTGCAGTCCGCGCAAGAGCAGATGGACCGCACCATCGAGGCCACGCGCGAGGACTTCGCCGCCGTGCGCACCGGCCGCGCCAACCCCGGGCTGTACTCCAAGGTGATGGTGGACTACTACGGCTCCTACACCCCGCTGCAGCAGCTCGCGTCCTTCACCACCACGGACGCCCGCACGCTGCTCATCACGCCCTTCGACACCAGCGCCCTGCGCAACATCGAGAAGGCGCTGTCCGAGTCGGAGATCGGCGCCAACCCGTCCAACGACGGCAAGGTCATCCGCGTCGTCATGCCGGAGCTGACCGAGGAGCGCCGCAAGGAGTACGTGAAGCTCGTGAAGTCGAAGGCGGAGGAGCACAAGGTCTCCATCCGCAACGCCCGCCGAAAGGCCAAGGAGGCCATGGACAAGGCGGTCAAGGACGGCGAGATCGGCGAGGACGAGGGCACGCGCGGCGAGAAGGACCTGGACGCGCTGACCAAGAAGCACGTCGACCTCGTGGACGAGATGTCGAAGAAGAAGGAAGCCGAGCTGCTCGAGGTCTGATCCTCGCGCTCCGGCGTCCCGCCTCGATGACACCCGCCCCCATCCCCGCGCCCCCGCGCGGCGGCCGCGACCTCAAGTCCGCCGTCGTCGTGGGGGCCGGCCTGTTGGCCGTCGCCCTGGTGGGCCTCGTGTGGCTGCCGTGGGTGCTGGTGACGCTCCTCGTGGCGCTGCTCCTGGGCGGGGTCTCCGAGGTGGCGGCCGCCGTGCGGGGGATCGGGATGGACGTCCCATGCCCGCCGCTGTGGATCGCCGCGGCGGCCCTGCCGCTGGCCACGTGGTGGGGCGGCGTCCCCGCCCTGTTCCTGGCGTTGCTCGCCTCACTCCTGGCCGTGTGCCTCTGGACGGCGGCCACGCGGCGTCGGCCCACGGGGCAGTTCATCCTCGCCGGCGTGTTCGTGGTGCTGTGGGCCCCCTTCCTGCTCTCCTTCGGCGTGGCGCTGTTCGCCCAGCCGCACGGGCGCATGATGGTGCTGTGCCTGCTCCTCATGGTGGTGTCCAACGACACGTTCGGCTACGCCGTGGGCTACCGCTTCGGCCGCACGCCCATCGCCCCGCGCATCAGCCCCAAGAAGTCGTGGGAGGGCCTCGGCGGCTCCCTGGCCGGCTCCGTGCTGGTGGGCGTCGTGGCGGTGCCGCTGCTGGTGGGCCAGCCCTGGTGGGTGGGCGCGCTGCTGGGCGTGCTCACCGTGGCGGCCGCCACGTGCGGCGACTTCTCCGAGTCCATGGTCAAGCGCGAGCTCGGCATCAAGGACATGTCCTCGATGCTCCCGGGCCACGGCGGGATCATGGACCGACTCGACTCCCTGGTCTTCGCGGCGCCCGTGGCCTACACGGTCATGGCGCTGCCGTTCACCTGATCCCCTTCCCCCCGCCGCCCCGCACCGCGGGGCTCCGACCCACCCCGCAGGAGACGCCATGACCCCCCGCCCCCCGAAGGACGCCGTTCCCTCCGCCGACCACGTCTTCCAGACCGTCGAGTCGGACGAGATCGGCTACGAGCCCACCCACGTGGACGCGTTCATGGAGCGCGCCCGCGAGGCCGCCGAGGGACGCGGCGAGCTCACCCCCGAGCAGGTGCGCCAGGCTCGCTTCGCCACCGTGGACGGCGGCTACGCCACCGACGAGGTGGACGACGCCCTGGACCGCCTCGAGGAGGCCCTCACCGCCGCTGAGCGGGACGCCGTCGTGCGCGAGCACGGCGACGGGGAGTGGGACGCCGCGCTCGAGGAGAGCACCCGCGAGCTCCTGGACCGCGCGGACCGCGCACCCGCCGAGCGCTTCCGCCGCCCCACCCGCGAGGACGCCCCCGCCTACGCCGTCGACGACGTCGACGCCCTCCTCGACCGACTCCGCGCGACCCTCGGGAGCACGGATCGCGTCACCGCTGAGCGCGGCGACGACGCGGACCGTCCGCTGACCGCCGACGACGTCCGCCGGTCGTCCTTCGCCGAGGCCGAGGGCCGCGACGGCTACGACGAGGCGCAGGTGGACGCCTACCTGGACGCCGCCGTCGACGTGCTGCTGCGCCGCGGCTGAGCCGCCCGGCGTCCAGGACCGCCTCGCCCGGCGCGGGGCGGTCCGGGGCGCCGATTGCAAATCGCGTCCACCATGTGACTACAATCACATTTCAGACGCGCCCTGACGCCGCCCACCCCCGCCGCGCAGGACGCCTCCACCCTCGCCCCTCACCTGGGGAGACGTATGGAAGGCTGAGTTCATGACCCTGGTGCACCCCACCCCCGTGGAGCACGGCTCCACCGATCCCGCCGCCGGCCACACCCCCCTCGAGGACGGGCACGCGTCCGCGGGCGCGACGCTGCAGGTGCTCGACGCCGAGGGGACCCGCGTCCCCTCGCCGGAGCTCGATCCGTGGCTGGAGGACGTGGACGCCGCCGTCCTCGCGGACCTCTTCCGCAGCATGACCGTGGTGCGCCGGCTGGACACGGAGGCCACCCACCTGCAGCGCCAGGGTGAACTCGCCCTGTGGCCCCCGCTGCTGGGCCAGGAGGCGTCCCAGGTGGGCTCGGCCGCCGCCCTGCGCGCGGACGACTTCGTCTTCCCCTCGTATCGCGAGAACGGCGTGGCCCTGCTGCGCGGCGTCCCCGCCCTGGACCTGCTGCGCGTGTGGCGGGGATCCACGTTCTCCGGCTGGGATCCCAAGGCCACCGGCGTGGCCACCCAGCAGATCATCATCGGCGCCCAGGCGCTGCACGCCGTCGGCTACGCGATGGGCGTCCAGCGCGACCAGGCCGACGCCGCCACGATCGTCTACTTCGGCGACGGCGCCACGAGCCAGGGCGACGTGAACGAGGCCATGGTCTTCAGCGCGACCTACCAGTCGCCCGTCGTGTTCTTCTGCCAGAACAACCACTGGGCCATCTCCGAGCCCGTGGGGCTGCAGGCCCGCCGGAACATCGCGGACCGCCCGTGGGGCTTCGGCATCCCCGCCCTGCGCGTGGACGGCAACGACGTCCTCGCGGTGCTGGCGGCCACGCGCCAGGCTGTGGCCCGCGCGGCCGAGGGCGGCGGCCCCACCTTCATCGAGGCGGTGACCTACCGCATGGGCCCGCACACCACCGCGGACGACCCCACGCGCTACCAGGACCCCGAGGTGCTCGAGGCCTGGCGCGCCCGCGACCCCCTGGCGCGTGTCGAGGCGCACCTGGCCTCGCTCGGCGAGGACGTGGACGCGATCCGCGCCGAGGCCCAGGCGGCCGCCGACGAGCTGGCCGCGGAGGTCCGCCGCGCGCTCGAGGGCCTCGTGGAGGACGGGCCGGACACGATGTTCTCGGAGGTGTACGCGGAGCCGCACCAGGAGCTGGAGCGCCAGCACCGGGACCACGGGCTGTTCCTGGCCCAGTTCGACGACGAGGAGGCAGGCGCATGAGCGAGCGCATGACGTTCGGCCGCGCGATCAACCGCGGCCTCCACCGGGCCCTGGCGGAGGACCCCAAGGTCCTGCTCATGGGCGAGGACATCGGCGCGCTCGGCGGTGTCTTCCGGATCACGGACGGGCTGCAGGAGGAGTTCGGCAGGGACCGCGTGCTGGACACCCCGCTCGCCGAGTCCGGGATCGTCGGCACGGCCGTGGGCCTGGCGATGCGCGGCTACCGGCCCGTCGTCGAGATCCAGTTCGACGGCTTCGTGTACCCGGCCTTCGACCAGATCGTGGCGAACCTGGCCAAGCTGCGGGCCCGTACCCGGGGCGCCGTGCCCATGCCGGTGACCGTCCGCATCCCCTTCGGCGGCGGCATCGGCTCGCCCGAGCACCACTCCGAGTCGCCCGAGGCGTACTTCCTGCACACCGCGGGCCTGCGCGTGGTCTCCCCGTCCTCTCCGCAGGACGGCTACGACATGATCCGCGGCGCCATCGCCTCGGACGACCCGGTCATCTACCTCGAGCCCAAGCGCCGCTACCACGACAAGGGTGAGGTGGACGTGGACGCCGCCGTCCCGCCGCTGAGCCCCGCGCGCATCCTGCGCCCCGGCTCCGACGTCACGCTCGTCTCGTACGGACCGCTCGTGAAGACGGCCCTGCAGGCCGCCGAGGTGGCCGCCGAGGAGGGCGTGGACGTGGAGGTCGTGGACCTGCGCAGCCTCTCGCCGATCGACACGGGCCTGGTGGAGTCCTCGGTGCGCCGCACCGGCCGGCTCGTGGTGGCCCACGAGGCCTCCCGCACGGGCGGCCTGGGCGCGGAGCTCGTGGCCACCGTGGCCGAGCGCGCGTTCCACTGGCTCGAGGCTCCGCCGGTGCGCGTCACCGGCATGGACGTCCCGTACCCGCCGGCCAAGCTCGAGCACCTGCACCTGCCGGACCTCGACCGCATCCTCGACGGCGTGGACCGCGCGATGGGCCGGCCCAACTCGCTGGACTCCGTGGACGCGTTCGCCGCCCCGCAGACCGCAGAGCAGTTCCTCGCCGCGCACGCCGCCGGCGCCGACGGGGAGGAGACCCGATGAGCCAGAAGACGTTCCGCCTGCCCGACCTGGGCGAGGGCCTGACCGAGTCCGACATCGCCATGTGGCGCGTCGCCGTCGGCGACGCGGTCACCGTCAATCAGACCCTCGCCGAGGTCGAGACGGCCAAGGCCGTCGTCGAGGTCTCGAGCCCCTTCGCCGGCGTCGTGGCCCAGCTGCACGCTGAGGAGGGCGCCACCGTCGAGGTGGGCGCCCCGCTCGTCACCTTCACGGTGGAGGGCGCCGGGGACGATCCCGCAGGCTCCGACGGCGACGGCGGCCGGGTGCCCACGCTCGTGGGCTACGGCGCCGCGCCCGACGCCGGCAAGCCGGGTCGACGCGCCCGCCGCGGCGCGGGCCCGTCCGCCGCGGTCGAGTCGGCCCCCGTCGCCGGCCCCGAGGAGGCCCCCGACGCCCCGGGCGAGGCGCCGGCGCTCGCCGCGGACGCGGAGCCCATCGCCCCGGCTGTCGAGCGCGGCACGGGGGAGCGCCCCCGGTGCACCCCGCCGGTGCGCCTGTTCGCCAAGCGCAGCGGGGTCGACCTGACGTCCCTGACCGGCTCGGGGGTCGGCGGGGTGATCACCCGCGAGGACGTCGAGGCGTTCCTGCGGGCCGCCCAGCCTGCGGCCGCCGAGCCCGCGGCCGCGTCGTCCGCGCCGTCGGCCGCTGGCGATGCGACCGGCTCCGTGCGCACCCTGGGCGGGCGTCCCCGCGAGGTGGACGTCCCCGTCAAGGGCGTGCGCAAGGCGACCGCGGCGGCCATGGTGCAGTCGGCGTTCACCGCGCCGCACGTCACCGAGTTCCTCCAGGTGGACGTGACCGAGACGCTCGAGCTGCTGGCCGAGCTCAAGGCCGACCGCGCGTTCCGCGACGTCAAGCTCACCCCCATGACGCTCACCGCCCGAGCCTGCCTGCTGGCCATGGAGCGCACCCCGGACGTCAACGCGCGCTGGGACGAGGCGCGCGGCGTGATCGTGCAGCAGAACGCCGTGAACCTCGGCTTCGCCGCCGCGACGCCCCGCGGGCTCATGGTGCCCAACGTCAAGGACGCCCAGGCCATGGACCTCAGGGCCCTGGGCCAGGCGATCGCCGGGCTGACGTCGACGGCGCGCGAGGGCGCGCTGGGTCCGGCCGAGCTGACGGGCGGCACGTTCACCATCACCAACGTCGGCGTGTTCGGCGTGGACACCGGCACCCCCATCATCAACCCGGGGGAGGCGGCCATCCTGTGCCTCGGCGCCGTGCGCCGCATGCCGTGGGAGCACCGCGGGGAGATCGCGCTGCGCGACGTCGTCACGCTCTCGCTCTCCTTCGACCACCGCCTCGTGGACGGCGAGCAGGGCTCGCGCTTCCTCGCCGACGTCGGTGCGATGCTGCGCCGGCCCGGGATGACCCTGGCGATGGTCTGATGCTCAGACGTGGGCCGCGACGGCGGCCCACGCCATCGCGATCAGGGTCGCCCGACGCGCGGCCCGGTCCGCGGGCGTGCGGCGCACGGAGCGCGGCGTCGAGTTGAGCAGCCCGAGGACCGCCTGGGACCGGAAGACCGCCGCGGCGGCGTCGTCGTCGGGGTGCAGCGCGGTGAGCTGCCGCGCCCACACGTCGATGTAGGCGCGCTGCGTGGCCGTGACCTCGGCGCGCTCGGCGGCGGGCAGCGCCCGCAGGTCCCGGTCCTGCACGCGGATCACGTCCCGGTTCTCCAGGGCGAAGTCGGCGTGGAAGGCGATGAGCGCGCGCAGCACGGGCTCGCCCGGGGCCTGCGTGCCCTCCGTGGCGAGCGCGCCCGCCAGGAGGTCGCGGCTGGCCGTCTCCAGGATCTCCCGGAGCACGGCCGCCTTGTTCGCGAAGTGCCGGTAGACGGCGGGCCCGCTGATCCCGCATGCCGCGCCGATGTCCTCGAGGCGCACCGCGTCGAACCCGCTCGCCGCGAACAGTCGGGCGGCCGCGGCCAACAGGTCCGCCCGGCGCCGAGCCTTCGCGGCCAGACGGGCCGTGGGGGCGGGTGTGTCGGCGCGGGGCGGGGCCGCGTCCGGGGTCTCGGCGGAGGGTGCTGCGGAGGGCATGCCTGCCACTCTAGGGCGGGCCCGACGGGGCCGTGACGGCGTTTGCGCCCGTGATCCTGATCACTACACTGGGAGCAGGTTCAGTTAGTGATCATTCACTGGAAGGGGTCTCATGACCGCCGGTCCCACCGCGGAGGCATCCGCCGCGCCCGCCAGCGCCGCCGAGCGCCACGCCGCCGGCCATGCCCGCCTCGAGGCGGAGCTCGCCGAGCTCGTCGCCCGCACCGCGCTCGGCGGCTCCGAGTCCGCCCGCGCGCGGCACACCGGCCGCGGCAAGCTCCTGGTGCGGGACCGCATCGACGCGCTCCTCGACGAGGGCTCGCCGTTCCTCGAGATCGCCGCGCTCGCCGCGCACGGCGTGTACGGCGAGGACAGCCCGGCCGCCGCCGGCGTCGTGGCGGGCATCGGCCTGGTCCACGGCCGCGCCGTGATGGTGGTGGGCAACGACGCCACCGTGAAGGGCGGCACCTACTACCCGCTGACCGTGAAGAAGCACCTGCGTGCCCAGGAGATCGCCCTCGAGAACCACCTGCCCTGCCTCTACCTCGTGGACTCGGGCGGCGCGTTCCTGCCGAAGCAGGACGAGGTGTTCCCGGACCGGGAGCACTTCGGCCGGATCTTCCGCAACCAGGCACTGCTCTCCTCGCGCCGGATCCCGCAGCTCGCGGCCGTGTGCGGCTCCTCCACCGCGGGCGGCGCGTACGTGCCCGCCATGTGCGACGAGACCGTGATCGTCCGCGAGCAGGGCACCATCTTCCTCGGAGGCCCGCCCCTCGTGAAGGCCGCGATCGGCGAGGACGTCACCCCCGAGGACCTCGGCGGCGGGCGCCTGCACGCCGAGCGCTCGGGCGTGGCGGACCACCTGGCCGACGACGACGTCCACGCCATGCAGCTGCTGCGGGACATCGTGGCCACCCTGCCCGCGCCGGCCCGCCCCGCGTGGGAGGTGCACCCCTCCCTCGAGCCCGCGAAGGACCCGGGGGAGCTGACCTCCGTGGTGCCGGTGGACGTCAACGCCCCGTACGACGTGCACGAGGTGATCGACCGCCTCGTGGACGCCGACTCGGTGCACGAGTTCAAGCCGCTCTACGGCACCACGCTCGTCACCGCCTTCGCTCGCATCGACGGCCACCCCGTGGGCATCCTGGCCAACAACGGCATCCTCTTCGGCGACTCGGCCCGCAAGGGCGCGCACTTCATCGAGCTGTGCGACCAGCGCGGCATCCCGCTGCTGTTCCTCCAGAACATCTCCGGCTTCATGGTGGGCCGGGACGCGGAGGCCGGCGGCATCGCCCGCGACGGCGCGAAGATGGTCACCGCCGTCGCCACGTGTCGCGTGCCCAAGCTGACCGTGGTGATCGGCGGCTCGTTCGGCGCCGGCAACTACGCGATGTGCGGCCGCGCCTACTCCCCGCGGTTCCTCTGGATGTGGCCCAACGCCCGCATCTCCGTGATGGGCGGGCCGCAGGCCTCCGCCGTGCTGACCCAGGTCAAGCAGGACCAGCGCGCCGCGAAGGGGGAGGAGCCGATGACCGCCGAGGAGGTCGAGGCCTTCCAGGCCCCCGTGCGGCAGCAGTACGACGAGCAGGGCAGCCCCCTCTACTCCACGGCCCGCCTGTGGGACGACGGCATCATCACCCCCGGCCAGACCCGCCGCGTGCTCGCCATGGCCCTCGACGTCATCTCCCGTGCCCCCCTGCCGGACGCCCGCTTCGGCCTCTTCCGGATGTGAGCCTGACCATGACCCAGACCCCCGCCGAGGGCCCCGCCCTCTTCGACACCGTCCTCGTGGCCAACCGCGGCGAGATCGCCGTGCGCGTGATCCGCACCCTGCGCCGCCTCGGCATCCGCTCCGTGGCGGTGTTCTCCGACGCCGACGCCGGCGCCCGCCACGTGCGCGAGGCGGACCTCGCCGTCCGCCTCGGCCCGGCCCCCGCCCGCGAGTCCTACCTGGACGTGGACGCGGTGGTGGCGGCCGCCGTCCGGACCGGGGCGCAGGCCGTGCACCCCGGCTACGGGTTCCTCTCCGAGAACGCGGACTTCGCCCGGGCGCTCGAGGCGGCCGGCGTCGTCTTCGTGGGCCCGCCCGTGGCGTCGCTGGACGCGATGGCGGACAAGATCCGCGCCAAGGAGACCGTCTCGGCGCGGGACGTGCCGGTGGTGCCGGGCATCGCCGACCCCACGCTCACCGACGATCAGATCGTGGCCGAGGCGCAGCGCGTCGGCTTCCCGCTGCTGATCAAGCCCTCCGCGGGCGGCGGCGGCAAGGGGATGGTGGCCGTGCACGCCGCGGACGAGCTGCCGGCCGCGCTGGCCTCCGCCCGCCGCACCGCGCGCTCCGCGTTCGGGAACGACACCCTCCTGCTCGAGCGGCTCATCACCGCCCCGCGGCACATCGAGGTGCAGGTCTTCGCGGACACCCACGGGCGCACCGTGCACCTGGGGGAGCGGGAGTGCTCCCTGCAGCGCCGCCACCAGAAGGTGATCGAGGAGGCGCCCGCGCCCCTGCTCACCGGCCTGGCGCACGGCGCCGAGCTGCGCGCCCGTCTCGGCAGGGCCGCCGTGGACGCCGCGGAGTCCGTGGGCTACGTGGGGGCCGGCACCGTGGAGTTCCTCGTCTCGGACGAGGACCCGGACGAGTTCTTCTTCATGGAGATGAACACCCGTCTGCAGGTGGAGCACCCCGTGTCCGAGGAGGTCGTGCGGGTGCGCGGCGAGCGCGTGGACTTCGTGGAGCTGCAGCTGTGGATCGCCGCCGGACAGGACCTGGGCTTCGGCCAGGAGGACGTCACCCTGGAGGGGGCGGCCGCCGAGGCCCGCGTCTACGCCGAGGACCCCGCGCACGGGTTCCTCCCCGCCGCCGGGCCCGTGTTGCTGTGGGAGCCGCCGCGGGGGGAGGGGGTCCGCGTGGACACCCTGCTCTTCCCGCCGGACTCCGAGGACGACGCCCCCGGCCGGTCCGAGGGCCCGGGCCAGCCCGAGGTCACCGGTCACTACGACCCCATGGTCGCCAAGGTGATCGCCTCCGGCGCGGACCGCCCCCAGGCACTGGACCGCCTCGAGGCGGCGCTCGGGGAGTCGGTGCTGTTCGGGGTCACGAGCAACCTGGCGTGGCTGCGGGACCTCGTGGCGCGCGACGACGTCCGGGCCGGCCGCCTGAGGACCTCCCTGATCGACGAGGCATCGGCATGGGAGGCCCCCGCCCCCCGCGCGGAGGTCTGGGACGCGGCCGGCGCCGCCTTCGCCCCGGAGGCCCTCACCTCCGCGCTGACGGTCCAGGGGATCGACGAGGCGACCCTGGCCGCGTCCGGTCTGCGGGTGCAGCCGGCCGGCGCCTGGCACCGCCAGGACGCCTGGCGCGCCGCGGGCGCCCCCGCCCCCGCGCTGCCCCTGCGCTGGGAGGACCTCTCCGTGCTGTGGCGCGGGCCCGGGTCGGTGGCCCCGGAGGACGGGCCGTCCGCGCAGGACGGGGCGGAGCCCGGGCACGCGGGCGGTCGATCTCTGCGCCACCCCGCGGACCCGGACGCCGCGTGGGTCCACTCCGGCGGGCACACCTGGCGAATCGAGCGGCTGGGCCGCGCCGAGCGCGTGGCGGCGTCGCGCGCCGCGGCCGCCGCGCGTCGTGCCCCCGCCGGCGGCGGTTCCCCGGAGGCCCGGGCTCCCATGCCGGGCACCGTCGTCGCGGTGTCCGTGTCCACCGGCGAGCACGTCGAGGCCGGCGCCGAGCTGGCCGTCCTCGAGGCCATGAAGATGGAGCACCCCGTCACCGCGGGCGTCGCCGGCGTCGTCACCGTCCACGTCCGTCCCGGCGAGTCCGTGCCCGCGCGCGGGCTGGTCGCCACCGTCACCCCTCACACCCCCGGCACCGCCGATGTGCCCACCACCTCTGGAGAGTCCGCATGAGCACCAAGCACCGCACCCTGCCCGCCCTCGAGGAGGACTACCAGGTCCTCTCCGACACCGTCCGCGAGTTCGCGGACGAGGTCGTGGCCCCCGTCTCCGCCGAGCTCGACGCCCGGCACGAGTTCCCGTACGAGATCGTGAAGCAGATGGGCGAGATGGGCCTGTTCGGCCTGCCCTTCCCCGAGGAGTTCGGCGGCATGGGCGGCGACTACTTCGCCCTCGCCCTCGCGCTCGAGCAGCTCGGCCGCGTCAACCAGTCGGTGGCCATCACCCTCGAGGCGGGCGTCTCCCTCGGCGCGATGCCGCTGCTGAAGTTCGGCACCCAGGAGCAGAAGGAGCGCTGGCTGCCCAGCCTCGTGGCGGGCGAGAACCTGGCCGGCTTCGGCCTCACCGAGCCCGGCGCGGGCTCCGACGCCGGCGGCACCCAGACCACCGCGGTGCTCGAGGACGGCGCGTGGCGCATCAACGGCGCCAAGGAGTTCATCACCAACTCCGGCACGGACATCACGAGCCTCGTCACCGTCACCGCGGTGACCGGCACGGTGGAGGGCAAGACCGGCCCCGACGGCCGCCCCGCGAAGGAGATCTCCACGATCCTCGTGCCCGCCGGCACCGAGGGCTTCACCGTGGCCAAGCCGTACGACAAGGTCGGCTGGAACTCCTCCGACACCCACGCCCTGCACTTCACCGACGTGCGCGTCCCCGAGGAGAACCTGCTCGGCACCCGCGGCCGCGGCTTCGCGAACTTCCTCGAGATCCTCGACGAGGGCCGCATCGCCATCGCCGCGCTCGCCACGGGTGTGGCCCAGGGCTGCGTCGACGAGTCGGTCGCCTACGCGAAGCAGCGCACCTCGTTCGGCCAGAGGATCGGCACGTTCCAGGCCGTCTCCTTCAAGATCGCCCGCATGCAGGCCCGCGCCCATGCCGCGCGTCTGGCCTACTACGAGGCGGCGCAGAAGATGCTGGCCGGCAAGCCGTTCAAGACCGAGGCCGCCATGGCGAAGATGATCGCCGGCGAGGCGGCCATGGACAACGCCCGCGACGCCACCCAGGTGTTCGGCGGCTACGGCTTCATGAACGAGACCCTCGTGGCCCGCCACTACCGCGACTCCAAGATCCTCGAGGTCGGCGAGGGCACCACCGAGGTGCAGCTCATGCTGATCGCGCGCGACCTGGGGCTGTGACGGTGGCGGAGACCCCCGAGCCGGGCGTGGAGAACACAGGGCCCGAGGTCATCGAGCAGCGCGGGCGCTACGCGGACGAGCTCGCGGTGGGCCAGGTGTACCTGCACCGGCCCGGCCGCACGCTCACGGAGGCGGACAACGTCCTCTTCACCACGCTGACGATGAACCCGCAGGCGCTGCACCTGGACCACGCATACGCGGCCGCGCAGCCCTTCGGGAAGCCGCTCGTGAACTCCATGCTCACGCTGTCCACGCTCGTGGGCCTCGCCGTCGGGCAGACGACGCAGGGCACGCTCGTGGCGCAGCTCGGGCTGGGGGAGATCGCCTTCCCGCACCCCGTGTTCCACGGGGACACCCTCTACGGGCGCTCGGAGGTCACCGCGGTCCGGGAGTCCTCCTCGCGACCGGGCCAGCGCATCGTCACCTTCCAGATGACGGGGGAGAACCAGCACGGCGACGTCGTCGTGCGGGCCCAGCGCACCTGCCTCATGTGGACGGCGTCGGCCCACGCCGAGGCGAAGGCGAAGCAGGGCTCCATGGAGACCCGGGCATGAGCGCCCCCACGGCGGCCGGGCCCCTGGCCCTCGGCCCGGCCGTGATGTTCACGCCGGCGGACCGCCCCGAGCGCTTCGCCAAGGCCCTCGACCGCGCCGACGCGGTGATCCTCGACCTCGAGGACGCCGTCACGCCGGCCTCCCGCCCGGCCGCCCGCGACGCCGTGCGAGCTGCCTGGGAAGGCCGGGCCACGGGCGGCACGGACGGCGGACCGCTCGCCGCGGACCGCGTCGTCGTGCGCGTGAACCCGGCGGGCACGCCGGACCACGCCGCGGACCTGGCGATGCTCGCGGAGACCGGGTGGCGCACGCTCATGCTCGCCAAGGCGGAGTCCGCCGCGCAGGTGGACGGCCTCGTGGCGGCGCTGGGGGAGGACGTGCGCGTCGTGGCCCTGTGCGAGACCGCGGCGGGCATCCTCGCCGCGCCCGCCCTCGCGGCGCACCCCCACGTGGGCGCGCTGATGTGGGGCGCGGAGGACCTCGTGGCGTCCATGGGCGGCACGTCCTCGCGCACGGCCGACGGCGCCTACCGCCCCGTCGTCCGGCACGCACGAGCGACCGTGCTGCTCGCCGCCGCCGCCCACGGCACGGCGGCGTGGGACGCGGTGTTCCTCGACCTGCAGGATCACGCGGGCCTCGCCGCGGAGGCCGAGGACGCCGTCGCGCTCGGGTGCGCGGCCACCGTGTGCCTCCACCCGGCGCAGGCCCCCGTGGTGCGTGAGGCCTACGCCCCGAGCGAGGAGGCGGTGGCCCGGGCCCGACGCGTGCTCGCGGCGGCCGAGGGGGCGCACGGCGCCTTCGAGCTGGACGGCACCATGGTGGACGAGGTGGTGCTCGCCCAGGCCCGGCTGACCCTCGGGCGGGTGCCGGCGGGGGACTGAACGGCTGTATACAGGAAGGGCGCCGCGGGAGGCATTCCGCGGCGCCGTCGCGTTCCAGCCGGCCTCAGTCCGCGCCGAGCTCCATGACGAGCTCGGTGATGACGGCGGCGCGGGCATTGGAGAAGACCTTCTCCTCGCCCACCACCTCGAACCCCCGGCGGGAGAGGACCCTGACGGTGCCCGCGTTGTCCTCGGCCACGTGGGCCCGCACGGGGCGGTGCGGGTACCCGCGCAGGAACTCGTCCACGGCCGAGGTGGTCAGCCCGAGGCCCCAGAACTCCTGCGCCGTCCAGAAGGAGAGCTCGGCGGCGTCGTCCTGCTCGGAGCAGATCAGCGCGCCCACGGCGCGGCCCTCGTGCTCGATGGTGTGCACCTGGACGCGGGGGTCGCGCAGCAGGGTGCCCCAGTGATGGTCGAAGACCCCGCGGTCGGCAGGGCTGCGGGGGGCGATTCCGGACATCTGGTTCGCGTCCTCGTCCTGCTGGTGCACGAAGAACTCGTCCAGGTCCTCGGGGCGGACGTCACGAAGGGGCACGGCGGTGGACCTCTCGGGTGAGCGGGCGGGCGGCGGCGGCCGTCCGCAGTCTTTCGGCAACGCTATCACCGGGGGACTGGCAGGGGCCGTCGTCACAATCGGTCACGCACTGGCGTATGTATACAAAGTGGTTGACGCGCGGAGCATTCGCGGGAGAGGATGTGAGCGTCATCACACACCGCTCCGCCCGCTCCGCGGCCGGACGCCCGCCCCCTGAGGGAGCACCCATGTCACCCCACTCCGTCGCGCCACCGGCGCCGACCCCCGAGCAGTTCCGCGCGGCCCAGCAGTCCGAGGAGTTCACGGAGCTGCGCCGCACGTACCGCTCGTTCGCGTTCCCCATGACGGTCGCGTTCTTCGTCTGGTACCTGCTGTTCGTCATCCTGGGGGCGTTCTTCCCGCAGGTCATGGCCATCCGCCTCCACGACAACATCACGCTGGGCCTGGTCCTCGGCCTGCTGCAGTTCGTCACCACGTTCGCCATCACGGCGGCGTACGTCCGCTTCGCCAACCGCACCCTCGACCCGCGCTCCACGGCGCTGCGCGAGCGCCTCGAGCGCGAGGCGGGCTCCCACGCGGCCGACCCCACGGAGGAGATCCGATGAGCACCCTCGCCCCCCTCCTGGCCGCGGAGGCCGTCGGCAACCCGATGGTCAACATCGGCATCTTCGCGGCGTTCGTCGTCGTCACCCTCGTCGTCGTGATCCGGGCCTCCAAGACCTCGGGCTCCTCGGCGGACTTCTACGCGGGAGGCCGAGGCTTCTCCGGCACCCAGAACGGCACCGCCATCGCGGGCGACTATCTCTCGGCGGCCTCGTTCCTCGGCATCGTCGGCGCGATCGCCCTCTACGGCTACGACGGCTTCCTGTACTCGATCGGCTTCCTCGTGGCGTGGCTCGTCGCCCTGCTCCTCGTGGCGGAGCTGCTGCGCAACACAGGCAAGTTCACGATGGCCGACGTGCTCTCGTTCCGCCTGCGCCAGAAGCCGGTGCGCATCGCCGCCGCCTTCGGCACCATGGCCGTCTGCCTCTTCTACCTCCTGGCCCAGATGGCCGGCGCGGGCGGCCTCGTCGCCCTGCTGCTCAACATCACGGACAGGGGCGGCCAGGCGCTCGTGATCGTGATCGTGGGCGTGCTCATGATCGCCTATGTCCTCATCGGCGGCATGAAGGGCACCACCTACGTCCAGATCATCAAGGCGATCCTGCTCATCCTCGGCGCGGGCGTCATGACCGTGTGGGCGCTCGCTCTCTTCGGCTTCGACTTCAACGCGATGCTCGGCCGGGCCGTCGAGCTCAACCCCAAGGGTGAGGCCATCCTCGAGCCGGGCCTGCAGTACGGCAAGGACTTCACCACGCGCCTGGACTTCGTCTCCCTGGGCCTCGCGCTCGTCCTCGGCACCGCCGGCCTGCCGCACGTCCTGATGCGCTTCTACACCGTGCCCACGGCCAAGGAGGCCCGCAAGTCGGTGGTGTGGGCGATCGTGCTCATCGGCGCCTTCTACCTCTTCACCCTGGTGCTGGGCTACGGCGCCGGCGCACTGATCGGCCCCGAGCGCATCCTCGCCGCCCCCGGCGGCGTGAACTCGGCGGCCCCGCTGCTGGCGTTCGAGCTCGGCGGGTCGATCCTGCTCGGGCTGATCTCGGCGGTCGCCTTCGCGACGATCCTCGCGGTCGTCGCCGGCCTCGCCCTCACGGCGGCGGCGTCCTTCACGCACGACGTGTGGGGCCCCGTGATCGCGAAGAAGCCCCTGTCCTCGGAGGATGAGGTGCGCATCGGCAAGATCACCGTGGTGGTCATCGGCATCCTCGCCATCCTCGGCGGCATCGGCGCCCAGGGCCAGAACGTCGCGTTCCTCGTGGCGCTCGCCTTCGCCGTGGCCGCATCGGCGAACCTCCCGACCATCCTGTACTCCCTGTTCTGGAAGGGCTTCACCACGCGCGGCGCCCTCTGGTCCATGTACGGCGGCCTGCTCTCCGCGATCGTCCTGATCGTGTTCTCCCCGGTCATGTCCGGCAACCCGGCCGCCATGATCCCGAGCGCGGACTTCGTGCTCTTCCCGCTGAAGAACCCGGGCGTCGTCTCGATCCCGCTGGCCTTCTTCCTCGGCTGGCTCGGCTCCGTGACGTCCTCGCGCGCCGAGGACCCGGGCAAGCAGGCCGAGATGGAGGTCCGCTCCCTCACCGGCATCGGCGCCGAGAAGGCCGTGAGCCACTGACGCCGCGGGCATCCGCCCACCCCTGACGACGGCGGGGCCGCACCTTCACGGGTGCGGTCCCGCCGTCGTCGTCCCCGGCATCCCGGCACTCCACCGTCCCGCCCTCCTCCCAGCCGCCGCTGGCATGATGGCCCGGTGACCCACGGATCCCTCGCCGACTACACCCTCCCGGCCCCCGGCGTCCGCGCCGACGACCCCTCCGGCGGAGGCGACGGCGCCCCCCGCCGCGTCGCCCTCCTCGGCTCGACCGGCTCGATCGGGACCCAGGGCCTGGACGTCATCGAGCAGGACCCCGAGCGGTTCCGGGCCGTCGCGCTCGCGGGCGGCTCCAACACCGCCCTCCTGGCCGAGCAGGCCGTCCGCCACGGCGTCGAGGCGGTGGGCTCCGCCACGGCGGGCGCGGAGGAGCTGCGCGCGGCGATCGCGGCGGCCGCCGCACGCCTCGGCCGCCCGGCTCCCGCCGCCGAGCTCTTCACGGGCCCCGAGGCGGCCACCCGCATCGCGGCCTGGACCGGCGCGGACACCGTGCTCAACGGCATCACCGGCTCGATCGGCCTGCGCCCCACGCTCGCGGCCCTCGAGGCGGGCCACCGCCTCGCCCTGGCGAACAAGGAGTCGCTCATCGTGGGGGGCGCGCTCGTCAAGGCCGCCGCGGCGCCCGGCCAGCTCGTCCCCGTGGACTCCGAGCACTCCGCGCTGGCCCAGGCGCTCCGCGGCGGCACGGCGGACGAGGTCGCCCGCCTGGTCCTGACCGCCTCGGGCGGTCCGTTCCGGGGCTGCACCCGGGAGCAGCTGCGCGCGGTCACGCCCGCGCAGGCCCTCGCCCACCCCACGTGGGACATGGGCCGCGTGGTCACCACCAACTCCGCCTCGCTCGTGAACAAGGCCCTCGAGGTGATCGAGGCGCACCTGCTCTTCGACGTCGCCCTGGACCGCATCGACGTCGTGGTCCACCCGCAGTCCGTCGTGCACTCCATGGTGGAGTTCACGGACGGCTCCACCCTCGCCCAGGCCTCCCCGCCGGACATGCGCCTGCCGATCGCCCTCGGCCTCGGCTGGCCGCGCCGCGTGCCCGGCGCCGTGGGCGGATGCGACTGGACCCGCGCCGCGACCTGGACCTTCGAGCCCCTCGACGAGGAGGTGTTCCCCGCGGTGCGCCTCGCGAAGGAGGCCGCGGCCGCCTCGCCGACGCACATGGCCGTGTTCAACGCCGCCAACGAGGAGGCCGTCGACGCCTTCCATGAGGGGTGCCTCTCCTTCGACGGCATCCTGGAGACGGCCCGCGCCGTCCTCGGCGACTACGCCCCCGAGCGCGTCCTCGACGCCGCCGGCCACGGCCACGCGCCGGGAGACCTCAGCGTCGACGCCGTCCTGGCCGTCGAGGGCTGGGCCCGCGCCGCGGCCCGGGGCCGGTGGGCGCGGGCATGAGCGCCGCCTGGTTCGTGCTCGGCGTCCTCGCCGTCGCCCTGGGCCTGGCCCTCTCGATCGCGCTGCACGAAGTGGGCCACCTCGTGCCCGCCAAGGTCTTCGGCGTCCGCGTGACGCGCTACATGATCGGCTTCGGCCCCACGGTCGCCTCGTGGCGGCGCGGGGAGACCGAGTACGGGATCAAGGCGCTCCCGCTCGGCGGCTACGTCTCCATGGTGGGCATGCTCCCACCGCCGCGCGCGGGGCAGGCGCCCCGCGCGTCCTCCACGGGGCTCTTCCGCCAGTTCGGGCGCCTGGCCGACGACGCACGGGCCCAGGCCGCCGAGGAGCTGCGGCCCGGGGACGAGGGACGCACCTTCATCTCGCTGCCGGTCTGGAAGCGGATCGTCATCATGCTCGGCGGCCCGGCCATGAACCTGCTGATCGCGCTCGCCCTGACCGCCCTGCTCGTCACCACGGTGGGCACCGCGCAGCCCAGCACGACGGCAGCGGAGGTCTTCCGCTGCGTCGTCCCCGCGCAGGAGCAGCAGGCGCGCGCCGCCGCGGGCGAGACCGAGGAGTGCCAGCCCGGTGACCCCGTGGCGCCGGCCCACGAGGCAGGCATGCTGCCCGGAGACACCGTCGTCGCCTTCGACGGCGTCCCCGTCGAGGACTGGGACGCGTTCGCCGCTGCCATCCGCGAGCGCGCCGGCCGGCCCACCGCGATCGCGTGGGAGCGGGACGGGCGGCGCATCGAGTCCACGATCACCCCGCGGCTGACGGAGCGGCCGGTGACGGACGCCGTCGGGCGGCCGGAGCGCGCCCCGGACGGCACCGCCCGCACCCAGCAGGTGGGCTTCATCGGCATGGGGGCGCAGACCGAGACCGTGACGGGGACGCCGCTGGACGCGGTGGGCCTGGTGGGCACGCAGATCCGCGGCGTCGCGGACGTGGTCCTCGTGCTGCCCCAGCGGCTGTGGGACACCGCCGTCGCGGTGCTTACCCCGGCCGAGCGCGATCCGAACGGCCCCATGTCCGTCGTCGGGGTCGGGCGGATCGCGGGGGAGGCGGCGGCGCTGGACGAGGTCTCGTTCGGGGACAAGGCCGCGATGGTGCTCTCGCTCGTGGCGGGGGTGAACGTCGCCCTGCTGGTGTTCAACCTGATCCCCCTGCTGCCGCTGGACGGCGGGCACGTGGCGGGCGCGCTCTACGAGGCGCTGCGCCGCGGCGGGGCCCGCCTGCGGGGGCGACCGGACCCCGGGCCGTTCGACCTCGCCGCGCTGATGCCCCTGACGTACGTGGTGGCCGGGGCCATGCTGGCCATGGGCCTGCTGCTGATCGTGGCGGACCTCGTGGAGCCCGTGCGGCTCTTCTGACGGGCGGACGGCCCGGAAGGTCACAGTCCGGGCACGAAGCCGCGGCGCCGCCCGGCCCGCCCGGCCCGCCCGGAGGGCGTCCCCTAGGATCGTTGCTGTGAATGCCCCTCGTGACGCCTCCCCGTTTCCGAGCGCCCTGACGCGCCGCGCCACCCTCCTCGGTCTCGGCTCCCTCGCCGCGGGCCTGGCCGGGTGCTCGGCACCCGCCTCCCAGGAGGCGGCCAGCTCGTCGGCGCCCCCCGCCTCGACCTCGGCCTCGACCTCGGCCTCGGCCTCGGAGTCCGCCGCGGACTCGTCCTCGGCCACGCCCACCCCGTCCGGCGAGCTGCCCGGCGGCGGACGGGAGATCTTCCCGGCCCGCCGGTTCGTCGCCCTGTACGGCACTCCCGGCACCGGTGCCCTCGGCGTCCTGGGCGAGCAGGACCTCCCCGCGTCCATCGAGCGCGTGCGGGCGCTCGCGAAGACCTACGAGCCGTTCTCGGAGGAGCCGATCCAGCCGGCGTTCGAGATGATCGCCACGGTGGCCTCGGCGGACGCGGGCCCCGACGGCGCGTACTCCCGGCCCGTCAAGCGCGACCGCCTCGAGGAGTGGGTGGACGGCGCCGGCGAGGCCGGCATCCACGTCATCCTGGACCTGCAGACCGGCTTCGAGGACTTCCCCACCCAGGCGAAGCGCATCGAGGACCTGCTCAAGCGGCCCCACGTCGGCCTCGCCCTGGACCCGGAGTGGCGGCTGCGTCCGGGACAGAAGCACATGCGGGACATCGGCCAGGTGACGGCCGCCGAGATCAACGAGACCAGCGCGTGGCTCTCGGACCTCGTGGCCTCCGAGGGGCTCCCCGAGAAGCTCTTCGTCCTGCACCAGTTCCGCTCGGCCATGATCGAGCAGCGGTCGGAGATCGTGGCCCGCGAGGGCCTGGCCTTCCTGCTCCACGCGGACGGGCACGGCACCCACCAGCTCAAGAAGGAGACGTACAGCATCCTCCGCAAGAACCTCCCGGACCATATCCGCATGGCCTGGAAGAACTTCTACGACGAGGACAAGCCGATGATGACCCCGGAGCAGACCATGGCCAACGACCCCAAGCCCTGGCTCGTCTCCTTCCAGTGATCCCCGGCCGTCCTCACCGCCCCCGCCAGGCCCCGGTGCCGCCGTGCACCGGGGCCTAGGATGGGACGGATGAAGCGACGGCCTCTCGCCGCCGACCCGAGAACCGTGAGGAGCGCTGCCGTGCCCGTCAGCCTTGGAATGCCGTCCGCCCCGCCGCCCGTGCTGGCCCCGCGCCGGCCGACCCGGCAGATCCGGGTGGGCTCCGTGGGGGTGGGCTCGAAGCACCAGGTCTCGGTGCAGTCCATGACCACCACCAAGACCCACGACATCGGCGCCACCCTGCAGCAGATCGCGGAGCTCACCGCTGCCGGCTGCGACATCGTGCGCGTGGCCTGCCCCACGGACAAGGACGCGGACGCGCTGAAGGTCATCGCGCGGCAGTCCACGATCCCCGTGATCGCGGACATCCACTTCCAGCCGAAGTACGTGTTCGCCGCGATCGAGGCCGGCTGCGGCGCCGTGCGCGTGAACCCGGGCAACATCCGCAAGTTCGACGACCAGGTCAAGGAGATCGCCCAAGCGGCCGCCGAGCACGGCACCTCCCTGCGCATCGGCGTCAACGCCGGCTCCCTCGACCCCCGCCTGATCCAGAAGCACGGCAAGGCCACGCCGGAGGCCCTCGTGGAGTCCGCCGTGTGGGAGGCGTCCCTCTTCGAGGAGCACGGATTCAAGGACTTCAAGATCTCCGTGAAGCACAACGACCCGGTGATCATGGCCCGCGCGTACGAGCTCCTCGCGGAGGAGGGCGACTGGCCCCTGCACCTCGGCGTGACCGAGGCCGGCCCCGCCTTCCAGGGCACCATCAAGTCGGCCACCGCGTTCGGCTACCTGCTGGGCAAGGGCATCGGCGACACCATCCGCGTGTCCCTCTCCGCCCCGCCCGTCGAGGAGATCAAGGTCGGCCTGCAGATCCTGCAGTCGCTCAACCTCCGCGAGCGCAGGCTCGAGATCGTCTCCTGCCCCTCGTGCGGCCGCGCCCAGGTGGACGTGTACACGCTCGCCGAGGAGGTCACCGAAGGCCTCAAGGACGTCACCGTCCCGCTGCGCGTCGCCGTCATGGGCTGCGTCGTCAACGGCCCGGGCGAGGCCCGGGAGGCCGACCTCGGCGTGGCCTCGGGCAACGGCAAGGGCCAGATCTTCGTCAAGGGCGAGGTCATCCGGACCGTGCCCGAGGACCAGATCGTGGACACCCTCATCGAGGAGGCCCGCCGGATCGCCGCGGAGATGGGCCACGAGGAGGGCTCCGGTGACCAGGCTGCCGCCGGTGCCCCCGTGGTCTCCGTCCACTGACGCCGCCGTCCGCCAGGCCTCGCAGGGGCGGGTCCGCCTCCTGACCGACGCCGACACCCCCGCACTCGCGGCCCTCGCGCGCCGCGACCCGGTGGCGAACGTCTTCGTCGAGTCCCTGCTCGAGGCCGGTCGCCGGGCGGGCCCGCGCGGGGGAGCGGGCGGCACCCTCTTCCTGGGCGTCCCCGAGGACCCCGACGCCGCAGCCCCCGCCGGCGCGCTGCGCGCCGCCGCGTGGGTCGGCTCGAACGTGGTGCCGGTGGTGCCGTCCGTCCGCGCCGAGTCGACGGCGACCGACGACGACGCGGCGGCCCTCGCCGCGGCCGTCGTCGGCCTGCGGCGCCGCCTCGGATCCGTGTACGGCCCGGCCGCCGCGGTGCTGACGATCGGCCGCGCCCTGCGGACCGCCGGCCACCGGCCGCGCTCCGTGCGCGAGGAGCAGCC
This sequence comes from Micrococcus sp. M4NT, assembly GCF_033790745.1. NCBI lineage: Bacteria > Bacillati > Actinomycetota > Actinomycetes > Micrococcales > Micrococcaceae > Micrococcus > Micrococcus sp. M4NT. Next base: position 103,662 of record NZ_JAMYEH010000004.1, read on the forward strand.
CCTCCTCGTGGCGGGGGAGCGGCCCGCCGTCGCGCCGCTCCCGGACGTGGTCCCGGCAGGGCCGCGGGACTATGACCGGGTGCTGCCGGCCAGCGCGGCCATGTTCGAGGAGGAGCTCGGCTTCTCCCCGTTCCTCGGCGGCGCGCAGCAGTACCGCGAGCGCGTGCGGGGGCTCATCGCGTCCGGCCGCGTGTTCATCGTCCCCGGAGACGCCCCGACGCCGGGCGTCCCGGCACCAGATGCCCCGACGCCGGGCGCCGGCGCCCGCCCCCCGCTGCGCTTCAAGGCGGACGTGGGCGTGCTCTCCTCCCGGTGCGCCCAGATCCAGGGGGTCTGGATGCACCCGGAGCACCGCGGGCGCGGGCTCGCGGCCGGGGCGATGGCCGCCGTCGTGGGGCTGGCACGGCGTCACGCGCCCGTGGTCAGCCTCTACGTGAACGCGTACAACACCGCCGCGCTGCGCACGTACGCGCGCGTCGGGTTCGAGCGCGTGGGCACGTTCGCCACGGTGCTCTACTGACGGGGGTGCGCGGGTCTGGTTCCGCGTCCGATCCGCCCCTGGGATGCACTGCCGGGTCGGCCGCGGATCCTTCGGCGGCGGACCTCCTGTGCCCGGGCACCGAGGACGCAGACGGACATGGGCGGGCCGGCCGCTAGGATCGACGTCGACGACGCCCCCGACGCACCGGCCGGCGTCCACCGACCCGTGCTCGCGCGCTGCCCCTGAAGGAGTCCTCCCATGCCTCTGCGCATGTCCACCCTGTTCCTGCGGACCCTGCGCGATGCCCCGGCCGACGCCGAGGTGGCGAGCCACCAGCTGCTCGTGCGGGCCGGAATGATCCGCCGCGCCGCCCCCGGCATCTACACGTGGCTGCCCCTGGGCCTGCGCGTGCTGCGCCGCGTGGAGGCGGTCGTGCGCGAGGAGATGGACGCCATCGGCGCCCAGGAGGTGCACTTCCCCGCGCTGCTGCCGCGCGAGCCCTACGAGGCCTCCGGCCGGTGGGAGGAGTACGGGGACGGCCTGTTCCGCCTCCAGGACCGCAAGGGTGCCGACTACCTGCTGGCCCCCACGCACGAGGAGATGTTCACCCTCCTCGTCAAGGACCTCTACTCGTCCTACAAGGACCTGCCGGCGTACCTGTACCAGATCCAGACGAAGTACCGGGACGAGGCCCGCCCGCGCGCCGGCCTGCTGCGCGGCCGCGAGTTCGTCATGAAGGACTCCTACTCCTTCACGGTGGACGACGCCGGCCTCGACGACGCCTACGAGGCCCACCGCGCCGCGTACCTGCGCATCTTCGAGCGGCTCGGCCTCGAGGTCGTGCCGGTGAAGGCCACCTCCGGCGCCATGGGCGGCTCCCGCTCCGAGGAGTTCCTGCACCCCACCGAGGTCGGCGAGGACACCTTCGTGGAGTCCGACGGCGGCTACCGCGCCAACGTCGAGGCCGTCACCACCGTGGCCCCCGAGCCCCTCGACGAGGCCGCGATGGCCACGCTGCCGGCGGCCGAGGTCAAGGAGACCCCGGACTCCACGACCATCGCGGCGCTCGTGGACGTCGCCAACGACCTGGCCCCGCGGGCCGACCGCCCGTGGGAGGCCGCGGACACCCTCAAGTGCGTCGTGCTCACCGCCGTGGTCGACGGCGGCGAGCGCCGCCAGTTCGTCGTCGCCGTCCCCGGCGACCGAGAGGTCGACGTCAAGCGGCTCGAGGCGTCCGTCGGCCCGGCCCTCGGGGTCGTCGGGGAGCCCACGGTCGAGGCCGCCACGGCCGAGGACCTCAAGCGCCACCCCGCCCTCGTCAAGGGCTACATCGGCCCGGCCGGGGCCGGCGAGATCGAGGGCACCCCCGTGCTCGGCGCCGAGGGCTCGGTGTCCGGCCTGCCCCTGTTCGTGGACCCGCGCGTCGCCCCCGGGACCGCCTGGGTGACCGGTGCCAACGCGGACCAGCGCCACGCCTTCGGCGTCGTCGCCGGCCGCGACTTCCGATGGGACGCGGTCCTCGAGGCCACCGTCGTGCGCGAGGGCGACGCCGCCCCGGACGGCTCCGGCCCGCTCCACTCCCGCCGCGGCATGGAGATGGGGCACATCTTCCAGCTGGGTCGCAAGTACGCCGAGGCCCTCGACCTGAAGGTCCTCGACGTCAACGGCAAGCAGGTCGTGGTGACCATGGGCTCCTACGGCATCGGCGTGACCCGCGCCGTCGCCGCGATCGCCGAGCGCTACCGCGACGACAAGGGCCTCGCGTGGCCGCGCGCGGTCGCCCCGGCCGACGTGCACGTGGTCGTGGCGACCAAGGGGGAGGACGGCGTCGCCGCCGCCCTGGACCTGGCCGAGGGCCTCGAGGCCCACGGTCTCACCGTGATCGTGGACGACCGCGCAAAGGTGAGCCCCGGCGTGAAGTTCAAGGACGCCGAGCTGATCGGCGTGCCGACCGCCGTCGTGATCGGCCGCGGCCTGGCCGACGGCGAGCTCGAGCTCAAGGACCGTGCCACGGGTGAGGCCCGCACCGTGCCGGTGGCCGACGTAGTCGCCGAGGTCGTGGCCGAGGTGCGTCACGGGCGCTGAGATGTTCGGCGCCGTCGAGCTGACGACGGGCCTGGTGCTGCTGCTCCTGGCCGCGGGCTTCGCCGCCGGCTGGGTGGACGCCGTCGTCGGCGGGGGCGGGCTGCTGCAGCTGCCCGTCATGCTGCTGGTGCCGGGCCTCACGCCCGTGCAGGCCCTGGCCACCAACAAGCTGGGCTCCGTGTTCGGCACCGCGACGTCGGCGATCACCTACCGGCGCCGGCTCGGCTCGGACCTGCGCACGGCGCTGCCCATGGCCGCGCTCGCCTTCGCGACCTCCCTCGGCGGGGCGGTCGTGGCCACGCTGCTCCCCACGGGGGTGATCCGGCCCGTGATCCTCGCGGCGCTCGTGACGGTGTGGATCGTCACCGCGACCCGACCGCAGCTGGGCCGGGTCGCCGCCCTCAAGCACACGGGGGCGGCCCACCTGACGCGAGCCCTGGCCCTCGGCGGGGCGGTCGGCTTCTACGACGGGATGATCGGGCCCGGCACGGGGACCTTCCTCATCCTGGGACTGGTGGCGCTGCTCGGACACGACTTCCTGCAGGCCTCGGCCCAGGCCAAGGTGGTCAACCTGGCCACCAACCTCGGCGCCCTGGCGTTCTTCCTGCCCGCGGGCCACGCGGTGCTCGGCCTGGGCCTCCTCCTCGGCGCGGCCAACCTCGCGGGCGGCTATGTGGGCGCGCGCATGGCGATCGCGCGGGGGACCGGGTTCATCCGGGTGGTCTTCCTCGCGGTCGTCTCCGCGCTGATCGTGAAGGTGGGCGCGGACACCCTGGCCCCGCTCGTGGGGTGAGGCGCCGGCCGCGGCGGTACGCTGGCCCTGCCCGCCCCCGACCCCTCAGGAGCCCCGCATGGACCCGCAGGAGACCACCGACCGTCCCGAGAGCGCCGCGCTGACGGCGATGGTCGAGGACGCCGTGGCCGACGCCGGCGTCGTGGTGGAGGAGGTGCGCGTGGCCGGCACCGCCGTCACCCCGACCGTGGAGGTCGTCCTGGACCGCGCCGCCGGACCCGAGGGCCTGAGCCTGGACGAGGTGGCCGCCCTGAGCGCCCGCGTCTCCGCCGCGCTGGACGCCGCCGGGGACGAGGTCCCGGGTGTGGGCGCCGGCGAGTACATGCTCGAGGTCACCACGGCCGGCGTCGATCGCCCGCTCACGCAGCCGCGCCACTTCGAGCGCAACGTGGGCCGCCTCGTGAGCGTGTCCGTGGACGGGGCCGAGCCGGTCACCGCGCGCCTCACAGACGTCGGGGACCACGACGTCGAGCTCGTCGTGGTCCGCCCCGGCGCCAAGAAGGGCATGCCCGCCAAGGAGCTGCCGGCCGAGCGGGTGGGGATGGACCGACTGGGGCCGGCCGTGGTGCAGGTAGAGTGGGGCACCGCCCGCGAGCCCGGTGAGTCCCCGGACCGGGCCGAGCACACGGCAGAGCACACGGAGGCATAAGTGGATATCGACATGAGCGCGCTGCGCATGCTGGTGGCCGAGCGGGACATCCCGCTGGACCGGCTCGTCCCCACCATCGAGCAGGCCCTGCTCATGGCGTACCAGCGGACCCCGGGCGCCCTGAAGCGCGCCCGCGCGGAGCTGGACCGCACGAGCGGCCACGTGACCATCTGGGCCACGGAGCTGGACGAGGAGGGCGCGGCCGTCGGCGAGTTCGACGACACCCCCAACGGCTTCGGCCGGGTCGCGGCGTCCACCGCACGCCAGGTCATCCTGCAGCGCCTGCGCGAGGCGGACGACGACAAGGTGCTGGGCGAGTTCAAGGAGAAGGAGGGAGAGCTCGTCTCCGGCGTCGTCCAGCAGGGCAACAACCGCCAGATGATCCAGGTGAACCTGGGCACCCTCGAGGCCGTGCTCCCGCCGCCCGAGCAGGTGCCGGGGGAGCAGTACCCCCATGGCCGCCGCCTGCGCACCTACGTGGTCTCCGCGAACCGCGGCAGCAAGGGCCCGTCCGTGACCGTCTCCCGCTCGCACCCGAACCTCGTGCGGCGCCTCTTCGAGCTCGAGGTCCCCGAGATCGCCGACGGCTCGGTGGAGATCACGGCCCTGGCCCGCGAGGCCGGCCACCGCACCAAGATGGCGGTCAAGGCCACCCGGGCGGGCATCAACGCCAAGGGCGCCGCGATCGGGGAGATGGGCTCGCGCGTGCGCGCCGTCATGACCGAGCTCGGCGACGAGAAGATCGACATCGTGGAGCACTCGGACGACCCGGCCGCGATGATCGCCCACGCCCTCTCGCCGGCCCAGACGGTCTCCGTGGAGATCGTGGACGCCGACCAGCACTCCGCGCGCGTGGTGGTGCCGCAGCACCAGCTCTCCCTCGCGATCGGCAAGGAGGGCCAGAACGCTCGCCTCGCCGCGAAGCTCACCGGCTGGCGCATCGACATCGTCGGCGACGGCGCCGCGGCGCAGGCGCCCGGGCACTGATGCCCGGGCCCGGGAGGAGATCCCGGCCGGGACGCGCTAGGATGGATGAGGTCCATTCTCGTTCCGACACCGTGTGAGGTGACCGCATGACGTCCCAGACGGTCGTGCGGACCTGCATCGGATGCCGGGCGAGGGCGGACCAGGAAGAGCTGGTGCGCGTGGCACTGGACCCCGCGACGGAACCCCCCACCGTCGTCTGGGACCGGAGTCGTCGACGTCCCGGACGCGGTGCCTGGGTGCACCCCGGGCCGGACTGCCTCCTCCTCGCCGTGCGCCGTCGGGCGTTCCACCGGGCCTTCAGGGCCGCCGTGGACGCCGACGGGCTCACACGCGAGGCGGGCGGTCCCGGCGAGGGATCCCCGAGCGCCGCGCAGACGCGAAACGCCGCACCGGCTGCAGACACGACAGATGAAGGCGGGTCAGAGATCTGATGCGTACCCGATGAGCACTGAAGCATGAGTGCCCAACGATGAACTTCACCCCCTGCTATCAGGCAGGCCGCGGCGCGCGCACCCTCGAGGTGTCCCGTGCGGCCTGGACAAACGTCAACGGTCTCGCGCCGCGCTGAATCGGAAGCCCCCCGGCTCCCCTGAAGGCCCGTGAGGCCAGAACAGGAGAACCGTGGCAAAGGTCCGCGTCCATGAGCTCGCCAAAGAGCTCGGCATCACCTCCAAGGAGGCCTTGAGCACCCTCAAGGATCTCGGCGAGTTCGTCAGCTCCGCCTCCTCCACCATCGAGCCCCCGGTGGTCAAGAAGCTGCGCGGCGCCTACCCCGGCGCCGGCAAGGCCGGCGGCACGGGCGCCGCGAAGCCCGCCGCCCCTTCCGCCCCCGCGGCGGGTGCCCCGAGCACGTCCGCCCAAGGCGCGCCCACCCCGTCGCCGCGCGGCCCGAAGCCGGGCTCGGCCGCACCCAAGCCCGGGTCTGCGGCTCCCAAGCCGGGTCAGGCCGCCGCGCCGCAGGCGCCCGCCCGCGCCGAGACCCCGGCTCCCACCCCGACGCCGGCTCCCGCGCCGACGCCCGAGCAGGCTCCGACGCCGGCTCCGGCCGCCCCGCAGGAGTCCCGACAGGGCACGCCGCAGGCCCCCGCCGCGTCGACGCCCTCCGCGCCGACGTCGGCGGCCTCGACGCCCACCCCGGGCGCGGCCGCTCCCAAGCCGGGCGGTGCCAAGCCGGGCGCCCCGCGCCCCGGCAACAACCCGTTCACCTCGAAGGCCGCCCCCGGCGGCGGCGCCCCGCGTCCGGGCGCCCGTCCCGGCGGTGCCGGTGCGCGCGGCGGTGCGCCGCGTCCGGGCAACAACCCGTTCGCGCCCTCGCAGGGCATGCGCGCCGGCCGTGAGGACCGCGCGCCGCGTCCGGGCGGCCCCCGTCCGGCGGCGGGCGCGGCCGGTCCCCGTCCCGGCGGTCCGCGTCCCGCGGCCGGCGCCGCGGGCCCTCGCCCCGGTGCGGGCGGCGCCCGTCCGAACCCGGGCATGATGCCCAAGCAGATCACCCCTGCGCCCGCTCCGGGCCGCGGCGGCGGCCGTGGCCGTCCGGGCGCGGGCGCGCCCGGCGGCGGTCCGGCCCGTCCGGGTGGTCCCGGCGGCCGCGGCGGCCGTGGCAACGCTCAGGGTGCGTTCGGCCGCGGCGGCGGAGCGCGCAAGGGGCGCAAGTCCAAGCGCGCGAAGCGTCAGGAGTTCGAGCAGCAGCACACCCGCGAGATCGGCGGCGTCAAGGTCCCCAAGGGCGACGGCACCACGATCCTGCGCCTGCGGCGCGGCGCCTCGCTCGCGGACTTCGCCGACAAGATCCGCGCGGACACCGCGGACCTCGTGAAGGTGCTCTTCACCCTGGGCGAGATGGCCTCGGCCAACCAGTCCCTGGACGAGGAGACCTTCCAGCTGCTCGGCGAGGAGCTGGGCTACCGCGTCCAGATCGTCTCCCCGGAGGACGAGGACAAGGAGCTGCTCGAGGCGTTCGACATCGACCTCGACGCCGAGGAGGCCAACGAGGACGACGCCGACCTGGCGCCCCGCCCCGCGGTCGTCACCGTCATGGGCCACGTGGACCACGGCAAGACCCGCCTCCTGGACTCGATCCGCTCGGCGAACGTCACCGAGGGCGAGGCCGGCGGCATCACCCAGCACATCGGCGCGTACCAGGTGCCGGTGGAGCACGAGGGCGAGGAGCGACGCCTGACCTTCATCGACACCCCCGGTCACGAGGCCTTCACGGCCATGCGTGCCCGCGGTGCGAAGGTCACCGACATCGCCGTGCTCGTGGTCGCCGCCGACGACGGCGTCATGCCGCAGACCGTCGAGGCGCTCAACCACGCCCAGGCGGCCGACGTGCCGATCGTGGTCGCGGTCAACAAGATCGACAAGGAGGGCGCGTCGCCGGAGAAGATCCGCGGCCAGCTCACCGAGTACGGCCTGGTGCCCGAGGAGTACGGCGGCGACACCATGTTCGTCGACGTCTCCGCGCGCAACAACGAGAACATCGACAAGCTGCTCGAGGCGGTCCTGCTCACCGCGGACGCCGCCCTCGAGCTCACGGCGAATCCCACCAAGGACGCGCGCGGCGTGGCCATCGAGGCGAACCTCGACAAGGGCCGCGGCGCCGTCGTCACCGTGCTGGTGCAGACCGGCACGCTGCGGGTCGGCGACACCGTGGTGGTGGGCTCCGCCCACGGCCGCGTCCGCGCGATGTTCGACGAGAACGGCGACACCGTCTCGGAGGCGACCCCGTCGCGTCCGGTCCAGGTCCTGGGCCTGTCGTCCGTGCCCCGTGCCGGCGACACCTTCCTGGTCACCGAGGACGAGCGCACCGCCCGTCAGATCGCGGAGAAGCGCGAGGCCGCCGAGCGCAACGCCCAGCTGGCCAAGCGCCGCAAGCGCATCACGCTCGAGGACTTCGACCAGGCCGTGGCCGAGGGCAAGATCGACACCCTCAACCTCATCATCAAGGGCGACGCCGCCGGTCCGGTGGAGGCGCTCGAGGACTCGCTCCTCAAGGTCGAGGTGGGCGACGACGTGCAGCTGCGCGTCATCCACCGCGGCGTGGGCGCGATCACGCAGAACGACGTGAACCTGGCGACGGTGGACAACGCCATCATCATCGGCTTCAACGTCCGTCCTGCCGAGCGGGTGGCCGACCTGGCCGACCGCGAGGGCGTGGACATGCGGTTCTACTCCGTCATCTACGACGCGATCGACGACATCGAGAACGCCCTCAAGGGCATGCTCAAGCCGGAGTACGAGGAGGTGCAGCTCGGCACCGCCGAGGTGCGCGAGGTCTTCCGCTCCTCCAAGTGGGGCAGCATCGCGGGCACGCTCGTGCGCTCGGGCCTCATCCGCCGCAACGCCTCGGCGCGCCTCGTGCGCGACGGCATGGTGGTGGCGGACAACCTCAAGATCGAGTCGCTGCGCCGCTTCAAGGACGACGCCACCGAGGTCCGCGAGGGCTACGAGTGCGGCATCGGCCTGGGCAGCTTCAACGACATCAAGGAGGACGACGTGATCGAGACCTTCGAGATGCAGGAGAAGCCCCGCGCGTGATCGAGGGGGCGCCGGGGCCCCGTGAGGGACCCCGGCGCCCCACCGTGCCGGCCGCGACCGCGGCCGGCTGAACCGGAAGGAAGTGCAGCCATGGCCGATCCGGCCCGTGCTGGCCGACTGGCCCAGCGCATCAAGGTCCTCGTGGCGGAGGCGCTGCGCCGCGCCGTGAAGGACGACCGCGTGGAGCCCGTCACCGTGACGGAGGTCCGCGTGACCAACGACCTCCAGCACGCCACCGTCTACTACACCGTGCTCGGCGACGACGCGGCCGTCGACGCCGCCCACGCGGCCATCCAGGAGAACCGCGGCGTGCTGCGCCGCGAGGTGGGACGTGGCCTCACCATCCGCCTGGTGCCGACGCTCGAGTTCGTCGCGGACACCGTCCCCGAGGCGGCCGCGCACCTGGAGGACGTCCTCCGCGCCGCCAAGGAGCGGGACGCCGCGCTGGCGAAGGCCCGCGAGGGCGCGCAGTACGCCGGCGACGCGGACCCGTACCGCACCGCCGAGGACGACGCCGACGACGACGAGCAGCGGGCCTGAGGCGACGCCGACGTGAACGCGCGCACCGCCGCAGGACACACCCCTGCGGGACAGACCCCCGACGCCCCGGGAACGGCGGCGTCGGGGGTCGTCCTCGTGGACAAGCCGCAGGGCTGGACCTCGCACGACGTCGTCGGGCGGGTCCGGCGGCTCGCCGGCACCCGCAAGGTGGGCCACGCCGGCACGCTCGACCCCATGGCGACGGGCCTGCTGGTGGTGGGCCTGAACAAGGCCACCCGGCTCCTCACCGCCATCACGGGCACGGACAAGACGTACACGGCGACCATCCGCCTCGGGCAGTCGACCGTCACGGACGACGCCGAGGGCGAGGTCGTGGCCACCCGCCTGGCGAACGCCGTCACCCCCGAACGCGTGGCGGAGCACGTCGCCGCCCTCACGGGCCGCATCCAGCAGGTCCCGTCGTCGGTCTCGGCGATCAAGGTCGCCGGGAAGCGCTCCTACGACCGCGTCCGCGCGGGGGAGGACGTGCAGCTGGCGGCCCGTGCAGTCACGGTGCACTCCTTCGAGGTCGCGGACCTCCGGCGGCTCGACGGCGGCCGGCTCGTGGACCTGGACGTCACCGTGCGCTGCTCCTCAGGCACCTACATCCGCGCGCTGGCGCGCGACCTGGGGGAGGCCCTCGACACGGGCGGCCACCTCACGGCGCTGCGCCGCACGCACGTGGGCCCGTTCGACGTGGCCGACGCCGTGACCCTCGACCAGCTCGCCGAGCGGTTCTCCATGACGGAGCTCTCCGCGGCCGCCGCCGTCCTCTTCCCGGTGCGCGAGCTCACGGAGCACGAGGCGCGGGAGCTCTCCTTCGGGCGGGCGATCGACCCCTCGGGCGAGCTCTCCGGCACGCCCGGCGCGCCGACTCCGCCCTCCTCCGGCGGCGAGGCCGCCCTCGTGGCCGGACGGGCCCCCGGCGGCGCCGTCGTCGCGCTTCTGCAGGACGGCCGCCGCGCGGGCCGTGACGTGGCCCGGCCCCACCTGGTCTTCGAACCGGCGGGAGGCGACGCGTGATCCTCGACGGATGGTTCTGGGCGGGCACCGTGATCGGCGTCCTGTCCTTCCTGACCTGCGTGGTGATGACGGCCGTGCGACGCCACCCCGCCGACTCCTCGATCCTCTCCGTGGCCGCGGTCGAGCTCTTCCTGCTCGTGTACGCGGGGGCCGCGGCGTTCCGCCAGCTCGGCGGGCAGCCGCTGAACGGGCCCGGCTGGGAGTTCTGGGGCTACGTGCTCACGGCGCTCATCGTGCCGGTGGTCGCGGTGGGCTGGGCGGCCTCGGACAAGACGCGCTGGTCCAACCTCGTGCTGGCCGTCGTCGGGCCGACCATCGTGGTCATGCTGCACCGCATGCAGGTCATCTGGTTCGGACAGTGGTGAGAGGACCCATGGAGACGACGCCCGCCCGCAGCACCCGCGCCCCCCGCAACCAGGGGTTCGGCCGGATCATCGTGATGGTCTACGCCGTGTTCGCGCTCTCGGCCTTCGCGCGCAGCCTCTTCCAGCTGCTGACCCAGTTCGGCGTGGCGCCGCTGGCGTACCTGCTCTCGGCGTTCGCGGCCCTCGTGTACATCGTGGCCACCCTCTCGCTCGCCCGCACGGGTGCGCGGGCGTGGCGCGTCGCGGTGGCGGCCGTGGGCGTGGAGCTCGTGGGCGTCGTGGGGGTGGGCCTGCTGACCCTCCTGGACCCCGAGCTGTTCGCGGACGAGACCGTGTGGTCGCGCTTCGGCGCGGGCTACGGCTACGTCCCGCTCGTGCTGCCGATCGTGGGCCTGGCCTGGCTGCTCGCGCACCGGCCCTCCCGCGCCGACGGGGCCGGGGTGCGCTGAATGCTGATCTGGAACAGCCTCGCGGAGGTCCCCGCGGACCTGCGGCGGACCGTGGTCACGCTCGGCAACTTCGACGGCGTGCACCGCGGCCACCGGCAGGTGCTGCGCCGCGTCGTCGAGCTGGCCCGCGAGCAGGACGCCCTCGCCGTGGCCGTGACGTTCACGCCGCACCCGCGCGCCGTGCACCGCCCCGAGGTCCCGCACGAGGACATCGTGAGCACCGAGCAGCGGCTGCTCCTCCTCGAGGAGGCCGGGATCGACGCCGTCCTGCTGCAGCGCTACAGCCTCGAGTTCGCCCGGCAGGGCCCCGAGGAGTTCGTGCGGGGCATGTTCGTGGACGGGCTCCGCGCGTGCACCGTCGTCGTGGGCCACGACGTGCGCTTCGGCCAGGACAACGCCGGCGACTTCGCCGCGATGGTGGCCCTGGGGGAGCGGCACGGCTTCGAGGTGGAGGCGGTGGACGAGTTCCCGGCCCTCGAGGGCGCGACGCCCGAGCGCCGCTGCTCCTCCACGTGGATCCGCGAGGCCCTCGCCGCGGGCGACGTCGCCCAGGCGGCCGCCGTGCTGGGCCGGAACCACGTGCTCGCCGGCGAGGTCGTCCACGGCTTCGCCCGCGGCCGCGAGCTCGGTTTCCCCACGGCCAACCTCGCGGCGGACGTGGCCGGCATGGTCCCGGCCGACGGCGTGTACGCGGGCTGGCTGCACGACGCCGACGGCGCGGCCCACCCCGCCGCGATCTCGATCGGCTCCAACCCCACCTTCGAGGGCGTCTCGCGCGTGGTCGAGGCCCACGTGATCGACCGCCCCGAGGAGCGCGTCGAGGACTTCGACCTCTACGGTCAGCAGGTCGAGGTCGAGTTCGTCGAGCGGCTGCGCGGCATGGTCGCCTACGAGGGCGTCGAGAAGCTCGTGGTGCAGATGCACGACGACGTCGACCGGGCGCGCGCCATCCTCGGCGCGGCGCCGCGCCCGTCCTGAACGCCGCCGTGAGCGTCCCCGAGCAGCCCGATCCGAGCCTGCCCGGCCGGCCCGTCCCGAGCCTGCCCGGCCGCCCCGCGCGGCCGCGCACGGACGCACCCAACCCCTTCGGCCTCGGCGGCGCGGCGGCGGGGGAGCACTACGACGCCGTCCGGCCCTCCTTTCCGGAGGCGTGCGTGGACTGGGTGCTGACGGATCCGGCCGCGTCGGAGCCGACCGCCGCGGGGCGCGGTCTCGACGTCGTGGAGCTCGGCGCCGGAACGGGCCTGTTCACGCGGCAGCTGGCGGCGCGACCGACCTCACGGGTCCGCGGCGTCGTGGCCACGGAGCCGTCGGAGGCCATGCGGGCCGTGCTCGAGCGCGACGTCGCCGCACTCGACCCCGCCCTGCCCGACCGCGTCCGCGCCCTGCCCGGCACGGCCGAGGCGACCGGCCTGCCGGAGGCGAGCGCCGACGTCGTGGTGGCGGCCCAGGCGTGGCACTGGACGGACGTGCCCGTTGCGAGCGCCGAGGCCGCGCGGGTGCTGCGCCCGGGCGGGCGGCTCGCGGCGGTGTGGAACCAGCTGGACACCTCCGTGCCGTGGGTGCACCGGCTCACCCGGATCATGCGCGCCGGCGACGTTCACGCCGCCAAGCCGGAGCAGCGCCGGTTCGCGGCTCCGTTCGGAGCGGAGGAGCACGCGCGGTGGACGTGGACCGTGGAGCAGCCCGTGCCGCAGCTGCACGGGCTCATGGCATCGCGTGCGTCCTGGCTGCGCGCCTCCGAGGCCACCCGGGCCAGGATGGCCGCGAACCTGGACTGGTACCTCCTCGAGCACCTCGGCCATGCGCCGGGCGCCGTGATCGAGCTGCCCTACGTCACGGTGGCGTGGCGGGCGACGGCCCCTCGGCGCCGCTGATCAGGGGCGCGCGCCGACGCTGACCGGCACGGCGCGGGCGACGCCCGCCCGCTTCGCCTGCCACAGCAGCAGGGCGCTCGCGAGCGAGATCACGACGACGGACACCAGGGTCGCCAGGGGTGAGCCCGTGGCCTCCGCGTCCACGTAGCTCTCGTCCACGGTCCCCGCGAGGGTGCCGGCGGCGAGGATGACGACGTTGTTCACCACGTGCAGGGCCACGGCCGCCTCGAGCCCGCCCGTGCGCCAGGTCAGGACCACCGCGGCGACCGCGAACACGGCCAGGTCCAGCAGGATCCACGGGTCGAGGGAGCCGTGGGCCAGGGCGAACGTCCCGGCCGAGACGAGCGCGGTGAGCACCACGGCCGGCACGGGGCGGCGGAACCACGAGCCGATGGCCAAGAGCAGCCAGCCGCGGAACAGGTACTCCTCGCCGGCGGCCTGGAGGGGGGTCAGCACGAACGTCATGGCCAGGAGCCAGGCCCAGTCCTCGGAGCGCGGGGCGGTGGGGGTGCCGTCGAGGGCCCAGGTGCCGAGCACGTAGACGAGGAGGAGCGGCAGCAGCACGAGGTGCGCGCGCAGCAGCCAGTGCCAGCGCACGCGGCCCTCGACCGAGTGGACGAACCGGGCGGCCACGGGGTGGCAGACGGCCACGGCGAGCAGGGCGACGCCGATCAGCGCGATGAGCGGCAGGTTGTTCAGGAGCGTCAGCGGCGCGGAGTTCGAGAAGGCGGCCTCCTCCACCGCGGCGACGTCCTCCGGGTCGGAGGAGAGGAGCGCGTCCCATCCGACCTCGGAGAGGATCGCGGCCGACATGGCCGGCAGCAGCGCCGCGATCAGGGACAGCAGCGATCCGAGCACGAGGAGCAGCGAGAGCAGCGGCTGCCACCACCGGCTGCGCGGGGTCCGCAGCAGCTGGGGGTACTCGTGGCCGATGAGGGGCAGGTCGAGCGGGCGGAGGGGAGGGCCGAGCGGGCCGAGCGGCGGGGGAGCGGAGGTCACGGCACCACCGTAGGGGCGGCGCGCCGCCGGGCGCCTCCGCCGTCGGGATGATCCTGCGGTAGACTCGACCATCGGCCTCCCTGCAGTCCGCGGTGGAGAGGCCCCGCGCGTCCCGCTCCGGCGAGCGCGCGGCCCTGTTCGCGGCACCACAGAGAAGGAGGCCTGACATGGCCCTGGATCCCGCTGTCAAGCAGCAGATCATCAAGGAGTTCGCCACGCACGAGGGCGACACCGGCTCCCCGGAGGTCCAGATCGCGGTGCTCTCGCGCCGCATCAAGGACCTGACCGAGCACCTCAAGGACCACAAGCACGACCACCACACCCGCCGCGGCCTCATGGCCCTGGTCGGTCGCCGTCGTCGCATGCTGGGCTACCTGCAGAAGGTCGACATCGAGCGCTACCGCGCACTGATCGAGCGCCTCGGCCTCCGCAAGTGACCCGCCGCTGAGGGCGGCATCGGCCCGTGGGACCTCCCGCGGACACCGGTGCCGCCCTTAGTGTAGGAACCGTGCGCCGCCAACCGGGCGGTCCGCACCAGCAAGAGAATCACCCAGACGGACCCGCACCCATCCTTCGCGGTCCTCGACAGTGGCTCCCGGACGCCCGCCTCGCAGCGGGCAGGCCGAGGGCCTCGATCGAAGACCAGGACGATGGCACCGACGCGGGCTCGTCGTCCTGAAAGGAGGGACCCCATGGAAGGTCCTGAGATCACGTTCGCCGAAGCCGTCATCGACAACGGTGCCTATGGCACCCGCACCGTCCGGTTCGAGACCGGCCGCCTCGCCCAGCAGGCCGCCGGCGCCGCGATGGTGTACATCGACGAGGAGACGTCGATGCTGTCCGCCACCACGGTGGGCAAGTCCCCGCGCGAGGGCTTCGACTTCTTCCCCCTCACGGTGGACGTCGAGGAGCGCATGTACGCCGCCGGCCGCATCCCCGGCTCGTTCTTCCGCCGCGAGGGCCGTCCGTCCACGGACGCCATCCTCACCTGCCGCCTGATCGACCGCCCGCTGCGCCCCGCGTTCGTCAAGGGCATCCGCAACGAGGTGCAGGTCGTCGTGACCGTCACCTCCATCGCGCCCGACGAGATCTACGACACCGTGGCCATCAACGCCGCGTCCCTGTCCACGCAGCTCTCCGGCCTGCCGTTCTCCGGCCCCATCGGCGGCGTCCGCATCGCCCTCATCGACGACGGCGCCGGCAAGCGCCAGTGGGTCGCCTTCCCGAAGCACTCGCAGCTCAAGGACGCCGTGTTCAACATGGCCGTCGCCGGCCGCGTCTCGGGCGACGACGTCGCGATCATGATGGTCGAGGCCGAGGCCACCCCCGACTCCTGGACCCTCATCAAGGATTCCGGCGCCTCCGCGCCCACCGAGGAGGTCGTGGCCGAGGGCCTCGAGGCCGCCAAGCCGTTCATCCGCGCGCTGTGCGAGGCCCAGGCCGACCTGGCCGCCCGCGCCGGCAAGGCGCCCGTCGAGGTGCCGGTCTTCAAGGACTACGAGGACGACGCGTACGCCGCCGTCGAGAAGCTCGCCTCGAAGCGCCTCACCGAGATCTTCTCGATCGGGGACAAGCAGGAGCGCGAGTCCGCCTCGGACGACTACCAGCGCGAGGTCATCGAGAAGCTGGCCGGCGAGGGCGAGAAGTTCGCCGACCGCCGCGGCGAGATCGCCAAGGCCTACGGCTCCGTGACCAAGCAGGTCGTGCGCCAGCGCATCCTCAAGGAGCAGGTCCGCATCGACGGCCGCGGCCTGACGGACATCCGCAAGCTGACCGCCGAGGTCGAGGTCCTGCCGCGCGTGCACGGCTCCGCGATCTTCGAGCGCGGCGAGACCCAGATCATGGGCGTCACCACGCTGAACATGCTCAAGATGGAGCAGCAGATCGACTCGCTGGCGCCGGAGACGTCCAAGCGCTACATGCACCACTACAACTTCCCGCCGTACTCCACCGGCGAGACCGGCCGCGTGGGCTCGCCCAAGCGCCGCGAGATCGGCCACGGCGCGCTCGCCGAGCGTGCGCTCGTGCCGGTGCTGCCGGAGCGCGAGGAGTTCCCCTACGCGATCCGCCAGGTCTCCGAGGCCCTCGGCTCCAACGGCTCTACGTCGATGGGCTCCGTGTGCGCCTCCACCCTGTCCCTGCTGAACGCGGGCGTGCCGCTGCGCGCTCCCGTGGCCGGCATCGCGATGGGCCTGGTCTCCGCCGAGGTGAACGGCCAGACCCAGTACGCGGCCCTGACCGACATCCTGGGCGCCGAGGATGCGTTCGGCGACATGGACTTCAAGGTGGCAGGCACCTCGGAGTTCGTCACCGCGATCCAGCTGGACACCAAGCTCGACGGCATCCCGGCCTCCGTGCTGGCCGCCGCGCTGACCCAGGCCCGCGAGGCCCGTCTGCACATCCTCTCCGTGCTCAACGCGGCGATCGACACCCCGGACGAGCTGGCGCCCACCGCACCGCGCATCATCGCCGTGAAGATCCCCGTGGACAAGATCGGTGCGGTCATCGGCCCCAAGGGCGCCATGATCAACCAGATCCAGGACGACACGGGTGCGGACATCTCGATCGAGGACGACGGCACCGTGCTCATCGGCGCGACCGACGGCCCCTCGGCCGAGGCCGCCCGCTCGGCCGTGAACGCGATCGCCAACCCGCAGGTCCCCGAGATCGGCGAGCGCTACCTCGGCACCGTGGTGAAGCTGACCACCTTCGGCGCCTTCGTCTCGCTCACCCCGGGCAAGGACGGCCTGCTGCACATCTCCGAGCTCCGGAAGATGAACGGCGGCAACCGCGTGGACGACGTCGAGGACGTCCTCGGCGTGGGCCAGAAGGTCCAGGTCGAGATCACCAAGATCGACGACCGCGGCAAGCTCTCGCTCTCCCCGGTCGTGGCCGACGACGCCGCGGACTCGGAGACCCAGGACGCCATCGAGTCCTCGCAGACCGAGGCCTGATCCCGGTGATCCGGGGCTGAGGCCCATCGCCTCCGCCTGACGCACGACGACGCCGCGCCCTCCGCTGGAGGGTGCGGCGTCGTCGTCGTCCGGGGGGCAGGGCCGGGTCAGCGCCGGGACAACGCCGCGACGGCGATGCTGACCAGCAGCGCGGGCACCCATGCGCCCAGCCTCATCATCACGAAGAACACGATCTCCCACCCGAGGTCCCAGCCTCCGGCGTGCGTCCCGGAGTCGAGGATCATCGCGCCGGCGGCGAATCCCGCGACATAGGCCGCGAGGCCGCCGAGGACGAGCCAGGCCGGGCCGGTGCGGCGCGTGAGGAGCAGGAGCCCCGTGACGGCCGCCCATGCGAGCAGACCGAGCACCACGATCGGATCCAGGCCGGGGAGGAGAGCGCTCCGGGTGAACCCGCTGCCGTCGAGGAGAGTGGGCACCAGGGCCTGCGTGACGTAGATCAGCAGGGCGCCGACCGCGACGAGCAGCACGGTGCGGGCGGGGCCGGGGGAGCGGCTGGACCGGCTCGATCGGGAGGGGACGGACGCGCTCATGACGTCAGCCGAGGCCGCGTGAGGCGGCATGGGCAGGGGGCGGGCACCGTCCCGACCGCTCCTCCACAGTTCCGGGAGGCTCGCTTGACCTGTCCGGGACCCTTCGTGGCGTGGGGGTCATGGATGAGCGGACGGTGACGCGCGGGGCGCGGGCGCGGAGCGGGGCGGAGGCCCCCGCCCGGGGCGAGCCCTGTGCAGATCCGGCGCGCGTCCCTCATCTGGATCAGCCGCTGTGCCCGGATCGGCCATCCTCCCCGGGCCTCACTCGCGCAGCGGATCTGGGCCACCGGCCCCTGGGCGCCGACCACGTCGTCGACGTCGTCCGGGAGCGGGCCGCCGCCGACCTCCCTGAGGACGAGTCCGCCTTCCCCGAGGCCGTTCGCGCGCTCGAGGAGCTCAAGGCCTCCGCCTCCGCCGCCCAGGCGACGCTCACGGCCCGTCTCCACGCGCTGCGCTCCGCATCCGAGGGGGAGCGGGGCATCGCCCGGCGGGACCGCTGCCGTGGGCTGGGCGCGGAGGTCGCGCTCGCCCGGCGGGAGTCTCCCCACCGCGGCGGTCGGCACGTGGGCATGGACCGTGCTCTCGTCCACGAGATGCTGCTCACGCTGACGGCCCTCACCCGCGGCCTGATCTCGGAGGAGCACGCGACGGTCATGGTGCGGGAGAGCATCTGGCTCGAGCCCGAGCAGCGCCGCCGGGTGAACGAGCTCATGGCGGACAGGCTCGGTGAGACGGGGATCCGTCGCCTCGGAGGCGAGGCCCGTGCTCACGCACTGCGGCTGGATCAGGCCGGCGCGGTGGAACGTCGGGAGCGGTCCCCTGCGCAGCGGCGGGTGAGCGTGCGCCTGGCGCCGGCTGCCGCGGGCGCGGGCATGGCCCACCTGAGTGCGCTGCTGCCCCTCGAGCAGTCCGTCGCGGCGTACGTCGGCCTCACCCGGGATGCGGCCACCATCGTGGGCACGGGCGACCATCCCCACGCGCACTCCACCGGTCGCTCCTCGGCCACGCCTGCGGTGCCGGTGCCGGTGCCGGTGACCCGGCGTGGCTCCCCGGTCACGGCCCCGTCCCGGGCGGCGTCGCCCGGGCCATGCTCGGCCCCGCCTCGAGCGGGGCGGGGGAGGACGGCGCGACGTCGGAGGACGCTTGTCTCCTTCTGCCCCGCCTCTCCACGGCACCGGAGTCCGGTCAGCTGGTCGCCATGGAGTCGCGGGCCCGGATCTTCCCTCCCCTGCTGCGCCGCAGGGTCACCCTGCGCGACGACCGGCGCCGCACCGCCGTGCACACCCCGCCTCCGCCGATCGGACAGAATGGCCAGCATGAGCATTCAGCGTGAGATCCCCCTGGACTTCGACGGCGTCCTCGCGGACGAGGGCAACGGGTCCGTCGTCCGGCGGTCCGTCCTCCCCGGCGGCGTGCGCGTCCTCACGGAGTCCATGCCGGACCAGCGCTCCGTCACCATCGGCTACTGGGTCGCGGTCGGCTCGCGGGACGAGTCCACCGACGGCTACGGCTCCACCCACTTCCTGGAGCACCTGCTCTTCAAGGGCACCGCCACCCGTTCGGCGATGGACATCGCCGCGGCCTTCGACCGCGTGGGCGGCGAGTCCAACGCGGGCACCGCGAAGGAGTCCACGGTCTACCACGCGCGCGTGCTCGACGAGGACCTCCCCATGGCCGTCGAGGTCCTCACGGACATGCTCACCTCGTCCGTCCTCGACCCGGACGAGCTCGAGACCGAGCGCGGCGTCATCCTGGAGGAGCTCGCGATGGACGCCGACGACCCCGTCGACGTCGCACACGAGAAGCTCGCCGAGGTCATGCTGGACGGGCATCCGCTCGGCCGCCCCATCGGCGGCACGCCGGAGACCATCCTCGCCGTCAGCCGCGAGCGTGTCCTCGCCCACTACCGGCACTGGTACCGGCCGGACGAGCTGGTGGTCACCGCCGCGGGCCACCTGGACCACGACGTCGTCTGCGGCCTCGTCCTCGACGCCCTGCGCCGCTCCGGCTGGGACCTGGCTCCGGGGGCGTCCCCGGCGCCGCGGCGCGGCGTCGACACCGCGGGCGCCGCGGCCTCCCGCGTGCTGACCGGCACGCACACCGTGGAGAAGGCCGTGGAGCAGGCCAATGTGATCGTCGGCGGCCGCTCCCTCTCCACCACGGACCCGGACCGCTTCGCCCTCGGAGTCATGCAGTCCGTGCTCGGCGGCGGCATGTCCTCGCGGCTGTTCCAGGAGATCCGTGAGCGGCGCGGCCTCGCCTACTCCACGTACTCCTTCTCGGCGGGCTACTCCGACGCCGGCTACTACGGCCTCTATGCGGGCTGCCAGCCGGACCGGGTGGACGAGGTCTCCGCCCTCATGGAGGCCGAGCTCGACCGCATGGCCTCCGAGGACATCACGGCCGAGGAGCTCGACCGCGCCCACGGTCAGCTCTGCGGCGGCACCGTGCTGGGCATGGAGTCCACCGGCGCCCGCATGTCGCGCCTCGGCCGCGCCGAGCTGGTCACGGGCGAGTTCGTCGACCTCGCCGCCTCGCTCGAGCGAGTGCGCGCCGTCGACGTCGGCCAGGTCCGCGCCGTCGCCGCGCGTCTGGCGGCGGGGGAGCGGGGACGCGTCGTCGTCGCTCCGGCCTGAGGCGCGACCACTAGGCTGGATCCCATGTCTGACACCCCTCACGCTGCCCCCGTGGCCGCCCCGCGCGTCGCCGTCCTGGGCGCGAACGGCAAGATGGGCCGCCGGGCCGTCGAGGCCGTCCGTGCCGCCGAGGGCCTCGAGCTCGCCGCCGAGCTCGGCTCGCGGGACCCGCTGACGGCCGTCGTCGACGCCGGCGCCACCCACGTCCTGGACCTCACCGTCCCGGACGCCTCGCCGGACAACGTCGCCTTCGCGGTGGAGAACGGGCTCCACGCCGTCGTCGGGACCTCGGGGTGGGGCCCCGAGCGCCGTGTGGCTCTCGAGGCCCGGCTGGCCGAGCACCCCGGGGTCGGCGTGCTGATCGCCCCCAACTTCTCCGTGGGGTCGGTGCTCGCCTCCGCGTTCGCCGCGAAGGCGGCGCGGTGGTTCGAGTCGGTCGAGCTCATCGAGCTGCACCACCCCGCCAAGCTGGACGCCCCCTCCGGCACGGCGGTGCGCACCGCCGAGCTGATCGGCGACGCGCGGGCCGCGGCGGGCGTCGGCCCCTCGCCCGACGCGACGGAGCGTGACCCCGACGGAGCACGGGGCGCCGTCGTGAACGGGGTGCACGTGCACGCCGTGCGCCTGCGCGGCCTCGAGGCCCATCAGGAGGTCCTCCTGGGCGGGCCGGGGGAGCAGCTCGTGGTGCGCCACGATGCCTTCGACCGCGGCGCCTACATGCCGGGCGTCGTGCTGGGCCTCCGGACCGTGGCCTCCCGCCCCGGTCTCACCTACGGACTGGACGGATACCTCGACCTTGGCTGAGACCACCCGCTCGACCCTCGCGTCCAAGGTGTGGGTGGGCTTCACGAGCGCGCTCCTGCTCTTCTTCTCCGCGATCGCGGTGTACTTCGCCGTCGCCTTCATGTCTGCGCCCCAGTTCGTGGCGAAGGCCATCGGCGTCGCCGTGATCGTCGTGGTCGTCCTGGGCCTGCTCCTGCTGGCACGCGAGCTGCGCTTCGGCCTCCAGACGGAGCGGCTCGCCGGCATCCTGGCGGCCGACGGCGGGCTGCCCGCCGACGACCTGCCGCGCTCGCCCGGAGGCCGGATCGACCGCGCCGCGGCCGACGCCCAGTTCGAGACCTGCCGGGCCGAGGTCGAGGCTGCGCCGCGGGACTGGCGTGCCCGCTACCGGCTGTCCCTCGCCTACGACGCCGCGGGGGACCGCCGCCGGGCCCGTGCCGCGGCGCGCGACGCCGTCCGCCTGCACGCCGAGGGCTGAGCCCCCGCCGCCGCGGGCCTCACTCGCCCGCGCGGGAGAGCTCCGCGACGCCCGCCTCGAGCGGGCCCCGCCGCCCCGTGCGCAGCGCCGCGAAGCCCGCGCCCAGGCACAGGATCCAGAACGCGGCGACGACGGCCCCGCCCTCGGACGGCAGCCCCGCCGCGCCCAGCGCGGCGATGAGCACGAGGTGCCCCACGTAGAGGCTGAGCGTCACCCGCCCGGCCCCGGCGAGCGGGGCGAGCGCGGGGCGGAGGCCGCTCGCCCGCGCGGCCAGCAGGCACAGCCCCAGGACCGCCGCCGCCCAGCCCGCCGCGCGCACCGCCTCCAGCACGGATCCCGAGTGCGGGGCCACCACCGCGAGCCACAGCGGATCGGGCACGAGCCATGCGAGGCGGTGGTCCCCCGTGGCCAGGGCCGTCGGCAGCTCGGCGAGGGACACGCCCGTGCCGGCGGCGATCCGCTGGAGCTGTGCGGGGTCGTGGTGCTGCCACGAACCGGCCGCGGTCGCGGCCGCCCCGGCCACGGCGCCTCCGGCGAGCAGGGCCGCGGCCACGCGCGGACGCTCCAGCTCCAGGCGCCCCAGCCACAGGCCGAGCAGCAGGAAGCCGATCCACGAGAGGACGGGGTAGTAGCCGGTCAGCAGCAGGTCGGTGAGCAGCAGCCCCGGGGTGAGGAGGTGCTCCGGGGAGGGGGTGACCCACAGGCGGGCGTCCATGAGGAACTCCTCCTGCCCCAGCAGGGCCTGCCCCGCCGCGCTGAGCGCGAAGACCAGCACGGGGCCGCCGATCAGCCCGACCCCCGCCGGCAGTGCGAGCGCGCGGGCCCGCAGCCCCAGGAACGGCAGGGCGAGGAGGAAGAGGAGTCCGTCGTGGCACAGGATCACGGCCACGGGCGTCCCCAGCCACGCGCATGCCAGCCCGAGCGCGAAGAGCAGGCCGGCGCGGCGGGCGATCCGGCGGCGCAGCAGGGGCAGACGGGCCGGGTCCGCTCCGGCCGCCCCGCCCGTCATGAGGGCGAGGCCCACCCCGGCGAGTGTGACGAAGAGGACCGAGGCCAGCCCCCCGAAGAGGAGGTGGGCCAGGCTCGGCTCCCCGTCGGCGTCGAGGGGGGCGGTGACGTGCACGGCGACCATCCCCAGCAGGGCGACGCCACGGGCGGCGTCCACTCCGGCCAGCCGTGCGGGCGGGGCGGGGTGCGTCATCAAGGCTCCTCGGAGGGCGGGGTGGGCGCCCGGGTCCCGGACGCAGGCATTCTCGCAGGTAGGCTGGAGAGCATGAACGCCGCCCGTCACACCACCGCCCCCACCGAGAAGCTCTTCGGCACGGTGGTCCCGGCCATGGTGACGCCCATGACCAAGGACGGTGCCGTGGACCTCGCGGCCGCGCAGTCGCTCGCCGCCCACCTCGTCGACCAGGGCGCCGACGGCCTCGTGGTCACCGGCACGACGGGGGAGACCTCCACGCTCACCGACGCGGAGAACCTGGACATGTTCCGGGCCGTGGTCGAGGCCGTGGGGGACCGCGCCGCGGTCATCGCCGGCACCGGCACCAACGACACCGCGCACAGCCTGCACCTGTCCCGCCTCGCCGCGAAGACCGGCGTGGACGGCCTGCTGCTGGTCACCCCGTACTACAACAAGCCCAACCAGGCGGGCATCCGCGCACACTTCGAGACCATCGCGGACGGCGTCGACCTGCCGATCATGCTCTACGACATCCCGGGCCGCTCCGTGATGCCGATCCAGCCCGAGACGCTCATCGCGCTCGCGGCGCACCCGAACATCCAGGCGCTCAAGGACGCCAAGGGCGACCTGCAGTCCACCACCACGGTCCTCGCGCACTCGGACCTGGACCTCTACTCCGGCGACGACGGCGCGACCCTGCCGCTCATGGCGCTCGGCGCCGTCGGCGTCGTCTCCGTGGCCGCGCACGTGGCCCCCGCCCTGTACCGCGCCCTCGTGGACGCGGTGGCGGCCGGAGACCTGACCGCCGCCCGCGAGCACCACTTCGCCCTGGACCCCGTCCAGCGCGGCATCATGACCCACGTCCAGGGGGCCGTGGCCGCGAAGGCCGTGCTCGCCGCCCAGGGCCACATTCCCTCCGCAGCCGTGCGGCTGCCCCTCGTCCCGGCGACCGCCGACGAGCTCTCCCTCATCCGCGCCGACCTCGCCGAGGCCGGCATCACCTTCTGACAAGGACTCCCTCACATGACTCCAGGCAACCGCCTGTCCACCCCGCCCAAGCTCGCCCGTGACACCTGCCGCATCGTGCAGCTCGGCGGCCTCGAGGAGGTCGGCCGCAACATGGTCACCTTCGAGATCGACGGCAAGATCCTGATCGTCGACTGCGGCGTGCTCTTCCCCGAGGAGACCCAGCCGGGCGTGGACCTGATCCTCCCCGACTTCGACTACATCCGGGACCGCCTCGACGACGTCGTCGGCATCGTGCTGACCCACGGTCATGAGGACCACATCGGCGCCGTGCCCTACCTCCTGCGCCTGCGCAAGGACATCCCGCTGATCGGCTCCAGGCTGACGCTGGCCCTCATCGAGGCCAAGCTCGAGGAGCACCGCATCAAGCCGGTCCTCGTCCCGGTGACGGAGGGGGACATCGAGGAGTACGGCCCCTTCGAGTGCGAGTTCGTGGCCGTGAACCACTCCATCCCGGACGCCCTCGCCGTCGCCATCCACACGGACGCAGGCAGCATCCTGCACACCGGCGACTTCAAGATGGACCAGCTGCCGCTCGACGGCCGCATCACGGACCTGCGCTCCTTCGCCCGTCTCGGCGAGGAGGGCGTGGACCTGTTCATGACCGATTCCACGAACGCCGAGGTCCCCGGGTTCACCACCACGGAGAAGGAGATCGGCCCCACGCTGGAGCGCTACTTCGCCACGGCCGAGCGCCGCATCGTCGTCGCCTCGTTCTCCTCGCACGTGCACCGCGTCCAGCAGGTGCTCGACGCCGCCGCGAAGCACAAGCGCAAGGTCGCCTTCGGCGGCCGCTCGATGATCCGGAACATGACGATCGCGCAGAAGCTGGGCTACCTCAACGTGCCCAACGGGATCCTCGTGGACATCCGCAAGATCGACAAGTACCGGGACGACGAGGTCGTCCTCATGGTCACCGGCTCCCAGGGCGAGCCCATGGCCGCGCTGTCCCGCATGGCCAACGGCGACCACCAGGTGCAGCTGCAGGAGGGGGACCTCGTGGTCCTCGCCTCCTCGCTCATCCCGGGCAACGAGAACTCCGTGTTCCGTGTGATCAACGGGCTCATGAAGCTCGGCGCGCAGGTGGTCCACAAGGGCATGGCCAAGGTCCACGTCTCCGGCCACGCCTCCGAGGGCGAGCTGCTCTACTGCTACAACATCGTGGAGCCCGAGTACGTCATGCCCGTGCACGGCGAGACGCGCCACCTCATCGCCAACGGCCGCATCGCCGAGAAGACGGGTGTGCCGAAGGAGAACGTCATCCTGGCCGCCAACGGCACCGTGGTGGACATGACCGACGGCCGCGTGCAGATCGTCGGCGAGGTCGACTGCGGCTACGTCTACGTGGACGGCTCCTCCGTGGGCGAGATCTCCGACCTCGACCTCAAGGACCGCCGTGTGCTGGGCGAGGAGGGCTTCATCTCCATCGTCACCGTCGTCAACCGCCAGAGCGGCGCGATCGTGTCCGGCCCGGACGTGCACGCCCGCGGCGTGGCCGAGGACGAGAAGGTCTTCGAGGAGATCAAGCCGAAGATCGCCCGCGCCATCGAGGAGGCCGTGCAGGGCCAGAAGGAGCACACCACGCAGCAGCTGCAGCAGGTCGTGCGCCGCACCATGGGCACGTGGGTCAACCGCCGCCTGCGCCGCCGCCCCATGATCGTGCCGGTGATCCTCGAGGCCTGACACGCCTGCGGGCGCTGTCGCGTCCGCCCCGGGCGGTACCGTGGAGGGCATGGCGACCCGCACTTCCCCCCCGCGGTCGTCGTCCTCCTCGTCGAAGACCCGAGCCGGCTCCACCGCCGCCCGGGCCTCCGCCGGGAAGGGCGCGACCGCCGCTGCCTCCGATCAGCCCCCCGCCCCTGTCCGCGCCCTGCGCGCGGCGTGGATGGGAGTGGCGACCCCCGTGGGCGCGCTCTTCCGCAAGCTCGGCCGTGACGTGCGCATCCCGCGCGACGAACGCCGGGACGGCACGGGCCTGCTCCTGCTGATCGTCGCCGCGGTCATCGCCGCGGTGGAGTGGTGGGGCCTGCGGGAGACGCCGGGCTTCGGCGAGGTGGTCCACCGCGTGGTGGGCGGCACCGTGGGATGGTTCGCCTTCCTGCTGCCGCTCGCCCTGCTCGTGGTGGCGGTGCGGTGCTTCCGCACGCCCCAGGAGCTGCGCGCCAACGGCCGCATCATCATCGGCCTGCTCATGGCCACGGTGGCGGGCAGCGGCCTCGCCCACCTGGCCGGCGGGCTGCCCTCGGCCGCAGAGTCCTTCGAGGACGTGCTGCACGCCGGCGGCATGGTCGGCTACCTCGCGACCGTCCCGCTCGCCTCGCTCCTGACGGCCGTCCCCGTGTGGGTGCTCATGGCCGCCCTCGCCTTCTTCTCCCTGCTCGTCCTCACCGCCACCCCGCTGGGCTCGATCCCGCAACGGATCACGGGCGCGTACGACTGGCTCACCGGCCAGGACCCCGAGGGCGCCTCGGCCCGCCGCGCCGAGCGCCGGGACGCACGCCGTGAGCGGCGCGCCGCCGGGGAGGAGGCCGCGGAGCCCGCGCGCACCCACCCCGACCACGACCAGTCCTACCTCGACGCCGTGGGCAGCCACGCCGCGGAGGACTCCGCGCGTCCCCGCCCGGGCCTGTTCGCCCGCCTCTTCGGGCGGCGTGACCGCGGCCGGGACGCTGCATCCGAACGCGGCCACGAGAGTGCCGCCTACGACTCTCCCGTGATCCTGGACTCCGCGGCCGGGGCCGGCTCCCACGCCGCCGGGACCGCGGAGGCCGCGGAGGCCACGGAGGAGGACGCCACGCTCGTGCTCGAGCCGCGCGCCGCCGCGCCCGCCCCCCGCCGTCCCGCGCGGGGCCAGCAGGGCGTGTTCGACGCGGAGGAGCACCTGGCCGCTCCCGCGGCCCGCGGCGACGCCACCGCCGAGTCGTTCGACCCCTGGGTGGACGAGGACGCGGCCCCGGTGCTTCCCCCGGGGGTCAAGCGCCCCACCGCCGCCGACCGGGCCCTCGAGCGGGTCCGCGAGCACGCCCGCGCCCGTCACGCCGCCACGCCGGACGGCGAGGCGGAGGAGCCGACGCAGCCTGTGGAGGAGGCGGCCGAGCCCGAGGAGGAGTCGGCGTCGGCCGTGCCTGCCCCGGTGCCGGCGGTGAGCACGCCGGCCCCCGTGCCGCCCATGACCGCCGCTCCGGCCCGGGGCCGGCAGGCCGAGCTCGGCGGGGACGCCGCGTACACGCTGCCCCAGTCGGACCTGCTGCCCGCTGGCCCGCAGCCGAAGGAGCGCTCCGAGGCCAACGACCGCGTCGTCGCCGCGCTGACCACCACGTTCACCGAGTTCAAGGTGGACGCGCAGGTCACCGGCTTCTCCCGCGGCCCCACCGTCACGCGCTACGAGGTCGAGGTCGCCCCCGGCACCAAGGTAGAGAAGGTCACGGCGCTCGAGAAGAACATCGCCTACGCGGTGGCCTCCTCCGACGTGCGCATCCTCAGCCCCATCCCCGGCAAGCGCGCCATCGGCATCGAGATCCCCAACCCGGACAAGGAGGTGGTGGTGCTCGGCGACGTCCTGCGCTCGCAGGCCGCGCACCGCACCGACCACCCGATGGTCATGGGCGTCGGCAAGGACGTGGAGGGCGGCTACGTGGTGGCCAACCTCGCGAAGATGCCGCACATGCTCGTCGCCGGCGCCACCGGCGCGGGCAAGTCCTCGTTCGTGAACTCGATGATCACCTCGATCCTCATGCGGGCCACCCCGGACGAGGTCCGCATGGTCATGGTCGACCCCAAGCGCGTGGAGCTCACGGCCTACGAGGGCGTCCCGCACCTCGTGACGCCCATCATCACGAACCCCAAGAAGGCCGCCGAGGCCCTCCAGTGGGTGGTGAAGGAGATGGACACCCGCTACGACGACCTCGCGGCGTTCGGCTTCAAGCACGTGGACGACTTCAACAAGGCGGTGCGCGCGGGGCAGGTGAAGCTGCCGCCGGACTCCAAGCGCGTCCTCCGGCCGTACCCGTACCTGCTGGTGATCGTGGACGAGCTCGCGGACCTCATGATGGTCGCCCCGCGGGACGTCGAGGACTCGATCGTGCGCATCACCCAGCTCGCGCGCGCCGCCGGCATCCACCTGGTGCTCGCCACCCAGCGCCCCTCCGTGGACGTCGTCACCGGCCTGATCAAGGCCAACGTGCCCTCCCGCATGGCGTTCGCGACGTCCTCCGTCACGGACTCCCGCGTGGTGCTCGACCAGCCCGGCGCCGAGAAGCTCCTGGGCCAGGGCGACGCGCTCTTCCTGCCCATGGGCAAGTCGAAGCCCATGCGCGTGCAGGGCGCGTGGGTGAACGAGTCCGAGATCCACGCGGTCGTGGAGCACGTGAAGGCCCAGATGCAGGTGCAGTACCGGGACGACGTGGTGCCGGAGAAGACCGAGAAGGTCATCGACGAGGACATCGGCGACGATCTGGACCTGCTCCTGCAGGCGGTCGAGCTCGTGGTGACCACCCAGTTCGGCTCGACCTCCATGCTGCAGCGCAAGCTCCGCGTGGGCTTCGCGAAGGCCGGCCGCCTCATGGACCTCATGGAGTCCCGCGGCGTCGTCGGCCCCTCCGAGGGGTCGAAGGCGCGCGACGTGCTGGTCAAGCCCGACGAGGTGGCCGAGGTGCTCGCCGCGATCTCGGGGGACACCGCGCCGGCGGGGCCTGCTCCGGCGCCTGCGCCGTCGTCGTCCGCGGCACCGCGTGACCTGGTGGCCGAGGACCTCGACTCCCGTCCGCAGGCCCAGGCCTGGGACGATGGGGAGGACGAGGGGGAATCCGAGGACGCATGGGAGCTGACGGGCAGATGAGCACGGAGCGGACGGCCGAGGGCCGGGCGGGGGAGCGGCCGTCGGCCTGGAACCTGCCGAACATCCTCACGAGCGTGCGGATTCTGATGGTCCCCTTCTTCGTGTGGGCGCTGTGGGCGGGCGGGCCGTGGGGCCAGGACTCGCTCACGGCGCGCTGGGTGGCCTTCGGGCTGTTCGCGGCGGCCATGTACACGGACAAGCTCGACGGCGACATCGCCCGCGCGCGCGGGCTGATCACGGACTTCGGGAAGATCGCGGACCCGATCGCGGACAAGCTGCTCACGGGGGCCGCGCTCGTGGTCTTCTCCCTCCTGGGCGAGCTGTGGTGGTGGGTGACGATCGTGATCCTCGTGCGCGAATGGGGGATCACCCTCATGCGCTTCGTGGTGATCCGGTACGGCGTCATGCCGGCCGGCCGCGGCGGCAAGCTGAAGACCGTGCTGCAGGCGGCGGGCATCGGCCTGCTGCTCATGCCGCTGGGCGCCCTGGTGGGCGGCTGGTGGCCGTGGCTGGGCTGGACCGTGATCGGCGTGGCCACCGCGCTGACGGTGGTCACCGGCGTGGAGTACGTCCGCGACGCCGCCGCGCTCCGCCGGGACGCGCTCGCGGGCCGGACCGCCGCATGAGCACGGCCGCGCAGGTGGTCGCCCGCTTCGCCCGGGACGAGCTGACGCTGGCGACCGCCGAGTCGCTCACTGCGGGCCTCGTGGCCGCCACCCTCGCGGACGTGCCGGGCGCCTCTGCGGTCCTGCAGGGCGGTGTGGTGGCGTACCAGAACCGCGTGAAGGCGGAGGTGCTCGGCGTCGAGGCGGCGTTGCTGGCCGAGCGCGGGGCCGTGGATCCCGGGGTGGCCGAGGCCATGGCGCGCGGTGCGCGCCGGGTGCTGGGCGCCGACGTCGGCGTGGCGACCACCGGCGTGGCCGGGCCGGAGCCCCATCAGGGCAAGCCGGTGGGGACCGTGTTCATCGCGCTGGCGTGGACGGACGAGGCGGGCGTGGAGCAGGCCGAGGCGTGGGGGCTGCGCCTGCCGGGCGACCGGGCCGCGATCCGCCGGGGGACCGTGGTCGCGTGCCTCGAGCGGCTCGCCACCGCGGGGGAGCGTCGCGGGGGTTCCTGAGCGCGGTGCGGCCGAGCGGGAATGAACCCGGCCTCCAGCCGGTTGAATGGAACGAGTCAAGAAGACGGCCGTGGGGGATCAGGCCCCCGTCCGGCGTCCTCAGCGAAAGTCCAGGAGCACGCGATAGACATGATGCGACACCCCGTCCATGCCAACGGCATCACCCGCTGGGTCGGCGAGCAGCCTCGCCCCCGCGCGGAGACCCCCGACATCAAGGAGCGCACCATGCCCGTCCTCCGGCACGAGATCGGCGACGTCCTGCGTGACGTGCGCCAGCGGCAGGGCCGCACGCTCCGCGAGGTCTCCCACGACGCCCGCGTCTCCCTCGGCTACCTCTCCGAGGTGGAGCGCGGCCAGAAGGAGGCCTCCTCCGAGCTGCTGGCCTCCATCTGCGGGGCGCTCGACGTCCCCCTGTCCTTCATGCTCCGCGAGGTCTCGGACCGCCTTGCCGAGCAGGAGGGCGTGGTCATCCCGGACACCGTGCCCGAGGGCATGGGCGAGGCCGGCGCCGCGGAGCTGGGCTCCCTGGCCGGCCGCTGATCCCCACCGCTCCGCCTCCGGGCGCCCTGCCATCACGGCGGGGCGCCCGTGTGCATGCGGGGGAGGCCGGCCCCGGGCGAGGGGCCGCGCCCCCGCGAGGAGGAGTCCGTGACGAGCAGAGGAGGGCCACCGTGCGGGTGAGCGAGTTCTGGAGACTGATGGACGACGAGTTCGGCGCCGCGCGCGCCGCGGTCGAGGCGGACAGCCTGCACCTGCCGGGACTGGACGCCACGGCGCGGGAGGCGCTGTCCGCGGGCGTGGATCCGCGGGCCGTGTGGCGGGCCGTCTGCGAGCTGAACGACATCCCCGCCGAACGGCGTCTCGGGCGGGACGTGCCGCCGACGCGCTGACCCTGCGGCGGGTCGGGGCACCGCTTCGAACACGTGTTCGAATCCATGGGGTAGAGTCCTGCACAGCCGCAGGGGCCGCCGGCCCGTGCACAGCAGACTGGGTGCGCGCCTAACGTGTCCGCCCCACCTCGTAGTGTCACTGACATGGCCGAGGCGGGCGTCGCAGAGTCCCGCACGAGCACAGACCACATCAAGGGGTGAAGGATGAGCAACGTGACGGATCGTGAGAAGGCCCTCGAGGCGGCACTGGCCCAGATCGACAAGCAGTTCGGCAAGGGCTCCGTCATGCGCCTGGGCGATCAGACCCAGGCGCCGGTGGAGGTCATCCCGACCGGCTCGGTGGCCATGGACGTGGCCCTGGGCATCGGCGGCCTCCCGCGGGGGCGCGTGGTGGAGATCTATGGCCCGGAGTCCTCGGGCAAGACCACGCTCGCCCTGCACGCGGTGGCCAACGCCCAGCGCAACGGCGGCATCGCGGCGTTCATCGACGCGGAGCACGCGCTGGACCCGGCCTACGCCCGCAAGCTCGGCGTGGACACGGACGCGCTGCTGGTCAGCCAGCCGGACACGGGCGAGCAGGCCCTTGAGATCATGGACATGCTGGTCTCCTCCGGCACCCTGGACATCGTCGTCATCGACTCCGTGGCGGCCCTGACGCCGCGCGCGGAGATCGAGGGTGAGATGGGCGACTCCCACGTGGGTCTCCAGGCCCGCCTGATGTCCCAGGCGCTGCGCAAGATCACCGGCCGCCTGCACCAGACCAAGACCACCGCCATCTTCATCAACCAGCTGCGCGAGAAGATCGGCGTGTTCTTCGGCTCCCCGGAGACCACCACCGGCGGCAAGGCCCTCAAGTTCTACGCCTCCGTGCGCATCGACGTGCGCCGCATCGAGACGCTGAAGGAGGGCGGCAACCCCGTCGGCAACCGCACGCGCGTCAAGATCGTGAAGAACAAGATGGCCCCGCCCTTCAAGCAGGCCGAGTTCGACATCCTCTACGGGGTGGGCATCTCCCGTGAGGGTGGGCTGATCGACATGGGCGTCGAGGAGGGCATCGTCAAGAAGTCCGGCGCCTGGTTCACGTACGACGGGGACCAGCTGGGCCAGGGCAAGGAGAACGCCCGCCGGTTCCTCAAGGACAACCCGGACCTGGCCCTCGAGATCGAGCAGCGCATCCTCACGAAGCTCGGCATCGGCGTGGACCCGGAGGCCGCCGAGGAGGACGGGGCGCCGGTCCTCGCGGCCGTGGCGGGTGACACCAAGGCCTGATGTCGGGGCACGGCGCCGGGTTCGACGACTCCCGGGACTCCGAGGTGGCCCGGCTCTGGTTCGACCTGGCCGGGCTGGATCCCGCCGCGGCCTCGCCGGCGGAACCGGCGCCTCCGGAGCCGGCGGACCTGAGCGCGCTCCTCACGCGGGCGAGCGACCTGCCCAGCCCCGCGCCGACCACGGGCGGGGTCACGCCACTGCCGTGGACCAGCGGCGCGGGGACGGTTCCGGGCCCGACGACGGCGCCGGGCACGAAGAAGCGTCGCGCGCCGAAGGCCGCCGCGCCCTCGTCCCCGCCCGCTCCGGAGCCTGAGCCGTCCGTCGTGGGCCGCAGCGCCGAGGCGTCGGACGAGGCCGCGCGTCCTCGCCGACGTCGTCGGCCGGGGCCGGCGCCCCTGCCCGAGGACCCCCGGGAGCGCGCGGAGGCCGCGCGCGAGGTCGTGCTGCGGCAGCTCGCGATGGGCCCGCGCTCGCGCGGCCAGCTCGAGCGCAAGCTCGCGGAGCGCGAGGCCGAGCCGGAGCTGATCGAGCACGTGCTCGACCGGTTCGAGGAGGTGCGGCTCGTGGACGACGCCGCCTTCGCCGAGGTATGGGTGCGCAGTCGTCACCGCGGCCGCGGCCTGTCCCGCCGGGCCATCGGCCGGGAGCTGCACGAGAAGGGCGTGGACCGGGACGTCGCCGAGGAGGCCCTCGAGGCCATCGAGCCGGAGGACGAGCGCGCCGCCGCCCTCGAGCTCGCCCGCCGCCGGATGCGCGGGAAGACGGTGCCGCCGGCCGACTCCCCGGAGAACCGCGCCGAGCGGGACAAGGTGGTGCGCCGCCTCGTCGGGATGCTCGGTCGGAAGGGCTACGCCCCCGGACTCGCGTTCGGGGTGGTCACGGAGGTCCTCGGGGAGCACGAGGCGGACGCCTCCTAGAATGGTCCGGTGACTCTGACGGACCCCGCCCCCGCCCTCCCGCACGACGGCCTCACCTACGAGGTCCGCACCTTCGGGTGCCAGATGAACGTGCACGACTCCGAGCGCATCTCCGGCCTCCTGGAGTCGACCGGCTACGCCCTCGCGGGAGAGGGCCACCAGCCGGACCTCGTCGTGTTCAACACGTGCGCCGTCCGCGAGAACGCGGACAACCGCCTCTACGGCAACCTCGGCAACCTCCGCTCCGTGAAGGCCGCGCACCCGGGCCTGCAGATCGCCGTCGGCGGCTGTCTCGCCCAGAAGGACCAGGCGACCATCCAGGCGAAGGCGCCCTGGGTGGACGTCGTCTTCGGCACCCACAACATCGGCTCCCTGCCCGTGCTGCTCGAGCGCTCCCGCCACAACGCCGAGGCCGAGATGGAGATCCTCGAGTCCCTCGAGGTGTTCCCCTCCACGCTGCCCACCAAGCGCGACTCCACGCACTCCGGCTGGGTCTCGATCTCCGTGGGCTGCAACAACACGTGCACGTTCTGCATCGTCCCGAGCCTGCGCGGCAAGGAGAAGGACCGCCGCCCGGGGGAGATCCTCGCCGAGGTGCAGGCGCTCGTGGACGCCGGCGCCGTGGAGGTCACCCTCCTCGGCCAGAACGTGAACTCCTACGGCGTCGAGTTCGGTGACCGCGGCGCCTTCGCGAAGCTGCTGCGCGCGTGCGGTCAGATCGAGGGCCTCGAGCGCGTGCGCTTCACGAGCCCCCACCCGGCCGCCTTCACCGACGACGTCATCGACGCGATGGCCGAGACCCCGAACGTCATGCCCCAGCTGCACATGCCCCTGCAGTCCGGCTCGGACCGGATCCTCAAGGCGATGCGCCGCTCGTACCGCTCCACCCGGTTCCTCGGCATCCTCGAGCGGGTCCGCGAGCGCATCCCGCACGCGGCCATCACCACCGACATCATCGTGGGCTTCCCGGGGGAGACCGAGGAGGACTTCGCGGAGACGATGCGCGTGGTCGAGGCCTCCCGCTTCGCCTCGGCGTTCACCTTCCAGTACTCCATCCGCCCCGGGACGCCGGCGGGCGAGATGGAGGACCAGGTGCCCAAGGCCGTCGTGCAAGAGCGCTTCGAGCGGCTCGTCGCGCTGCAGGACCGCATCTCCGCGGAGGAGATGGCCACCCTTGCGGGCACGCGGCAGGAGCTGCTCGTCACCGCCGACTCCGGCTCGAAGTCGGCCGAGCGCGGCCGCCTCGCCGGACGCGCGAAGGACAATCGGCTCGTGCACTTCTCCGTGCCCGAGGGCGCCGAGACGCCCCGCCCGGGCGACTTCGTCACCGTGATCGTCGCCGAGGCGCGCCCGTTCTTCGCGATCGCGGATCCGGGCCCCGAGGACTACGCCCTGCGCCGCTCGCGCGCCGGCGACGCGTGGGACCGGGCCCAGGCCGAGTCCTGCGGCGTCCCCGGCCCGGGCGCGCCGGACGGGACGGCCCCCTCCGCCTCCGGGGCGACGCGCCTCGGCATGCCGACGATCCGCCCGCGCGGGTGAGCATGCCGGCCGCGCGCCCTCCCGTCGTCGCCGTGGTGGGGGCGACGGCGACCGGCAAGTCCGCTCTCGCCGTCGCCCTCGCGCACCGGCTGGACGGGGAGATCGTCAACGGTGACGCGCTGCAGCTCTACCGCGGCATGGACGTGGGCACCGCGAAGGTCACGGAGGCCGAGCGCGAGGGCGTCCCGCACCATCTCCTCGACGTCCTGGACGTGCGCGAGGAGGCCTCCGTCGCGGACTTCCAGCGGCGCGCCCGCGAGCTGTTCGCGCAGATCCGGGCGCGGGGTCGCACCCCGATCCTCGTCGGCGGGTCGGGCCTGTACGTCCGTGCGGCCCTCGACGAGCTGGAGTTCCCTCCCACCGATCCGGCGGTCCGCGGGGAGGTCGAGGCCCAGCTGGCCGCACGCGGGGAGGCCGCGCTGCGGGCCGAGCTCGCCGCCGTCGACCCGGTCTCCGCGGAGAAGGTCGCGGACGAGCGGCGCCTGGTGCGCGCCCTCGAGGTGCACCGGATCACGGGCCGGCCGTTCTCGGCGTTCATGCCGCGGCGGCGCTACGCGGACTCCGTGGCGCCGGCCGTGCAGCTCGGGCTGCGGATCGACCGCGCCGTGCTCCACGCGCGCATCGCCGCGCGCGTCGCGGCCATGGTGGACGCCGGGCTCGTCGAGGAGGTGCGGCGCCTCGACGCCGCCGGCCTGCGGGAGGGGCGCACCGCCTCCCAGGCCATCGGGTACGCGCCCGTGCTCGAGGTCCTCGACGGCACCGCGAGCCTGGGCGACGCCGTCGAGCGCACCGTGGTGGCCACCCGGCGCTTCGCCCGCCGCCAGGAGACGTGGTTCCGCGCCGATCCCCGCGTGCGCTGGGTCGACGCCCTCGCCCCCGACGTCCTCGAGCGCTCCCTCGCGGTGCTCGCCGCCTAGCCCGCCTCCTAGACTGGCCCGCATGAGCCTCCTGCCCGGCGCCTCCGCCGTCGTCGACACCACGCCCACGCTGCCCTTCACGAAGGGCCACGGCACGGGCAACGACTTCGTGCTGATCGCCGACCCGGACGGCAACGCGCACCTCGAGCCCTCCCGCGTCGCGATGCTCGCGGACCGCCACCAGGGGATCGGCGCCGACGGGGTCATCCGCGCCGTGCGTTCGGCGCACCTCCCCGAGGGCCGTGAGGTGCTGGCCGCGGCTCCCGAGGCCGAGTGGTTCATGGACTACCGCAACGGGGACGGCTCGGTCGCCGAGATGTGCGGCAACGGCGTGCGCGTCTTCGTCCACTTCCTCGTGGAGAAGGAGCTCGTGGACCTGCCCGTCGGCTCGGCGCTGACCATCGGAACCCGCGCGGGCGCGAAGTCCGTCACCCGCATGGAGCACGGCTACGCGATCGACATGGGCCCCTGGAGCCTGATCGACCCGGAGCTCGCGGAGGACGCGGCCGCCGACTCGATGGTGCGCGCCACCGGGCTGACGGACGCCCGTCCCGGCCTGAGCATCTCGATGGGCAACCCCCACACGGTGGTCCCGCTCGGGGCGTTCGCGGAGCTCGAGGCACTGGAGCTGCACACGGCTCCCGAGGTGGACCCCGAGCCGCCGCACGGCACCAACGTGGAGTTCGTGGCCGCCCACGAGCCGCTCGTCAAGGGGGGCGTGGGCCGGGTGCGGATGCGCGTGCACGAGCGCGGCGTGGGGGAGACCCACTCGTGCGGCACCGGCGCGTGCGCGGCCGCGGCGGCCATGCGCGTGTGGGCCGGGCCCGAGGGCGCGGACTCGTGGCTCGTGGAGGTCCCGGGCGGCGTGCTCGCGGTGGACTTCGTCCTGGCCTCCGACGGAGAGGAGCACGTCGTCCTCGCGGGGGCCGCCGAGCTCGTGTTCGACGGCGAGCTGCGCGGCTGAGACCCGGTCGCCGGCCGACGCTCCGGCCCCGGGTCAGGCCTGCCGGGTCACCGTCAGGATGCGGAACCCCTTGACGGTCGCCGCGCGCCGCACGGTGAACGCCCCCGGCGTGCGGTCCTCGAGCATCCCGGCGATCCAGGGCTGCAGCGAGTCGGCCCCGAGGTTCTTCTGCACCACGAGCCACGCCTCGCCGCCCGGGTTCAGCGCGGGCAGCCAGCGCTCCAGCAGCTCGTGGAGCACCTCCTTGCCCACGCGGATGGGCGGGTTGGACCAGATGAGGTCGAAGCCCGCGTCCGCCGGCACGTCCTCGGGCCGCAGGAACACCGCGTTCTCGGCGCCCACGGCGGCCGCGTTGTCCCGGGCCAGACCGATCGACCGCTCGTTCACCTCGACGCCGGTCACATGGGCCTCGGGCGAGCGCAGTGCGAGCGTGAGGGCGAGCGGTCCCCAGCCCGCGCCGACGTCGAGGAAGGCGCCGTGCGACGGCGGCACGGGGACCACGGAGAGCAGGGCGGCGGTGCCCTTGTCGATCCCGTCGGGCGAGAAGATCCCGTTGGCCGTCTGCACGGCCACGGTCCGGCCCGCGAGCTCGACCTCGATCCGCCGGCGTCGCTCGGGCGTCCCGGGGTCGGAGGAGAAGTAGTGGGCTGGCTGACTCACGCGGACCATCGTAGTCAGGCGGTGGGCCGCGGACCGTCTCGCCTGGCCGGCGCCGTTCACGGGGACCGTGGCGTGGTCGGCGGCGCCGGGGCGGCCTGCGGCGCCATGTCGGAGAGGGTGTTCGCCCACGGGGGAGAGGCTTCCCGCTGCGGTGGGGGCCGGGTAGGGTGTCATTCATGTTCCTGCTGTTCGCCTGACGCCCGCCGTGGAGCCCCGCTCCGGCCGCCGTCACACCCCGCATCCCGCCCCTGAGGCGTCGCTTCCGTGCGCCCGGGCCCCGCTGACGCGAACAGGACATCCCCATGAGCATCACGCTGCGCCCTGCGCGCCCGCCGGACACGCCGAGCTGGCTGCGTTGCCGCGCCCTGTCCTTCCCCTCGACCCGGTGGGTCGCCGTCGGCTCGGGGGGTGAGGTCCTCGGGATCCTCGACGTCGAGCCCGGCGCGGAGGGCGCAGAGGAGGCCGGCCTCGCCACGATCGACGCGATCGCCGTCCACCCCGACCACGAGGGCAGGGGGATCGCCACCGCACCGTTGGAGGCGCTGATCGCGCGGCTGCCTGAGGGAACCGGCCGGCTGGACGCGTGGACCCGCGAGGACGTCGCCCGAGCTCCACAGGGCCGCTAGCGCGTCCGCCCCACCCACTACGCTGATTCGAACCGGGCCCCACCGACGGGCGCCCAGAGGAGACCATGACTGAAGAGCACCAGAACACCGCCGGCCAGAACGGGCCGGGACCCGCCGCGGCAGGATCCGAGGACGAGATCCAGGCCGTGATCGACCGCATCCTCGCCGCCGACGACGCCCGCCGCGCGTCCGGCCGGGACGACGCGTCCGAGCAGGCCTCCCAGACGCGCGATCGGGCGTCCGTCGTCGGGGGCCGCGCGCTCGCGCTCGCCGAGGGCGGGGACGAGCACACCGAGTTCGACGGCGACCAGGACGAACTGGCCGCGCGCCATTCCCTGCGCCGCGTGGCCGGGCTCTCCACGGAGCTCGAGGACATGTCCGAGGTCGAGTACCGCCAGCTGCGCCTCGAGCGGGTGGTCCTGGCGGGCGTGTGGACCGAGGGCACCGCGGAGGACGCCGAGAACTCCCTCCAGGAGCTCGCCGCGCTCGCGGAGACCGCGGGCTCGGAGGTGCTGGACGGTGTCATCCAGCGCCGCGCGACCCCGGACCCGGCCACGTTCCTCGGCAAGGGCAAGGCCCGTGAGCTCGCGGAGATCGTGGCCCTCTCCGGCGCGGACACCGTGGTGGTGGACTCCGAGCTCGCCCCGTCCCAGCGCCGCGCGCTCGAGGACGTGGTGCGGGTCAAGGTCATCGACCGCACCGCGCTGATCCTGGACATCTTCGCGCAGCACGCGAAGTCCCGCGAAGGCCGCGCGCAGGTCGAGCTGGCCCAGCTCGAGTACCTCCTGCCTCGCCTGCGCGGCTGGGGCGAGTCCATGTCGCGCCAGGCCGGCGGCCGTGCGGCCGGCGGCGAGGGCATCGGCTCCCGCGGCCCTGGCGAGACGAAGATCGAGCTGGACCGCCGACGCATCCGCACGCGCATGGCCAAGCTGCGCCGGGACATCTCCGCCATGAAGCCGGCGCGCGAGGCCAAGCGGGCCAACCGCCGGCGCAATCGGGTGCCGTCCGTGGCCATCGCCGGCTACACCAACGCGGGCAAGTCCTCACTGCTCAACCGCCTCACCCACGCGGGGGTGCTCGTGGAGAACGCGCTGT
This sequence comes from Micrococcus sp. M4NT, assembly GCF_033790745.1. Lineage (NCBI taxonomy): Bacteria > Bacillati > Actinomycetota > Actinomycetes > Micrococcales > Micrococcaceae > Micrococcus > Micrococcus sp. M4NT. Next base: position 141,886 of record NZ_JAMYEH010000004.1, read on the forward strand.
TCGCCACCCTGGACCCCACGGTCCGCAAGGCCGTGACCCCGGACGGCATCGGCTACACGCTCTCGGACACCGTGGGCTTCGTGCGCAACCTTCCCACGCAGCTCGTGGAGGCCTTCCGCTCCACCCTGGAGGAGGTCGCGGACGCGGACGTCATCCTCCACGTCGTGGACGGCGCGCACCCGGACCCCGAGGGGCAGATCGCCGCCGTGCGCGGCGTGCTGGCCGAGGTGGACGCGCAGCGCATCCCGGAGATCATCGTGCTGAACAAGGCGGACGCGGCGGATCCCGTGGTCATCGCCCGCATCCGCTCGAAGGAGCCGCACACCGTCGTGGTCTCGGCCCGCACCGGCGCCGGCATCGACGAGCTGGAGAAGGCCATTGCGGCCACGATCCCGCGGCCCGGCGTGCGCCTCGAGCTGCTCGTCCCGTTCACGCGGGGCGACGTGGTCTCGCGCCTGCACTCCGCGGATGCGGAGATCCTCGCCGAGGCCTATGAGGAGGGCGGCACCCGCCTGACCGTCCTCGTGCGCGAGGACATCGCCGCCGAGCTCGCGGAGCACCGCGTGGACTCCGACGCCTCATGAGCGGGGCGGACGCCGCGGAGGGGGCCGTCTCGGCCCCCCGCACGGATCGGGAGAGGGAGGCGCTGCGGCTCCTGGACGCCGTGGTCGAGGCCACGGGCGGCCAGGAGCGCGCGGGCCAGAAGGAGATGGTCCTGCAGGTCGCGCGCGCCCTCGAGTCGCGGCGGCACCTGCTGGTCCAGGCCGGGACCGGCACCGGCAAGTCGCTGGCCTACCTGATCCCGGCGCTGCAGCACGCCATGGACCAGGAGGACCCCGTCGTGATCGCAACGGCCACCCTGGCCCTCCAGGCGCAGATCATGAAGCGGGACGCCCCGCGCCTCGTGGAGGCGCTGAAGGGGGAGCTGCCGCGCGAGCCCGTCGTCGCGCTCGTCAAGGGGCGCTCCAACTACCTGTGCCGGCACAAGGTGGACGGCGGGTATCCCGGGGACGAGGGCGAGGAGGCCCTCTTCACGGTGGCCGACGACGGCGGCGTGATCGGCTCCGCCTCGGACGGGGCCTCAGGGCCGTCGTCGCTGCTGGGCAAGGAGGTCATGTACCTGCGTGCGTGGGCGGACGAGACGGAGACGGGCGACCGTGACGACCTCGAGGTCCCCGTGACGGACCGCGCCTGGCGGCAGGTCTCGGTCTCGGCCGTCGACTGCCTCGGCGCGTCCCGCTGCCCCATGGCGGACGAGTGCTTCTCGGAGCACGCCCGCGCGGACGCCGCGGACGCCGACGTGGTGGTCACCAACCACGCGATGCTCGCGATCAGCGCGTTCGAGGGACTCGCCGTGCTCCCCGCCTACTCCGCCGTGGTGGTGGACGAGGCGCACGAGCTGCAGGACCGCGTCACCGGCGCGGTGACGGGCCAGCTCTCCGGCTCGATCGTGCACGGCGCCGCCACCTCGGTCCGGCGCCACACCTCGGTGGCGGTCGAGGACCTCGTGCAGGCCGGCGCTGCCCTGGACCGCGCCTTCGCGGGCACCCCCTCGGGGCTGCTCGCCACCGGCCCGGACGAGGTGCAGGAGCAGGCGCTGACCGCCGTCCTCGCTGCCGCCCGGCAGTGCTTCTCAGACCTCGGCCAGAGCAAGGACAAGGAGGCCGACGGCGACGGCGGCCACCAGATGGCCCGCTCCCGCCTCGTCGAGGTCCTCGAGGTCACCGAGCGCATGCTCGCCGCGCGCCCCGAGGCCGACTTCCCGGAGGTCCTGTGGGCCACGCGGCCCGGGCACTTCGAGCCCGGCGTCGGCTGGCAGCCCGGCAACGAGGAGGACCCGCCGCAGCTCTACGTGGCCCCCATCTCGGTGGCAGGCAAGCTGCGTGAGGGGCTCTTCGGTAAGGCCACCACGGTGCTCACCTCCGCCACGCTGACCGTGGGCACGGGGGAGCGGCGGTTCGACTCGGTGGCCGGTGACGTCGGCCTCGCCGGGCCTGACGCCCCCGCGTACACCGCCCTCGACGTCGGCAGCCCCTTCGACTATCCCCGCCAGGGCGTGCTGTACGTGGCCCGGCACCTGCCGCGTCCCGGGAGGACGGCCTCCCCCGAGTCCCTCGACGAGCTCGGGGAGCTCATGAAGGCCTCGAACGGCGGCACGCTCGGCCTGTTCTCCTCCCGGCGGGCCGCCGAGGACGCCGCGGCGGAGATGCGCCGCCGGCTGGGCCCGACGCAGACGATCCTGTGCCAGGGCGATGCCACCCTCTCCGCACTCGTCCGGCAGTTCGCCGAGGAGCGGGACGCCTCCCTCTTCGGGACCATGAGCCTGTGGCAGGGCGTGGACGTGCCGGGCTCCTCGCTGCGCCTCGTGGTGATCGACCGGATCCCGTTCCCGCGCCCGGACGACCCGCTCTCCCAGGCGCGCACGCGGGACATCGCCCGGCACGGCGGCAACGGGTTCATGAAGGTGTCGGCCACGCACGCCGCCGTCCGCATGGCCCAGGGCGCCGGCCGCCTCGTGCGCGCCGTCGGGGACCGCGGCGTCGTCGCCGTGCTGGACTCACGTCTGGCCACCGAGCGCTACGGCGGCTACATCACGAGCGCTCTGCCGGACTTCTGGCGGACCACGGACCGGCAGGTGGTGCGGGGCGTGCTGGCGCGCCTCGCCGAGGAGGACTGAGGGCGTCCGACGACACCCGGCCGGCGGCCGTCAGGAGCCCACGTCAGGCCTAGAGTCGTGGGGAGGGCCCCGGCCCCGTGGCCCTCCGGAGCGAGCACGCCGCCGCGCGCGGCGGGAAGGCGGGCGGCCCTGGCCACCGGCAGGACCTCAAGATCCCATCGACTGCGGAGGACGGCCGAACGCCGCGCCTCCCTGGGCGGCCAGGCCCGCGAGGAGCGGGAGGTGGTCCGGGCGCACGAGCGCGCGGCGAATCGCCACCACGACTCCTTCCTGGCGCACCTGAACCTCAAGCCGGTGTGGCTGGCCTTGGCCGTCCTCGCGATGGCCGCGGTGGCCCTGATGCCCGGCCTGCAGGAGCTCGGACTCTCCGTCGCCGGACAGCGGGCGCTCGCGGTCCTCGCGTTCGCCGTCATCGTGTGGGTGAGCGAGGCCGTCACCTACCCGGTCAGCGCCGTGCTCATCATCGGGCTGATCGCGTTCCTCGTCGGATTCGCCCCGGACATGGCGGACCCGGAGACCGCCCTCGGCACGTCAGGCGCCCTGGGGCTCGCGCTGGGCGGCTTCTCCAACTCCGCGGTGGCCCTCGTGGCCGGCGCCCTCGTGCTCGCCGCCGCCATGCAGGCCACGGGGCTGCACAAGCGCGTGGCGCTGCTCGTGCTGAAGTTCGCCGGCGAGAAGACGAGCAACATCCTCATCGGCACGATCGTCATCACGATCATCCTGTCCTTCTTCGTCCCGTCGGCCACGGCACGCGCCGGCGCGGTGGTGCCGATCCTCATGGGCCTCGTAGCGGCCTTCGGCATGCCCACCGACTCGAAGCTCAGCGCCCTGCTCGTCATCACCGCCGCGCAGGCCATCTCCATCTGGAACATCGGCATCATGACCTCCGCGGCCCAGAACCTCGTCGCTGTCGGCTTCATCCAGGACCAGATGGGCCGCCAGATCACGTGGCTCGAGTGGTTCGTGTGGGGCGCGCCGTGGGCCGCCGTCATGTCCGTGGTGCTCTACTTCGTGATGCGCTGGGCCATCAAGCCGGAGACCGACCGCATGGTCGGCGGTCGCGAGGTCGTCCAGCGCGACCTCGCCGCCCTCGGCCCGATGACGGGCAAGGAGATGCGCCTGACGGTGGTGGCCGTCCTCCTGGTGACCGCGTGGGCCACCCAGGGCGTCCTGCATCCCGTCGATGCGACCACCGTGACCCTGGCCGCCGTCGCCTTCCTCCTGCTCCCGCGCGTCGGCGTGTTCTCGTGGAAGACCGTGGAGAAGCTCGTCAACTGGGGCACGCTCGTGGTGTTCGCCGTGGGCATCTCGCTCGGCTCGCTGCTGCTCAAGACGGGCGCCGCCGCGTGGCTCTCGGAGCGCACCTTCACCGCGCTCGGCCTCGCCGAGCTGCCGATCGTCGCGCTGATCGCCGTCATGGGCGCCTTCACGATCCTCATCCACCTGGGCTTCGCCTCGGCCACCGCGCTCTCGAGCGCCCTGATCCCGGTGTTCATCGCCTTCGCCGCGTCCATCCCGAACGCCGCGGAGGGCGGCCTCGGGTTCGTCGTGATCATGCAGTTCCTGATCTGCTTCGGCTTCCTGCTGCCGGTCTCCGCGCCGCAGAACATGCTCGCGTACGGCACGGGCGCGTTCACCCCGATGCAGTTCCTCAAGGCGGGACTGCCCATCACGGTGATCGGCTACCTCATGGTCCTGCTCTTCTCCGCCACGTACTGGCGGTGGCTCGGCCTGGTCTGACCGTCCGCGCCGCGGGCGCCGTTCAGAGCGCCCGCAGCACGGTGACCACGCGGCCCATGATGGTCGCGTGGTCACCCATGATGGGCTCGTAGGCGGTGTTCTGGGGGAGCAGCCACGTGTGGCCGTCGCGCTGGCGGAAGGTCTTCACGGTGGACTCGTCGTCGAGCAGCGCGGCCACGATGTCCCCGTTGTCCGCGGTCTCCTGCCGGCGCACCACCACCCAGTCGCCGTCGCAGATGGCGGCGTCCACCATCGAGTCGCCGGAGACGCGGAGCATGAACAGCTCGCCCTCACCCGTGAGGCGGCGCGGGATCGTCATGACCTCCTCCACCTGCTGCTCGGCGAGGATGGGGCCGCCGGCCGCGATCCGTCCCACCCACGGGATGGAGACGGCGTCGCCCTCGGCGGCGTCCGTGTGCCACGAGGGGATCTGGGGGAGCTCGGAGACCGGGGCGACGGGGGAGGCCGTCTCGGGGGTCAGCGTCGTCCCGTCCTCGGCCAGCAGCACCTCGAGCGCGCGGGGGCGGCCCGGATCGCGGCGGATGTAGCCGAAGCGCTCGAGCTGGCCGAGCTGATGCGTGACGGAGGAGAGCGAGGCGAGGCCCGCCGCGTCCCCGATCTCCCGCATGGAGGGCGGGTAGCCGCACTCAGCGATCGCGTGGCGGATGGTCTCCACGATCCGCCGCTGGCGGGACGTGAGCGAGGGGGCGGACCCGGCTGGGGTCTGGTGGTCAGGGGTGGCCATGCGGCGGTCCGTTCTCCCGAGGTCGCTTAGCGTGTCCACCCCTGCTGATGGTCTTGCCCTGAAGGCGATCCACCGCGGGTCGGAGCACGTCCGGTGCCCTCGACCCTAGTGGAGTCCGTCACTGGATCCAAAGATATGTTCGATCCACGCTGGGCGTGTCTCGAAGGTGTGTGCTAGACATGGATTCGAACAGGTTCGAACACACGTTCGAATTCCCGCTCGCAGCGGGAGGAAGGCGACCATCACCATGACCACCCTGACCGCAGCTCTCTCCCGTCCCGTCCCCGCTCGCCCCGCTCCGAGCGGGTTCCGCCTCAACAGGCGCGGCCGTCTCGTGCTCCGCGGGCTTCCGCTCATGCTGGCGGCGGCCGTGCTCACCGTCGTCGCGGCGTTCCTCGCGGGCGTCCTCACCTCCCCTGCGGCGGTCTCCTCCGAGGGCCCGGGCGCGCGTCTGGAGACCGTCACGGTCATGCCGGGGGACAGCCTGTGGTCCATCGCCGCCGAGGCTGCGCCGGAGGAGGACCCCTTCACCACCATGACGCGGATCGCCGAGCTGAACAGCCTGGAGGGCCGGGAGCTCGAGCTGGGCGAGTCCCTGTTCGTGCCCGCGGGGGACTGAGGGCCGGCCGGCGACTCACGGCGCGCTCGGCGTGCTCCCGTTCCTAGAATGGCCCGTATGACCGATCTGAGCTCCCTCCCGCTGCGCGAGGGCCTGCGCGGGCAGAGCCCCTACGGCGCCCCCCAGCTGGACGTGCCGTTCATGCTCAACACGAACGAGAACACGCACCCCGTCCCCCCGGAGGTCGCGGAGGCCGTCGTGGCACGGGTGGCGCAGGTCGCCGGGGGGCTGAACCGCTACCCGGACCGCGAGTTCACCCGGCTGCGGGAGAGCCTGGCCGGGTACCTCGGCCACGGGCTGACCGCGGCACACGTGTGGGCGGCCAACGGCTCCAACGAGGTGCTCCAGCAGATCCTCCAGGCTTTCGGCGGGCCGCGCCGCAGCGTCCTCAGCTTCCTCCCCTCCTACTCCATGTATCCGCTGCTGGCCGCGGGCACGGACACGGCATTCGTCGACGGCGGTCGCGCCGCGGACCACACCCTCTCGGCCGAGCATGCCGCGGCCATGGTGCGCGAGCACCGTCCGAACCTCGTCTTCCTCGCCTCGCCCAACAACCCCACGGGCACCGCCCTCGGGCTGGACGTGATCGAGGCCGTCTACACCGCCCAGGCCCGGAACGAGGCCGAGGGCGGCCCGGGCGCCATGGTGGTCGTGGACGAGGCCTACGCCGAGTTCGCGCTCGACGGCACGCCCTCGGCCCTCACCCTCCTGGAGGGGCGCGAGCGGCTCATCGTCACCCGCACCATGTCCAAGGCGTTCGCCCTGGCCGGCGCCCGCCTCGGCTACCTCGCCGCGGACCCGGCCGTGGCGGATGCCCTGCGCCTCGTGCGCCTGCCCTACCACCTCTCCTCGGTCACGCAGGCCACCGCGATCGCCGCCCTCGAGCACGTGGAGACGCTCCTGGAGACCGTGGCGGACATCAAGGCCCAGCGCGACCGGATCGTGGCCCGGCTGCGCGAGCTGGGCCTGGACCCGGCCGTCTCGGACTCGAACTTCGTCTTCTTCGGCCACCTGGAGGACGCGCACGCCGTGTGGGAGGCGCTCCTCGAGCGGGGGGTGCTGGTGCGCGACGTCGGCATCCCGCACCACCTGCGCGTCACCGCGGGCACGGAGGAGGAGACCACCGCGTTCCTCACCGCCCTCGAGGAGGCCCTCGCCGCGGGTGCACGGTGACCCCGCGCCGGCCGCCGCGCGAGACGCAACGACGCGCGCGGCCGGGCATGCGCCGCCGAACCTAGGATGGATGCGACCGTCACCCCCGTATCCCCAGGAGGACCCGTGGCAGCCGAGCTGATCTCCGGACGCCGGGCGCGCATGGAGCGCACCACGAGCGAGTCGGACGTGCACGTGGAGATGGACCTGGACGGCTCCGGCGCCGCGGACATCTCCACGGGTGTCCCGTTCTACGACCACATGCTCACGGCGCTCTCGCGCCACTCGCGGATCGACCTCAGGGTCCGCGCCACGGGGGACACCCACATCGACGTGCACCACACGGTGGAGGACGTCGCGATCACGCTCGGCGAGGTGCTCCGCGTCGCCCTCGGGGACAAGCGGGGCATCCGCCGCTTCGGCGAGGCCTCCGTGCCGTTGGACGAGGCGCTCGCGCGCGCCGTCGTGGACGTCTCCGGGCGTCCGTACCTGGTGCACGAGGGCGAGCCGGACGGGCAGCAGTACCACCTCATCGGAGGCCACTTCACCGGCTCCCTGACCCGGCACGTCTTCGAGGCGATCACGCAGCACGCGGCCATCTGCCTGCACATGGACGTCGTCCGCGGCCGCGACCCCCACCACATCGTGGAGGCCCAGTTCAAGGCGTTCGCCCGCGCCCTGCGCGCGGCCGTCGAGGACGATCCGCGCGTGGACGACGTGCCCTCCACGAAGGGCGCGCTCTGATGGCGGCGCCCACGTCCGTGCCCGGGGTGCGCCCGCGCGTCGCCGTCCTGGACTACGGCTCCGGCAACGTGCACTCGGCCGTGCGCGCCCTCGAGCGCGCCGGGGCCGTCGTCGAGCTCACCCGGGATCCGGACGCCGTGCTGGACGCGGACGGGCTGCTCGTGCCCGGCGTGGGCGCCTACGCCTCGGTGATGCGCGCCCTCACCGAGGTCGGCGGCACCCGCTGGATCGGCCGCCGCGTGGCCGGGGGTCGCCCCGTGCTGGGCATCTGCGTGGGCCATCAGGTCCTCTTCGACGCCGGTGTGGAGCACGGCGAGCGGACCCAGGGCATGGGGGAATGGCCCGGCGTGGTCGAGGAGCTCCCGGCCGAGGTCCTGCCCCACATGGGCTGGAACACCGTCCGACCGCCGGAGGACTCCGCGCTGTTCCGGGGGATCGAGGACGAGCGGTTCTACTTCGTCCACTCCTACGGCGTGCTGCGCTGGGAGTTCGACCAGACCATCCCCACCATGCGCCCCCCGCAGGTGACGTGGGCGCACCACGGCGCGGACTTCATCGCCGCCGTGGAGAACGGGCCGCTGTCCGCCACGCAGTTCCACCCCGAGAAGTCCGGCGAGGCCGGGCAGGCGCTGCTCCGCAACTGGCTGGAGACCCTCTGATGCCCTACTGGTCCGTCCTCTACCTCGCCCTCGGCGGCATCCTGCTCGGTGCCGCCTGGTCGATGCGCACGCAGAAGGCCCCCGGGTGGGCCGTCGTCATCGCCCTCGTGCTCGCCGCCATGGCGATCGCCGCCGCCTTCCTGACCGTCTCCCGCTGAGAGGTACCCCATGACCCCGAACACCCCCGCCCTCGAGCTGCTGCCCGCCGTGGACGTGCAGGACGGCCGTGCCGTCCGTCTCGTCCAGGGGGAGGCCGGCTCCGCCACCTCCTACGGCGACCCGCTCACCGCGGCCCTCGACTGGCAGCGCGCCGGCGCCGAGTGGATCCACCTCGTGGACCTCGACGCCGCGTTCGGCCGCGGGGACAACCGCGACGTCATGCGCCGCGTGGTGGAGGAGCTCGGCGTGAAGATCGAGCTCTCCGGCGGCATCCGCGACGACGCGTCCCTCGAGGGGGCCCTCGAGATGGGCGCGACCCGCGTGAACCTCGGCACCGCGGCCCTGGAGGACCCGGCGTGGACGGCGCGCGTGATCGAGCGCCACGGCGAGCAGGTGGCCGTGGGCCTGGACGTGCGCGGCACCACCCTGGCGGCCCGCGGCTGGACGAAGGAGGGCGGCGACCTCTGGGAGGTCTTGGCCCGCCTCGAGGACGCCGGCTGCGCCCGCTACGTGGTCACCGACGTCACGAAGGACGGCACCCTGAAGGGGCCGAACACCGAGCTCCTCGCGCAGCTGTGCGCGAAGACGGCCAAGCCCGTGGTCGCCTCCGGCGGCATCTCCTCGCTCGAGGACGTCGCCGCGCTCGCGGGGATGGTGGGCGACGGCGTCGAGGGGGCCATCATGGGCAAGGCCCTCTACGCGGGCCGGTTCAGCCTCGAGCAGGCGCTCGCGGTGGCCGGCGGCTCCACGGTGGACGAGGCGCGGGCCGCGCACCCCTTCGCGGTGGCCGAATGAGCGCGGACTCCGCGCACGAGGAGACCGTCGCGCTCGAGCGGCCGGCATCGCGGGAGCTGCCGGGGCACATCCGCGCCGCGCTGGACCGGATGCGGGAGAAGACGGCCGGGGAGAACGTCGCGGACACGGCCGGCGTCCCGTGGGAGGGCCGCGACCTCGCCGGCGGCGGCGTGGACGGCTCCGCCAATCCGCTGCACGCGTTCGACGCCGACGACGGCACCGCCGACGCCCGGTGGACCGACGTCATGGAGCGGCTCGCCCGCTCGGAGGCCACCGAGCAGGACGTCTCCGCGGTGCTCGGGCACATCCGGGTCTTCGCCGCCGTGGTCCCGACGCTCGCGGTCGACGAGGCGGACGTGCACGACCACGCGGACCACGCCGGCCACGGGCACGAGGTCGGCGCGCACGGGGACAAGGCGGCCGACGTCGCCCTGGTGACCCTGCGCGCCGCCGACGGCCGCACCGCCCTGCCCGTGTTCACGAACGTGCCCGCCCTCACGGCGTGGAACCCCGAGGCGCGGCCGGTGGCCGTGTGGATGCCGCGGGCGTGCCTCTCGGCGGTGGACGAGGGATGTGAGCTCGTGGTGGTCGACGCCGGCGCCGAGCACACCTACGTGGTGCGCCGCCCCGCCGTGTGGGCGCTCGCACAGCAGCAGGAGTGGACGCCGTCGTACGTGGACCAGGAGGTGGCCGATGAGATCGCGGAGGTCGCGGACCTCGTGCCGCACCTGCTGAACCTCGGCCTCGCGCCGGGATCCGGCGTCGCGACGCGCACGGCGTCCGGCGCGGTGATGAACGGCGGCGGCTCGGGCCCGGAGCTCAGGGTCGTGGCCATGCCGACCCGCGGCGCGGACGACGCCGACGTGCGGCTCATGGCCGCCACGCTGCGCATGGTGCTGTCGGACCTGCCCCTGCTGGCTGAGCGGGCCGACTCCGTGGAGATCACCGTCCGCCGGCCCTGAGCCCCGCGCTCCCATGGGCGTGCCGACCCCCATCGGCTACCGTGGTGGGGGAGGGGCGCCGCCGTTGCGGCCGCCCCGCCCTGGACGACCGTGCACTTCCGGCCGGTCCTAGGCATCCATCTGGAGGAGATGTCATGAGAAGCAGAACCCTGACCGGCGCGGCCACCGCCGCGCTGGGCGCCGTGGCGGTCGCCGCCGCCGGCCCCGCCCTCGCGTCCACCCCGCTCACCCAGGGATCGGCGCTCTCGGCGCCGGCCGGGGCGTGCAGCCTGACCATCGTGGACGAGTCCACCGCCTACACCGCGGCCCACTGCGGCGGGGCCGTGTGGGAGGTCGGCTCCCCGGTGCGCTCCGCCGAGGGCGCGCGCATCGGCACCGTCACCGCCCTGCCCGGCGAGTCCGGCGTGGACCTGGTGCGCATCGGCTTGGCCGAGGACGTCCGCGTGGTCGGCGACTGGGCCACCCGGCCCGCCGCCTCCGTGGAGGCGGGCGAGACCGTGTACACGCACGGCTCCTCCGTCCCGATGGGCCACCCCAACTCCCTGAGCCATGCCCACGCGTTCGACAGCGACGCCGTGTGCGCCGACGGCTATGCCGACCAGGTCGCCCTCGACGCCGCCACCACCCACCCCGGCGACTCGGGCGGAGCGGTCTACGACGCGCAGCAGCGCGTGGTGGGCGTCATCTCGGGCGTCGCGCCGGTGACCTTCGACGAGGACGGCGAGGCGGTCAGCTGCGACGCGAAGGCCATGTCCTCGATCATGGTCCCGATCGAGTCGACCCGTGCCCTCGACGCCGCCAAGGCCTCCTCGGCGACGTCCGGCAAGACCCCCCGCCCCGCCCCCAAGCACGCCGCGCGCCCCGCCCCGAAGCACGCCGCCGACATGCCCACCGCCGGAGCGGCCCCCGTGGCCGAGTCCGAGGTCACGACGATCCCGGCGGAGGAGCAGAAGGAGATCGCCGACGAGCTGATCGCGAAGCAGGAGGCGAAGGCGGCCGCCGAGAAGAAGGCTGCCGCGGAGAAGAAGGCCGCCAAGGCTCCCGCCGCGGCCAAGGCTGAGACTCCGGCCAAGGCCGCCGCTTCCGAAAAGGCCAAGGCCTCCGCTCCCGCCAAGGCCAAGGCCAAGGCCTCCGCTCCCGCCAGGGCCACGCCGGCCCCGGACCTCACCACCGAGGTGACCTACACCGCCGCCGAGGGCGTGGCCCGCGGCACCCGCACCCAGATCACCACGGACGAGGGCCGGTTCGAGTACATGAAGGTCTACGCCCTGGACGCGGACGGCGCCGTGCTGGGCGAGATGCACCTGCACACCGTGCAGCCGATGGCCTGGATCAACGTCCCGGCGGACGTCCCCGCCGGCGGCTCCGTGAAGGTGATCGCGGTCAGCTCCGCCGACGCCCCCGCGGACACGGTGGTGACCCTGGGCGGCCAGCGCATCGGCTGATCCGTCCGGCCTCACGGCCACAGCAGCACACCGGGCCCGGTGATTCCGCGAGGATCACCGGGCCTGGTGCGTCAGCACCGCCCCTCGAGGCGGTGGCCGAGCCGGGAGAACACCCGGCCGAGGGTCTCCGCCTCCCCGGGCTCCAGGGAGCTGAGGAAGAGGTCGTCGATCTCGCGCGCGTGATGGACGGCTGCGCGGCGGAAGGCGCGGCGGCCCTCGTCCGTGATCACAGCCTCGAATCCGCGCCGGTCCCGTTCCGCGGGGTGGCGCTCGATCAGGCCGCGGGCCACGAGGCTCTTGACCTGGTACGTCATGCGCGAGGGGGAGAAGACCATGCGCCCGGCGAGCTCTCCGAGGCGCAGGCGGCCATCGGGGGACTCGTAGAGGAGCAGCAGCAGGTTGTAGTCGGCCAGCGAGAGCCCGGCGTCCCGCTTCAGTCCGCGCTCGAGCAGCTCGGAGAGCATCTGGGTGGACTCGAAGTACGCGCGCCACGCCTGCTGGGCCGCACCCTCAGGCCTGCGGTCCTCGGGGGCGGAGCCGTACCACGTCGCGGCGTCGGCGGCGCCGGGAACCGGCTCAGGCGCCGGGGTTGAGGAGCTGGTCAAACGGAGTCACCTCCAGCTCTGCCTCGCCGTTCGCGCGGCGCGGCCGCACGGGGCGCAGGAGCATGACCTCGGCGAGGTCCCTCCCTGCGGCCGCGATGCGCGCGTTCAGCGGGTGGTCCCGCATGGACGCCGCGGCCCCGGTCACCTCGCCCCAGTCGTCCGAGGCGGCGAACACCGCCGTGGGGATGATGCGCGTGCGCAGGTAGGAGAAGAGCGGCCGCATCGCGGTGTCGATCATGAGCGAGTGCCGCGCGGTGCCACCGGTCGCGCCGAGCAGCACGGTGGTGCCGCGCACGGCGTCGTCGTCCACGAGGTCCCAGAAGGCCTTGAAAAGGCCCGCATAGGACGCCTTGAAGGTGGGGGAGACGGCGATGACGGCGTCGGCCTGCTCGACCTCGTCGAGCGCGGCGCGCAGGGCCGGGGAGGTGGTGGCGGTCACCTGCGCCTGGGCGACGTCGACCGCCAGCTCCCGCAGGGTGATGAGGTGGATCTCGGGGGCCGAGCCCCGGCCCGCGAGGGCACTCGAGGCCGCCTCGGCGAGGCGCTCGGCGAGCATGCGGGTCTGGGACGACTCCCCGAGGCCGCCGGAGACGACGGCGATGTGCCGCGTCTCGGGCGTGAACGGGTCGGTGACGGCGCTCATCGGCCGGACTCCCGCTCCGCGTGGGCGGCCGAGCCCTCGGCGCCGCCGGGGACGGGCGCCTCGCCGCGACGGGCGCGCTCGACGAGGAACGCGTGGGTGGGCGCCTCGGGCACGTCGGCCGGCGTGAGGGCGTCGAACTCCCTGCGGAGCACGGGGAGCACCTCGTCGCCCAGGATGTGGATCTGCTTAAGGACGGTGTCCGTGGGCAGGCCCGCATGGTCGATCAGGAACATCTGACGCTGGTAGTCGCCCACCCAGTCGCGGAAGCCGAGGGTGCGCTCGATGACCTCCTGCGGGGAGCCCACGGTCAGCGGGGTCTGGCGGGTGAAGTCCTCGAGGGAGGGGCCGTGGCCGTACACCGGCGCGTTGTCGAAGTACGGGCGGAACTCCTTGACGGCGTCCTGCGAGTTCTTGGCCATGTAGACCTGGCCGCCGAGGCCCACGTAGGCCTGGTGTGCCTTGCCGTGGCCGTAGTGCTCGAAGCGCTGGCGGTACAGGCGCACCATCTGGATGACGTGCTCCTTGTTCCAGAAGATGTTGTTGTGGAAGAAGCCGTCGCCGTAGTAGGCGGCCTGCTCGGCGATCTCGGGCGAGCGGATGGAGCCGTGCCACACGAAGGGCGCCACGCCGTCGAGCGGCTGGGGCGTGAGGGTGAAGTTGTTCAGGGGCGTGCGGAACGTCCCGTTCCAGTCCACGGTCTCCTCGTGCCACAGGCGGTGGAGAAGGTGGTAGTTCTCCACGGCCAGGGCGATGCCCTGACGGATGTCCTTGCCGAACCACGGGTACACGGGTCCGGTGTTGCCGCGGCCCAGGGTGAGGTCCACGCGGCCGTCGGCGAGGTGCTGCAGGTACGCGTAGTCCTCGGCCAGGCGCACCGGGTCCATCGTGGTGATGAGCGTGGTCGCCGTGGAGAGCTGGATCTTCTCCGTCACGGCCGCCAGGTACGCGAGCAGCGTGGGCGGGTTGCCCGGGGCCACGAACGGCGGGTTGTGGTGCTGGCCCGTGGCGAACACGTCGAAGCCCGCCTGCTCGGCGTGCCGCGCGATGCGCACGGTGTCCTTGATGCGCTGGTGCTCGGTGGGGGTGGTGCCGGTGGTCGGATCGGTGGTGATGTCACCGATGGTGAAGACGCCGAACTGCATGGGCTGCTCCTTCGGGGCGGGGCGGGGCGGGGCGGGGCGGTGCCGGACGGGCGAGGGGCGGGCCCCTCGTCGTCTTTCAAAACTGAACCATATCCGTCAACGCGTGCCGAGCCGGGGGTATTCCGGGAGGACGACGACGGCGGGACACTGGTCGCATGACCGGGACCTTCGACGCAGGCCGCCTCGCGCACGTGAACGCCGTGACGGTGCAGCAGATGACCACGTGGAACTCCAACGACATGGCGATCCTCGGCCCCGACGGGGAGACCGTGGCGACGGTGGTGACGCGAGGCGGGGGCTTGAGCCGCATGCTGATGGGCTCGCGTGAGTTCGACGTGGTGGACGGGGAGGACGGCCGCGTCCTCTTCCACCTGCAGGACCCGGCGACCTTCGGGCGGGACCGCTTCCAGGTGTTGGACGCGCAGGGGTATCCGCTGGCCAACGTGGCCCGGGAGTTCGCGTTCTTCCGCACCGCCGTGAGCGTGGAGGTGGTCGACGGGACGCGGTTCTCCGTGACGGGCGACCTGTTCGACTACGACTACACGTTCGCGGCCGGGGAGCGGCAGATCGCCCGCGTGACGGCGGAGTTCGCCGGGTTCCTGAACGCTCTCGCGGGGCGCTCGCGGTACCAGCTCACCGTGGACCCCGCGATGCCGCCCGTGGTGCGCTGCGCGGTGCTGGGCACGGCGATCGCCCTGGACCTGCTGCGCGCGAAGGACCAGCGGAAGAACTGAGCGGGCACGGTCTCGGCAGGCCCGCTGTGAGCCGGACTGCACCACACACCGGAAGCCCTAAGCTTCTGGGGTGGACTTCGGAGCGTACGGACGGTTGCTGCAGGACTCTCGGATCCGCCATCTGCTGATGGTGGGCTTCATCGCCCGCTTCCCCCACACGGCGGCCGGCGTGATCCTCACTCTGCACGTGGCGCTGACGCTCGGCCTCGGCTACGGCCAGGCCGGCCTCGCGGCGGCGGCCATGACGCTGGGCATCGCCGTCGGCGCTCCGTGGCGCGGCCGCGTGGTCGACGCCAAGGGTCTGCGCCGGGCGCTGTTGCCGTCCGTGGTGGCGGAGGCCCTCATCTGGCCGATCGTGCCGTGGCTGCCCTTCCCCTGGATGCTGCTGGCCGTGTTCCTCGGCGGCGTGTTCGCGCTGCCCATCTTCTCCGTGGTGCGCCAGGGCCTCGGCGTGCTCACCCACGGCAAGGATCGCCAGACGGCGTTCGCCCTCGACTCGATCATCACCGAGACCATCTTCATGATGGGCCCGGCCCTCGGCGCCGTGGTGGCCGCCACGTGGTCCAGCGCGCTCGGGCTGACCATCGTGGGCCTCTCCAGCGCCCTTGGCGGCCTGCTGCTGATGTGGTTCAACCCGCCGACGCGCTCGAGCCAGCTGGCCGTCGTCGGGCCGGCCACGAACGACCCGTACACGGAGGCCGAGGACCGTGATCAGGCGGTCGCCCAGTCCGTGCACGGCGCGCCGATGCACGTGGAGATGACCGCCCCGGACCTCGCCACGGGCACCGTGCCGCTGGTGACCGGAGCGATCCCGATCATCACGGGCGCCATGCCCCGCATCGCGGAGGACGGCTCCGGGCCGGTGCCCCAGGCCCGCCCGGGCCTGACGCGGCGGGAGCGGCTCGCGCTGTGGCGGGAGAAGAACTTCGCGTGGGTCACCCCGGAGGCCCTGGGCGTGCTCGTGGTGTCCATGGCGGCGGGCATCGTGATGGTGGGCACCGAGGTGTCCATGGTGGCCGAGCTGGAGCGCGCCGGCCAGGCGGCCGCGGTGGGCGTGGTGTATGCGCTGTGGTGCGGTGCCTCGGCGATCGGCGGCCTGTTCTACGGGGCTTGGGGGCGCCAGGTCCACCCGTACCTGCTCATGGCCCTGTTCGCCCTGTTCACGCTGCCCATGGCGGTCGTGGACGGATTGTGGCCGCTGGCGCTCGCCTCGATCCCCTCGGGCCTGCTCACGGCGCCCACGCTGGCCGCTGCGTCCTCGCGGCTCTCGAACCTGGTGGTGGAGGAGCGCCGCGGCGAGGCGATGGGCTTCTACGGCTCGGCCATGACTGCGGGCGCCGCTCTCGGCGCGCCGGTGGCGGGCGTCTTCATCGACGCGATCTCGCCGGCGGCCGGCTACGTGTTCGCCGCCCTCGTGGGCTTCGTGCTCGTGGCGGTGGCCGCGCTGGCCACGCTGACCCGACGACGGCGGGGTGCCGTGCGCTGACGGCGGCGGTGGCGGCGGTCAGAGGGTGAGGTCGCCCGGCCACCAGCGCCGCACGATGGTGAACAGCAGCGTGACCGCGGCGAGCGCGACGAGAGCGGCGGCGGCGGAGAACGCGGCCGCGGCGTCGCCGACGGCGTCCCACCCTTCGTCGCTGAGGGTGGAGATCATGGACAGGGCGGACCCGCCGAACGCGAGGGTGAGGATCACGCCGAGCCCGCCGAGGACGAGGTCCGCCACGCGCACGGCAACGGCCCACGTTCGGCGCCGTGCGTCCGTGAGCAGCAGCCCAGCCCCGGCGAGGGAGGCCAGCGAGCCGAGGACGGGGAGGAGGACCCGGAGGACACCGTCGATCGGCACGGTGAGCCACAGCCAGCCCACCGCGGCGGGCACGGCCAGCAGCAGGGCGGCGAGCGCCGTCCGTCCGGCGCCCGTGCGGGCCCGGGCTCCGGAGCGCGCGGAGAGGTTCACGCCAACAGCTCGTGGATGCGGCGGACCACCACGTCCGTGAGGTCGGCGTCGTAGCCGGAGGTGGAGGAGTCCATGAAGAGGTGCTCCGCGCTCTCGTACTCGAAGAGCACCGCGGGGGCGTCCGGATTCTCATCCGTCGCGGCGATCGAGCGGGCCAGCGGCAGGTCCTCGTCCCTGACCCAGGCGTCCTCGGAGGCGAGGTGCACCTGCAGGGCCGTGTGGGGCTGCCACAGAGGGGCGAACGCGGTGAGCGGGACGAACCCGGAGATGTCGATGCACGCGCGGAAGGCGGGCACGGTCTGAGCCGCCTTGTGGGCGGGGACCACGCCCATCGAGACACCGGCGACGACGGACGCGGACGGGAACTCCGCGGCCACGCGCATGCCCTCGAGCGCGATCCGGTCGAAGCCGCCGAGCCTCTCCACGTGCGCGATGCCCTCCTGCGGGGTGCCGAACACGGCGCCGTCGAAGAGGTCCGGGGTGTGCACCTGGTGGCCGCCGGAGGCGATCTTCTCGGCGAGGTCGCGGACACCGTCCGTGAGGCCGAGGGCGTGGTGGAAGAGGATGATCTGAGCCATGGGTCACAGCGTAGACGCGGGGCCGGACACCGCAGCGGGTCCGCGGGCGGGCTCTCTGCTGGGGAAGGACAGCTGAGCGGGGATGCCGGGCTCCGGGTGATCGGGGGAGACGAAGACGGCCCGGCCGGGAAGCGGCTCCACCGCGATGACCTTCGGCCACACGAGCCGGTGCTCCCCGCTCGTGCCCGCCGGCACGTAGAACCGGTGGGGGAGGTGCAGCAGGAGGCGTGAGGTCGCGAGGTCGCGGCCGCCCAGGGCCGCGAACCGCACCCGTCTCCCCCGCTGGGTGCCCAGCCAGTGGTGCAGCTCCTCATCGAAGGACCGGTACGTCTCGCCCACCCGGAGACCTGCCCAGCCGGCCCACCCGGTGACCACCGCGGTGCCGCCGTGATCGGCGAGCGCGTCGAGCGCCGCGACGGCAGCCTGGGCGGCCTCGTCACCCCCGTCGGGGGTGAGGATGGTGTGGCCATGGGGCAGGCCCGGGTGACCCGTCTCTCCGGAGCCGTCGAGCACGAGCACGCCGCCCGGCCCACGCGCGGCCACGTCGAGGACGGACTCCAGGATCAGCTCGCGGCCGCCGGCCGCCTCCGCGATCCATGCCGTGTTCCCCGCGGAGCCGTGCGGCCAGCGCCAGACCACGTGCCGTGCGCGGGACGCGTCGTCGATGAGGGCGAGAGCGTCGCGGCCCCGCCTGCTCGAGCGGTCGGGGGCCCACACTCCCGGGAGGGCGGGAGAGACCACCGGCGCCGGTGTCGGCCAGCATCCCTGCGCGTACGCGTCCCTCACGTGCTCCACGACGGCCTCCCACGAAGCGGCGGTGGCGGCCGGCACGGCCTCCTCGCCCGCCCGCCGCCACACGGGTTCGGCGGCAGCCACCGCCCACTGCGAGGCACGGAACGCGACGGGCGCGCGGCCCGCCCGGGCGAGGATGGCCGATCCGGGGCGGGAGGCGTCCAGGTGGAAGGCGTCCCGCGAGCCGACGAGGTCCCAGGACTCCTGCTCCGTGGCCGTGCGCAGGGCGATCGTGGCGCCCAGGTTGGAGCGGATGTCCCCGCTGACTGCACCCGTCGCCCGCTGCGTCGCGAGCAGCAGGTGGAATCCGAGGGACCGCCCGGTCGCGGCGAGGCGATGGAGCACGGCACCGGCGTCGGGGTGGTCGTCCATGAGGACCCGCAGCTCGTCGACCGCCACCACCAGGCGAGGGAGCGCCACGTCCGGACGGCGACGGCGGAAGGCGGGGTAGTCGCTCACCCCGAGCCCCGCGAAGAGCGCCTCGCGTCGCCTCAGCTCAGCGCTGATCGCCGAGAGGGCGCGCAGCGAGGCGGCGCCCACGTGGTTCGTCTCCACGCTCATGGTGTGCGGAAGGGCGGCCAGATGCCCGAAGGACGCCCCGCCCTTGAAGTCCAGCAGGATGAAGGCGAGCTCGGCCGGAGGGTGGTGCGCGCTCAGACCCACGAGCAGGGACAGCAACAGGTCGGACTTCCCCGAGCCCGTCGTCCCGGCGACCAGGATGTGGGGCCCGTCGGCCGCGAGATCCAGCCACAGCCCGCCCGTGGCCGGTGGCCCGCCCGCGGCCGGACGCGCGGGATCGCCCGTCGTCACGGGCGCGCGGACCCCGTCGACCGCCGAGAGCGTCCCCACCTGCGGCGGCGGGCTCAACGGCGGTGCCGCCGTCGTCCCCGAGAGGAGTCCGAGGCCGACGACGTCGTCGGCCAGCTCCAGGAGCCACCACGTGAGGGTCGCGGGGGAGATGCCCGTCATCACGACGTCGGCCAGCGTGGTCCCGTCCCCGGCGTGGTGGAGGGAACGGGCGGTGAGGTCGAGACGATCTCCAGGCACGGAGGGGACGGACGGATCCTCGGCCTCGGCGCTGAACCGCACCTCGGACACCGGGCGCTGCGGATCCGCGGAGGGTGGCGGAGCGACGTCGGCCCGGCCCAGCGCCTCAAGCCATCGTGCCCGCGTCGGTGCGACCCAGTCCGAAGCCGGCAGACCGAGGTGCAGCTCGCGTGCGGCCGCTCCGCCCCGCCACCAGCACTCCCTGCCGTGGGGCGTGGTGACCGTGAGCGTCAGTCCCGCGGCCACGGCGTGGCGCAGGAGCTGGAAGAGGGCCCACCGGGCCGCGGCGTCGAGGGGACGTCGTGCACCGGTCACCGTGATGCTCCGCTCGTCGGCCAGGGTGGAGAGGGCGGGCTGTGACACGACGACGGCCTCCTGCCATTGCCGCGCGGCCTCCGGCCGGGACAGCGGAAACGGCCCCATGCCCGTCCCCCAGCGGAGGACGCAGGCTGCGTCCTGCCCCTGCCCTGAGACCCCGAAGCGATCCGCGGAGCGCGACCGCGCGGCACGGGCGACCTGCCCCGGGCACGGCGCCTGGCCCGAGCGACGGGCGGCCAGCTCCGAGGCTCGGCCGCGCAGGGCACGGGCGTGCTCGCGCCGGGCACGTCGTTGCAGGCCGATCATGGTCCCGACCGTCAGGACCGACATCAGGCCGAACAGCAGGAAGAGCCCGCTTCCGCTGGACAGGGCGAGCACGAGGCCGATGACGATCGGCCCGGCAGCCATGAGGAGCGGCAGCAGCATCGCCTGCTCGCCCGGGGGACTGCCGAGGTCGACGACGGCCGCCGCCACCTCGCGGGGCGGGTCCAGGGGACGCTGTGGCCCGCGCATCGTTCCGAGGGAGCATCGGCCCACGAGCAGGGGCTCCAGGCCGTTCCACTGCTGGGGCGTCGAGCGGCCAGGGCGTCGCACCGTGAGCCCGGCGGCCGCGAGGGCGAACCGAGTGGGGCGGGCGGGCGCGGTCGGGTCGTCCAGGAGGAGGTCGCCCGTGCCGCGCCCCGCCGAGACTCCGGCCAGCGAGACGGGAGCGATCCGCCCCGCGTCCGGTCCGTCCTCCGACAGGATGCTCAGTTCAGGCCCGGGGGCGCGTCGGGCCGGGCCCGCGCCGGCCGGACGGACGACGTAGGTGAGGGCGCCGGCTGCGGAACGGCCGCGGCGGAGCGAGCCTGCGGGGAAGCGGCGGCGGACCTCGTCGTCCTGCCGTGCGGGGTCGGCGGGAAGGTCGGAGACGACCCAGACGTCGTCGTCCCCGGACTCGCCCAGGAGGCGCACGGTCCAGGTCATGACGGATCCTCTCGGGGCCGGTGTCCAGGGGCGCCGGGCTGACGCCGCGGCCAGGATGACAGCTGGGGCGATGCGGACGCGACGGGGTGTCCCTCACTGTGGAGAACCTGCCCCGGGAAGACGTCCGATGAACAGTTGTCCACAGCTTGGGGAACCCCATGGAACCCATCCGAGTCGGGGAGATAGGTTTGATCACGACATGCGGTGCGGCGCCGGGGGATGGCGCTTCAAACGGGCACAGGAGGATGCATGGATGCCGTGCGCATACTCGAGGACGAGGTCAGAGAAGTCGTCCGTCGTCAGGGTGTCGATCCGCAACGGGAGGGCGAACGCGTCCGGCTGCTGATCCACGAGGCGGTCTCGGACTACGAGTCCCGCTCGCTGGTGAGCTCCCTGCCGCCGCTGGACAATGCCGGCCAGGCGAGACAGGACCTCTATGACTGCATCGCCGGTCTCGGACCCCTCCAGCGGCTGATGGACGACCCCGGAGTGGAGGAGATCTGGCTGAACGCCCCCGACCAGGTCTACTGCGCCCGCGCCGGACGCTCGGAGCTGACCGGCCTCGTCCTCACCGAGGAAGAGGTCCGGGATCTCGTCGAGGTGATGCTGAAGACGACCGGGAGGCGACTGGACCTCTCGATGCCGTTCGTGGACGCCTCGTTGCCCGACGGCTCGCGCCTGCACGTGGCCATCCCGGACATCACTCGGCGGCACTGGGCCGTCAACATCCGCAAGTTCATCAGCCGAACGAGACGTCTGGACGACCTCGTTCGCTCCGGCTCGCTCTCTGCCTCCGCGGCGCGCTTCCTCGACGCCGCCGTGGACGCGGGGATGAACGTCCTCGTCTCGGGGGCCACCCAGGCGGGCAAGACGACGCTGCTGAACTGCCTGGCGGCCTCCATCGGGCCGAGGGAGCGCGTCATCACCGTGGAGGAGATCTTCGAGCTGCAGATCCCGGTGCGCGACGTCGTGGGGCTGCAGTGCCGCCAGCCCAACCTGGAGGGCCATGGCGAGATCCCGCTTCGTCGCCTGGTGAAGGAGGCCCTGCGCATGCGGCCGGACCGCCTGATCGTGGGCGAGGTCCGCGAGGCTGAGGCGCTCGACATGCTCGTCGCCTTGAACTCGGGTCTGGCGGGCATGTGCACGATCCATGCCAACTCGGCCTCCGACGCCCTCACCAAGCTGTGCACCCTGCCCCTGCTCGCCGGGGAGAACATCTCCCGCAGCTTCGTGGTCCCGACCGTGGCCACCTGCATCGACCTGGTGGTCCACTGCGAGCGGGATCGCGAGGGCCGCCGGCGGGTCCGGGAGATCCTCAGTGTCGGGTCCCGCGTGGAGGAAGGGGTCATCGAGACGTCGATCCTGTTCCGCCGGGACCGGGAGGGCGACCTCGAGGTGAATCCGGCGGCCAGTCTCGAGTTCGAGGCGTTAGACCGGCACGGGGTCGACGTGCACGAGCTCCTGGAGCTGCGCTGATGGCCGTGGTGTGGGGTCTGGCACTGGGTGTGGGCCTCTTCCTCGTGTGGTGGTCGGTGTGGGCGGAGCCCGCCGCCGGCACGCCTCGCGTGAGCTCCGATTCGCGGCTGCGCGTGCTGATCGCCCAGTCCGGTGTCTCCGGGCTGTCCCCGGCCGGCGTGGTGTCCGCGATGACGGCGGGAGCGCTGATGGCCGCCCTGCTCGTCTTCGCCGTGACCCGAACATGGACCATCGCGGCGTGCTTCGGCCTGTTCGGCGGCGCCGTGCCCTGGCTCCTCCTGACCTGGCAGGCCCGGCGCAGGAGCATCGCCCTGCGGGAGCTCTGGCCGGACGCGATCGACCATGCCCGGTCCGCCATCCGGGCCGGCCTGACCCTCCCGGAAGCCCTCATCCAGCTGGGCGACTCCGGCCCCGAGGGGCTGCGGGAACCCTTCGTGGCGTTCGCCCGGGACTACCGTTCGGGTGCTCGGTTCCTCGACGCCCTCGAGAGGCTGAAGGTGCGCATGGCGGACCCCGTGGCAGACCGGCTCGTCGTCTCGCTGCGCCTGACCCGGGAGGTCGGTGGGGCAGACATCGGCGTGCTGTTGCAGACCCTCTCCGAGTTCCTGCGGCAGGACGCACGTATCCGGGCTGAGCTGGAGGCACGGCAGTCCTGGACGGTGAACGCGGCCCGCCTGGCCGTCTGCGCGCCGTGGATCGTGCTCGTCCTGCTCGGGACCCAGCCCATGGCCGTTGCCGCCTACCAGTCGGTGACCGGCGGAATAGTGCTCCTCATCGGCCTCGTCGTCTCCGTGGTCTGCTACCAGGTCATGCTGCGCATCGGGGCGCTGCCACGTGAGAGAAGGGTGCTGGCGTGAGCGTTCTTCTCGTCTGGGGCGGCGTCCTGGGGCTGACACTCGGGACCGGGCTCTGGCTCATCGTCGCCGCCCAGCCGCTGGGGTGGCGTCCGAGTCTGGTGGAGCGCGTGGCCCCGCAGCTGCGCCACCACACCCCTGCCTCGCGCCTGCTGCAGGAGGAGGGTGCGGCCACCTCGCCGTGGGGTGCCTGGGGTCGAATCCTCGATCCCGTCATGGGTGCGGTGATGGGCCGGCTGCAGCGCTTCATTCCGGCTGGGGAAGCGCTTGCCCACAAGCTCGAGGCGGCAGGATCCGAGCTGACACCGGCCGACTACCGGGCGCAGCAGGTCCTGTGCACCTGCGCAGGCGCGGCCCTGGCGACCGTCGTCGCCGTCCTGCTGGCGGCGTCCGGCCGGATTCCGGCGCTCTCGGGGCTCGCCTTCGTGGTCGTGGGTGCGCTGGCCGGTCACCTGCTGCGGGACCAACTCCTCTCCATGCAGATCACCCGTCGCCGCACCGCCATCCTCACGGAGTTCCCCTCCGTGGCGGAGCTGTTCGCACTCTCCGTCGGTGCGGGAGAGAGCGCGGCGGGGGCTCTGGAGCGGATCGCGACCAGTGCACGAGGCGAGTTGGCCGGCGAGTTCGAACAGGCGCTCGCGGACATGCGTGCGGGCGCCTCCCTCGCCGCGGCCCTGAAGGCCACCGCTCGCCGAGTCCAGCTGCCGCCCATCGAGCGCTTCATCGGGGGTGTCCTCATCGCCCTCGACCGCGGCACTCCGCTGGCCGACGTCCTGCGTGCCCAGGCCCAGGACGTCCGCGAGATGGGCCGCCGTGAGCTCATGGAGGCCGCAGGCCGCAAAGAGATCCAGATGATGGTCCCGCTCGTCTTCGGCATCCTGCCGCTCACCGTCATCTTCGCCGTCTTCCCGGGCATCTCGCTGATGCGTCTGGGCTTCTGAAGACCCACAACTGAATAGCCCCCACCCGCCAGCCATCCGCCCAGACGACCCATCGCACCGCACCGGGCCATGCCCGCCATCCCGAGGAGGGAACCATGAACCACCACCACGCCTTCGCCGCCCTGATCACCGCACTGCAGAGCTTCATCCCCACCGACGTCCGTGACGACCGCGGCGACGTGCCGGGCTGGGTCATGATCACCCTGATGTCCGCCGTCCTGGTGGCGGGCCTCCTGCTGATCGCCGGCCCTGCTCTGCAGGACCTGTTCAACCAGGCCATCGACAAGGTGTCCACGGGCGCCTGACCCATGTCGCAGTCCCACTGGATGCCCCCTGTGGCGGCTCCCGGGCTCCGGCCGGGGAGCCGCCGGCAGGACGAGACGGGTGCCGCCGTCGCTGAGTCGTCGATGGTGATGGCGTTGGTCGTCCTGCTCTTCGCCGCACTCCTGCAGGCCGGCATCGTCATCCACACCCGGAACGTGATGATCGACGCCGCGTCGGCGGGGGCCCGCTATGGGGCACTCGCGGACCGCCACCCCGGGGACGGTGTGGAACGGGCGCGGGAAGTCCTGGCGGCGAGTGCTCCCGGTCAGTCGGGTGCGGCCATCACGGCGGAGACGACGAGCCAGGGAGGCGTTCCCATCGTCCGCGTCACCGTCTCGAGCTCGCTGCCCGGAGTCGGATTCCTCCCGGGACCCGTTCCACTCACGGTGAGCGGCCATGCGTACCGGCACTGAGACGCAGAACGACGTCGGGGAGCGCGGTTCTGCGACGGTCGAATTCCTCATGCTGTCCCTGGTCCTGCTCATCCCCGTGGTGTATCTGATGATCTACGTGTCCCAGATCCAGGCCGCCGCCTTCGCGTCGGTCGCCGCGGCGGACCAGGCCGCGAGGGTCCTCGTCGCCAGCACGGAGGAGGTCTCCGCCGGGCAGGCCGCCTCCACCATCCAGCTGACCCTCGCCGACTACGGCGTCTCCTCCGACCTCGCCGACGTGTCCGTGCGGTGCAGCGTCGGCGGCTGCGGAACCCGTGAGCCCGCTGAGGTGGTCGAGGTCAGCGTGGCCGTCGAGGTCCCCGTGCCGTTCGCACCGGCGTCCTGGTCCGCTTCGCTCAGCCCCGTGAGCGTCGGCTCCGAGGCTCGGCAGATGGTGCCGAGGTTCTGATGCGTGCTCGGACCCGACTCGTTGACGACCGCGGCCAGACCACCGTCCTCACCGTCGGACTGTGCGCCGTGCTGATCGCCCTCATGCTCGTCATGCTGGCCGTCACCACGGTGGCCATCCAGGTGAGGCGGCTGCAGTCCCTCGCGGACGGGGCCGCGCTCGCCGGTGCCGAGGAGCTGGGCTTCCGCCTGGACGAGAACCCCACGGTGGTCCTGTCCGACGACGAAGTCGCCGCGTCCGCCGGCGCATACCTGTCGGCCGTGGGCGGGCAGGAGAGCGTGCCCGGCCTCGCAGGCATGGAGGCCGGGGTGGCCGGGGACGGCGCGACCGTGATCGTCCGCCTCGAGGCGCAGGTGAGCCTGCTGCCCGCTGGAGGGTGGTTCACCGGGGTCGTCCCCGCAACGGTCCCCGTGCAGGCGGAGGGCAGCTCCCGGACGGCCCTCACCCGGTGATTCCGGCCGGGGCCTTCCGAGTGGTGCCACGGGTGGCGTGCCACGGTGGTCTTCCTCGACCTCGACGGCGCATGGATCGAGGCACCGGACGACGGCGCCGACGACCTCGTGGTCGGCGTGGCGGCCAGGCAGCGGGCGTTCGCGGAGATCGCCCAGGCCCTCGAGCGGTGGCGCTGAGATCGGGCGCATCATCGGCGTGGTCATGATGCTTCGCTG
This sequence comes from Micrococcus sp. M4NT, assembly GCF_033790745.1. Lineage (NCBI taxonomy): Bacteria > Bacillati > Actinomycetota > Actinomycetes > Micrococcales > Micrococcaceae > Micrococcus > Micrococcus sp. M4NT. The sequence goes on from NZ_JAMYEH010000004.1 coordinate 167,465, forward strand.
GTGGGCGCGGGAGGAATCGTACGGCGCGGGAGGAACCGGACACGGTGCGGGAGGAACCGGACACGGCAACGCCCCCGCGTCGAGGAGGACTCCCGAGGCGGGGGCGCGCTGCTCATTCCCGAGCGGACCTCACCACATGCCGAGGACCTTCATCCAGGCGCCGCCCACCACGGTCCAGATGACGATGTTCACGAGGCTCGCCAGGAAGCCCACTCGGAACCACTCGTTGGTGGGCACGTAGCCGGAGCCGTACACCACGCCCGCGGGGCCGGAGGAGTAGTGGGCCAGGCCGCCGAAGAGGTTGCCGATGAAGCCGAAGGCGAGTGCAGCGAAGACCGGCGGGGTGCCGGCGGCCACCGCGGCGGTCAGGAACACGGCGTACATCGCCACGATCTGCGCCGTGTTGGACGCGAACAGGTAGTGCACGTAGAAGTACACGAGGGCCAGCAGCGCGAAGGCCACGTACCACGGCAGGCCGCCGACCGCGCCGGAGACGGAGCGGCCGATCCAGTCGATCACGCCCAGCTCGTTCAGGTGTGTCGCCATGCCCACGAGCACGCCGAAGAAGACGAGCGTGGACCACGCGCCGCCGTTGGCGGCCATGTCCTTCCAGGTGAGCACCTTGGTGACGAGCAGGGCGGCGACGCCCACGAACGCCACCGCGGTGGCGTTGAGGTCCAGCAGGGAGCCGAGGACCCACATCAGCAGCAGCGCGACGAACGTGCCCGCCATGATCACTTCGCCGCGGCTCATGGGGCCGGCCTGGTGCAGCTGCTCGCGGGCGCGTCCAGGGGCATCCGGGGTCTTCGTCAGCTCCGGCGGGTAGATCTTGGTCATCGCCCACGGCATCACGGCGAGCGCCACGAGGCCCGGCACGATCGCGGCCAGCGCCCACGAGCCCCACGTGATCTGCACGCCGTTGTCCGCCGCGAACTTGGCGGCCAGCGGGTTGCCGGCCATGGCGGTGAGGAACATGGCCGAGGTGATCGTGTTCACCTGCACCGCGGTCATCGAGAGGTAGGCGCCGAGCCGGCGCCGGGACTCCGGCGTGTCCGGGGTGGAGCCCTGCACGCGGGCCAGGGAGGAGATGATCGGGAAGACGACGCCGCCAGCGCGCGCCGTGTTGGACGGCGTCGCCGGGGCGAGGATCAGGTCCGTGACGGCCATGCCGTAGCTCAGGCCCAGGCTGGACTTGCCCAGCTTGGTGACGAACCACAGCGCGATGCGCCGGCCCAGGCCCGTGAGCAGGAAGCCGTCGGCGATGAAGAACGCCGCCACGATCAGCCACACGGCGCTGTTGCCGAAGCCCGTGAGCGCCTCCTTGCCGGGGTCCATGGTGCCCGTGATCATGGCCGCCGCCAGCCCCACCAGGGCGACGGACGCCGTCGGGAGCGGCTGGAGGATGAGCGCCAGGATGGTGCCGAGGAAGATGCCGGCCATGTGCATGCCGCGCGGGTCCACGCCCTCGGGCGGCGGAATCAGCCACACGGCCACGGTCACCAGCAGGATCGCCAGGACCTTCAGGATCATCCCCGTGGACGACGGCGGCGCCGCCGCGGGAGGCGCTGTTCCGGCGCCCGCGCCCTTCTCGGTGACAGAGCCGTTCGGGGCGGCGGCGGACGGGGAAACGGAAGAAGCCATGCGGCTCATCCCCTCACGGAGTTGACGCGGATGTGCGGGTTCTGACACGGACAAATCTACTCTCGGCGGGGATCTCCGAGGCGCTCCCGGCACCCGGTGAGACCAGGCTCACCGGGTGCCGGGTGCCGGGTGCCGGGTGCCGGGTGCCGGGTGCGGGCGCTCGGCCGGTCAGTCGTCGCGGCCGCCGCGCAGCCGCGCGCGCACGGCTTCCCGGTTCACCGCGCTGATGGCGGAGAGCGGGATGCCGGCCGGGCACACCTGGGCGCACTCGCCGTACACGGAGCAGGGGCCGAACTCGGCGTCCGCCGTCGCGGTGATGCTCAGCGCGCGGCGGCCGCGCTCCGGCTGGCCCTGGGGGAGCGTGGCGAGGTGCTCCAGCAGCGATCCGGTGAAGAGGTGCGAGGACCCGTTGGGACAGGCCGCCACGCACGCGCCGCACTGGATGCACGCCGCGAAGTCGAGCGCCTTCTCGGCGGTGCGGAAGGGGATCTGGCGCGCGTCCGCGTCCGGCGCGGTGCCGACGTCGACTCCCACGAAGCCGCCCGAGGCCACCACGCGGTCCAGGGCGCCGCGGTCCACCACCAGGTCGCGCTGCACCGGGAAGGCGTCGGACCGGAACGGCTCGAGGCGGATGCGGTCGCCGTCCCGGTAGGAGCGCAGGTGCTGGCGGCAGGACGGCGTGTTGGCCACGGGCCCGTGCGGGCGCTCGTCCACGGTGATGCCGCACGCGCCGCAGATGCCCTCGCGGCAGTCCGAGTCGAACGCCACCGGTTCGAGGCCCTCCTCCACGAGCTGCTCGTTGAGGCGGTCCAGCAGTTCGAGCAGGGACATCTCCTCGGTGGCGTCCTCCACCACGTACGTCTCGAAGCGTCCCTCGGCGGCGGGGGAGTCCTGCCGCCAGATCTCCAGGGTCAGTCTCATGGTGCGTCCGTCCTCACCGGTAGTCGCGGGTCTGCAGCTTCACCGTGGTGAAGTCGAGGGGTTCGATGTGACGCACCGGCTCGCCGGGGTGCACGTCGTCGTCGCCGGGCACGTGCTCCCAGGCGGAGACGAAGCGCCAGGCGTCGTCGTCGCGCAGTGCCTCGCCCTCGGGGGTCTGGTGCTCCTCGCGGAAGTGGGCGCCGCAGGACTCCTCGCGGTCCAGGGCGTCCCGGCACATGAGCTCGCCCATGTCCAGGAAGTCGGCCACGCGCCCGGCGCGCTCGAGCTCCTGGTTGAGCTGCTCGCCCGTGCCGGGCACGCGCAGGTCGGTCCAGAACTGCTCGCGCAGCGCGCGGCTCCGCCGCAGTGCCTCGGCCAGGCCCGCAGCCGTGCGGCTCACGCCGCAGCCTTCGTAGAGGATCTCGCCGAGCTCGGCGTGGAAGTGGTCCGCGGAGTGCGTGCCGCGGATCTCCAGCAGGCGCCGGGTCCGGTCCTGCACCCCCGCGACGGCGTCGCGCACCGCGGGCGCGTCCGCGTCCAGGAGCGGCTCGTGGAGGTGGTCCGCGAGGAAGTTCGGCACGGCGTAGGGGAGGGTGAACCAGCCGTCCACGCACGCCGAGAGCAGGGAGTTCGCGCCGAGGCGGTTGGCCCCGTGATAGGCCCAGCCGGCCTCGCCGCCCACGAACAGGCCGAGGACGGACGTCATCAGGTCGTAGTCGCTCCAGAGCCCGCCCATCGCGAAGTGGGCGCCGGGAGCGATGCGCATGGGCACGGTGTACGGGTCCTCGCCGGTGGCGTCGCGGTACATCTCGAACAGGTTGCCGTAGCGCTCCCTGATGGTCTCCACGCCCAGAAGCTCGATCGCATCCCGGAAGTCGAGGTACACGCTGTTCCTCAGGGGGCCCACGCCGTGGCCGGCGATGATCTGCTCGCGCGCGGCGCGGGAGGAGATGTCGCGCGGGGCGAGGTTGCCGTAGGCCGGGTACTTGCGCTCGAGGTAGTAGTCGCGCTCGCCCTCGGGGATCTCGTTCGCCGGGCGGTCGTCCCCGGCGCGGGCGGGCACCCAGATGCGGCCGTCGTTGCGCAGGGACTCGCTCATGAGCGTGGTCTTGGACTGCCAGCGCGAGCTCACCGGCAGCGCGGTGGGGTGGAACTGGATGAAGGACGGCGAGGCGAACAGTGCTCCGCGCCGGTGTGCGCGCCAGGCGGCCGTCACGTTCGAGTTCTTGGCGAGTGTGGACTGGCGGAACACGCTCCCGTAGCCGCCCGTGGCCAGCACCACGGCGTGGGCGGTCTGCGCCTCGACCTCGCCCGTGAGCAGGTTGCGGACGACGACGCCCCGCGCCCGGCCGTCCTCCACGATCAGGTCGAGCATCTCGCGGCGCGTGCGCAGCTCCACCGTCCCGGCGGCCACCTGGCGCAGGAGGGCCTTGGTGGCGGAGACCTCCATCTGCTGGCCGGTCTGCCCACGGGTGTAGTACGTGCGGGAGACCTGCACGCCGCCGAAGGAGCGCGTGCGCAGCTGACCGCCGTACTCGCGGGCGAAGGGCGCACCGAGGGCGTCGGCATGGTCGATCACACGGACGGACTCCTCGGCCAGGCGGAAGCAGTCGGCCTCGCGGGCGCGGAAGTCACCGCCCTTGACGGTGTCCTTCACGAAGCGCCCGAGCGAGTCGTTGTCCACCTTGCGGCCGCGCGCGGCGTTGATGCCGCCCTGTGCGGCCACGGAGTGGGCGCGACGCGGGGAGTCGTGGATCGTGTAGTTCACGACGTGGTAGCCCAGCTCGCCGAGCGCCGCGGCGCAGCCGGCCCCGGCCAGGCCGGTGCCCACCACGACCACGGTGAACCTGCGGCGGTTCAGCGGGCTGACCAGCTTGTACTCGAGCTTGCGCCGGGTCCAGGCGGTGGCCGGGTCGCCGTCGGGGGCGCGGCCGTCGAGGACGAAGGGGGCGGCGGGGGCAGCGGTGGGCGGGGCCGCGGGTCGGGTGGCCTCCCGCGAGGAGAGGTCGACGGTGTGGTCGGCGGCGCGGCTGCTCATGCGAGGGCTCCCGTCAGGACGGCGAGGGGGATGGTGATGTTGCCGATCGCGATCACGAGGCCGAGCACCAGGGCGATCAGCTTCAGGACGCGCCAGAAGCGGGGTCCGCCGGCGATGCCGAGGTCCGCCACCATGGCCACGATCCCGTGGATGAGGTGCGCCGCGAGGGCCAGCATGGCCAGGATGTAGACGAGCGAGGCGGGCCAGCGGCTGAAGCTGGCGATCACGTTGGCATAGGCGCTGCTCGCTTCGGGCGTCGCGGCCTGGAACACGTCGGGCGCCGCGGGCCGGGCCCCCAGCGTCAGGTCGAGCACGTGGAAGACCAGGAAGAGGAGCAGCACGACGCCCGTGGTGGGCATCGCGCGCGTCAGCCACGAGCCGGGCCGGATCCTTCTCCGCGGGTGCGGGCCCCGAGCGCGCCGGGCCCGGATCACGATCAGCGCGGCGGCCCACACGTGGCCGATGAGGCACAGGAGGAGGAACGCCCGCAGGATCCAGAGCAGGCCCTCGTGGGGCAGGACGGGCTCGAACGCGGCGCGCAGCCAGTGGGCGTAGGCGTTGAAGTGCTCGGCGCCCTGGTAGACCTTCAGGTTGCCGATCATGTGCACGAACACGAACGCGGTGAAGACGGCACCCGTGAGAGCCATGACCACCTTCAGCAGGGCGTTCGAGGGGCCGTGGCGGACCGGGGTCGCGCGGACTCCGGGGCCCTTCGGCGCAGCGGCGGGACGGCGGACGGTGGACTGTGCCATGGCGACTCCCGGCGGTTCGGTGACTGCCCTGTGAGTCTATGCCCGCTGACCTGGGCGGGATCGTCCGTGACCGGGCCGCCGACGTCGCCCCACCCCCGCCCCACCCCGCGCGGTAGACTCGCCCCACCATGGCTGACACTGACTTCTCCGCAGAGATCGACGCTCTGCGCCACACCCTCGCCTCCATCGAGCAGGTCTCGGATGTCGAGCGCATCAAGGCGGACATCGATACCCTCGAGGCCCAGGCCTCCGCGCCGGACCTCTGGGACGACCCCGAGGCGGCGCAGAAGGTCACCTCCAAGCTCTCCCACCGCCAGGCGGACCTCAAGCGCATCATCTCGCTCGCGGACCGCATCGGGGACCTGGAGAGCCTCGTGGAGCTGGCCACCGAGGAGGGCGAGCCGGACCTGCTGGTGGAGGCGGACGAAGAGCTCGTCGGCATCCGCAGGACCCTCGATGAGCTCGAGGTCGTCACGCTGCTCAGCGGCGAGTACGACCAGCGCGACGCCGTGATCACCATCCGCGCCGGCGCCGGCGGCGTGGACGCCGCCGACTTCGCCGAGACCCTCATGCGCATGTACCTGCGCTGGGCCGAGCAGAAGGGCTGGTCCACCAAGGTCATGGACACCGCCTACGCGGAGGAGGCGGGCCTGAAGTCCGTGACCTTCGAGGTCAACGCGCCCTTCGCGTTCGGCACCCTCTCCGTGGAGGCCGGCACGCACCGCCTGGTGCGCATCAGCCCCTTCGACAACCAGGGCCGCCGCCAGACCTCCTTCGCCGCCGTCGAGGTCGTGCCGCTCATCGAGTCGGACGACTCCATCGAGATCCCCGAGTCCGAGATCAAGGTGGACGTGTTCCGCTCCTCGGGCCCCGGCGGCCAGTCCGTGAACACCACGGACTCTGCTGTTCGCATGACGCACATCCCCACGGGCATCGTCGTCTCCATGCAGAACGAGAAGTCCCAGATCCAGAACCGCGCCGCCGCCCTGCGCGTCCTCCAGTCCCGCCTGCTCCTGCAGCGCAAGGCCGAGGAGAACGCGAAGAAGAAGGAGATGGCCGGCGACGTGAAGGCGTCCTGGGGCGACCAGATGCGCTCCTACGTGCTGAACCCGTACCAGATGGTCAAGGATCTGCGCACGGGCCACGAGGAGGGCAACCCCGCCTCCGTGTTCGACGGTCAGATCACCGACTTCATCGACGCCGGCATCCGCTGGCGCGCCGAGCAGGCCCAGATCGCCCGCGACGAGGCCGAGCAGGCCTGATCCCTCCCGGGGCGCCTCACCCCCGGGTCCCGACGCCGGCCCGCACCTTCCGCAGCGAAGGTGCGGGCCGGCGTCGTCGTCGGGGAGCCGATGCCGGACGCGGCTGGCCCGAACGTGACCTGCGCCATACACTGGCGGTGATCTCAGTTCATCGCCATTCACTGAGCCCGCGACGCCGGGCCCGCCCCCGCTGGAGGATCCTGATGACCACCGAGCACCCCGCCCCGCAGCCCGCCGACGCAGTGATCGTGGGCGGCGCCCGCACCCCGTTCACCCGCTTGCTCGGCGGCCAGGCCTCCCTGACCGCCATGGACCTCGGCGCCCACGCGATCAGGCACGCGCTCGAGCGGGCCGGCGTCGGCGCGGACGAGGTGGACACCGTCCTCATGGGCCAGGTCGTCCAGGCCGGGCAGGGGCAGAACCCCGCGCGCCAGTCCTCGCTCGCCGCGGGCCTGCCCTGGACGGTCCCCGCCATGACCGTCAACAAGGTCTGCCTCTCCGGCCTCACCGCGATCATCGACGCCGCACGCCTCATCCGCCTCGGCGACGCCGACGTCGTGGTGGCCGGCGGCCAGGAGTCCATGACCAACGCCCCGCACCTGCTGCCCAAGGCGCGCGCCGGCTACAAGTACGGCGAGGTCACCGTGCTCGACTCCGTGGCCTACGACGGCCTCACGGACGCCCTCACCAAGGAAGCCATGGGCGAGCTGACTGAGTCCGGCAACGGCGAGCGAGCCCTCGACCGGGCGGCCCAGGACGAGATCGCGGCCGGGTCCCACCAGCGTGCCGCCGCCGCGCAGGCCGACGGCGTCTTCGAGGGCGAGATCGCCCCGATCGAGATCCCGCAGCGCAAGGGCGAGCCGGTGGTGGTCTCTGCGGACGAGGGCGTCCGCGCCGACACCACCGCCGAGACTCTGGCGAAGCTCCGCCCCGCCTTCGCGAAGGAGGGCACCATCACCGCCGGCAACGCGTCGCCGCTCTCGGACGGCGCCGCCGCCGTCGTCGTGACCTCCCGCGCCTACGCCGAGGAGCACGGGCTGACGGTGCTGGCCACCATCGGGGCCCCCGGCCAGACCGCGGGCCCGAAGGACTCCCAGCTGCACTCCCAGCCCTCGGACGCGATCTCCGCAGCCCTGGCCAAGCAGGGCTGGGAGGCCTCCGACCTCGACTTCATCGAGATCAACGAGGCGTTCGCCGCGGTGTCCCTGCAGTCGCTCAAGGACCTGGACTACTCCGCCGAGCAGTGCAACATCCACGGCGGCGCGATCGCCCTGGGCCACCCCATCGGCGCCTCCGGCGCCCGCCTGGCCCTGCACGCCGCCCTCGAGCTGGACCGCCGCGGCTCCGGCCGCACCGCCGTGGCCCTGTGCGGCGGCGGCGGTCAGGGCGAGGCCCTCATCCTGTTCCGCTGACGCGGCACCGCCACGACCCGTCCCGCCCACGAAGGAGTCCCATGGCCCTCGACAAGACCGTCGCCACCCCGGCCGAGGCGGTGGCGGACATCCCGTCCGGCGCCTCGCTCGCCGTCGGCGGGTTCGGCCTCTCCGGCAACCCCATCCAGCTCGTCGAGGCCCTCCTCGAGCAGGGCGCCGACGACCTCTCCGTCGTCTCGAACAACTGCGGCGTCGACGGCTGGGGGCTGGGGGTCCTGCTCTCGGCGCAGCGCATCCGCAAGATGACCAGCTCGTACGTGGGGGAGAACAAGGAGTTCGCCCGCCAGTACCTCGAGGGCGAGCTTGAGGTGGAGCTCGTGCCGCAGGGCACCCTCGCGGAGAAGCTGCGCGCCGGCGGCTCCGGCATCCCGGCGTTCTACACCCGCTCGGGCGTGGGCACGCAGGTCGCCGAGGGCGGCCTGCCCATGCGCTACGACGCCGAGGGGAACGTGGTGAAGGCCTCGGAGGCCAAGCCGACGGACACGTTCGTGCTGGGGGAGCAGTACGTCAGCGTCGATCCGGCCGAGCGCCAGGTCTACGTGCTCGAGGAGTCCATTGTCACGGACGTCGCGCTCGTGCACGCGAAGAAGGGGGACCGGCACGGCAACCTCGTCTTCAACAAGGCCGCCCGCCAGTTCTCCGTGCCCGCCGCGATGGCCGGGCGCGTGTGCATCGCACAGGTGGAGGAGCTCGTGGAGCCCGGGGAGATCGACCCGGACGAGGTCCACCTGCCGGGAGTGTTCGTGCACCGGATCGTGGAGGTCGGCACGGACATCGAGAAGCCGATCGAGAAGCGCACCGTGCGCCAGGCCCCGGCCGAGGCCCAGGAGGAGACCCGATGACCGAGCAGACCGTCCCGGCCCAGCAGCCCGCCCCCCAGGGCCTCACCCGGGACCAGATGGCCGCCCGCGCCGCCCAGGAGCTCCCGGACGGCGCCTACGTGAACCTCGGCATCGGCATGCCCACGCTCATCCCGAACCACATCCCCGAGGGTCGCACCGTGGTGCTGCAGTCGGAGAACGGGATCCTCGGCGTCGGCCCGTACCCGGACGAGGCCCACGTGGACCCGGACCTCATCAACGCCGGCAAGGAGACCGTCACGGTGAGCCCGGGCGCGTCCTTCTTCGACTCCGCGATGAGCTTCGGCATGATCCGCGGCGGCAAGATCGACGTCGCCGTGCTGGGCGGCATGGAGGTCTCCGCGGCCGGCGACCTGGCCAACTGGATGGTGCCCGGCAAGATGGTCAAGGGCATGGGCGGCGCGATGGACCTCGTCCACGGCGCCGGCCGCGTGATCGTCATGATGGACCACGTCTCCAAGGACGGCACGCCCAAGATCGTCGCGCAGTGCTCGCTGCCGCTGACCGGCCGGGCGGTCGTGGACCGCATCATCACCGACCTCGCGGTGATCGACGTCGTCGGCACCCCGGAGCAGCCCGAGCTCACGCTCGTGGAGACCGCTCCCGGCGTGACCGAGGAGCAGGTGCGCGCCCTCACGGGGGCGCCGCTGTCCTGACGCAGGGCTGCTACGCCCCCAGCGGAGCAACCGGCCCGCCCGCCGCCGCGGGCGGGCCGTCCCGTAGACTGGGTGACCCTGTGTCACGCGCGCATCGCAAGCGGAAGGAGCCCGGCCATGGGAAAGAACGCGAAGGGGAAGCCCGCCAAGCAGCCGGCCCCCGGCGAGCGCATGGTGATCGCCTCCAACCGCAAGGCCCGGCACGACTACACCATCCTCGACACCTACGAGGCCGGCTTGGTCCTGACCGGCACAGAGGTGAAGTCGCTGCGCGAGGGCAAGGCGTCCCTGGTGGACGGGTTCGCCGTGTTCTACCGGGACGAGCTGTTCCTGGAGCAGGTGTACATCCCCGAGTACCTCAACGGCTCGTGGACCAACCACGCCGCCCGCCGGCGCCGCAAGCTCCTCCTGCACCGTGCGGAGCTGATCAAGATCAGCCGTGAGATCCAGGAGTCGGGCCTGACCATCGTGCCGCTGCAGCTGTACTTCCTGGACGGCCGGGTCAAGGTGGAGATCGGGATCGCGCGCGGCAACCGGGAGTACGACAAGCGCCACGTGCTGCGCGAGAAGCAGGACGCCCGCGAGGCGCAGCGCGCCATGCGGGCCCGCAACCGCCGCGCGGCCTGAGCGGAGGCGGCCGGCACCCGGACGCGCGCGAGGCCCCCTTGCGGGAATGATCCCCGCCCGTGGTACGTTGTCCATCTCGCAGGCCCGTTCAGGCGGGTTCGCGCGAGTGGTGATTGACAACCTCATAGAGGAGTCGCCCCCAGGGGCCGATCGGTTTCGACGGTGTGTGTCGCGTCGGGAGAAGCGGGCCGAGGATGCAGAGTCATCTCGTCAACGCTCTCTGCACAACAATAAGTGCCACTTCTAAGCGCACTGACTTCGCTCTCGCTGCCTGATCAGTGATCGAGTCCGTCATCCCGGGATCGCTGTCGTCCCGGACCATGGCGTCAGCTAGATAGCCACTGGGCATCACCCTCGCCGGGGGTCGTGATGCCGACATCAATCCGGCTGGGCCCGGGTTGTCCGCCCGTCTGCGGGACGGACAGGGCCGAGCAACACCCATAGCAGACTGCGCCCGGAGAAGACCTGGCAACACCACATCGGACGCGGGTTCAATTCCCGCCGGCTCCACTCACCACAGGCGAAGGCCCCGAGACATGTGTCTCGGGGCCTTCGTGCGTTCCGGGGTCGCCGTCCCTCGCCGACGGGTCTCAGCCCAGCGCGGCGGACAGGGCGTGTCCCGCACCCCAGCCCCCGATGACGGCCGCCAGCCCCAGCCCGAGGTGGGCCGCCCAGGTCCGGGCAGCCTCGCCCCAGCGGGAGGCCAGGACGGCGTCGGCGGTCCACCCGGCGACCGTGGACCACGTGCCGAGGGCGAGGCAGAAGCCGCTCACGAGGGCCGCGCCGAGGAGCATGGCCGCGCCCAGGAGGTGACGCTCGACGAGCAGGTTCGCAGTGGGCAGGCCCATCGAGAGGCCGAGCACGAGGGCGGCCAGGGTGTTGGCCACGAGGAGGCCGCGCCGGGAGAGATGCCGTTCGAGCACCAGGCGCAGAGGCGCGCCGAGGGCTCCTCCGAGGGCCAGCGCCGCCAAGCCCAGTGCCGAGTAGAGGACGGCCTCGGCCGGTGAGGGAGCCGTCATGCCGCACCTGCTCCACGGTCCGGCGCGGGCGCGCCGCCCAGCCGGAGCCCGAGGACGGCGGCCGCCGTCGAGAGCGCTGCCAGCAGGACGAGGACCACCAGCACGGGGCCCAGGAGGGCGGCGGCGCCCAGTGCGCCGCCGATGCCGGAGGGCACGGCGCTGACGGCGTCCATGCCCCACTGGAGGGGACCGATCACGAGCGCCACGGCCGAGGCGATCGTGGTGAAGGACCCGAGGAACCCGGTGCCGAGCCCGGCCACGAGGCGGGGCCGCCACTGTGGGCCCGCGCGCCGCGAGCGGGCCCACAGCAGGCCCAGCAGGAACGAGCCGGACACGTTCACCGCGAGCAGCGGCGCTGCGGAGGAGAGCGTGTGCACCAGGGCGCCCGTCGGGCCGGCCACGCTCAGGCCGGAGGGGCCGGCCGCGGCCGCGGCCGTGGCCACCCACGCCGTGGTCGCGGAGCTCAGCGCCGCGCCGCACGCCGCGCCCGCGGATCCGCCGAGCGCGACGGCGGGGAGCACGCTGCGCGACCCGTCCGGCTCCGCCACGCGCCGGGCGGTCATGCGTGCGTGGTCCCGTCCTCGGCGCCCCACGGGCCGTCGTCGTCGGCCAGGCGCAGCCGCGCCAGGACCTCGTCATGCAGCAGCCCGTTGGTCACGAGCGCGTTGCCGCCGAAGGGACCGTCCTCGCCCTCGAGGGAGGTGAAGCGGCCGCCGGCCTCGCGCACGATCGGCACGAGCGCGGCCATGTCGTGCAGCGCGAGCTCGGGCTCGGCCGCGATGTCCACCGCGCCCTCGGCCACGAGCATGTAGGACCAGAAGTCGCCGAAGCCGCGCACGCGCCACACGTCCGAGGTCAGCTGGAGGAACTCGCGGATGGACCCGCGCTCGCGCCAGCCCTCGAGGGAGGAGAAGGAGAGCGAGGCGTCGGAGAGCCGGTCCACGGAGGAGGCGTGGATGCGCTCGGAGCGCATGAGCGAGGTGCCCGTGAAGGCGCCCTGCCCGGAGGCGGCCCACCAGCGGCGGTGCAGCGCGGGGGCGGACACGACGCCGACCACCGGCTCGCCGTCCACCAGCAGGGAGATCAGGGTGGCCCACACGGGCACGCCGCGCACGAAGTTCTTCGTGCCGTCGATCGGGTCCACGACCCACTGGCGCCCGACCCGGCTGAAGCGGCCGCCGAACTCCTCGCCGAGCACGGTGTCCCGCGCACGGGCCTTCGCCAGGGTGGCGCGGATGGACTCCTCGGCGGCGCGGTCCGCGTCCGAGACGGGGGTGAGGTCCGGCTTGGTGCTGACCTGGAGGTCCTGGGCCTTGAAGCGGGCCATGGTGATCGAGTCCACGTTGTCGGCCAGCATGTGGGCCAGGCGCAGGTCCTCCGTGAGGTCCCGCCCGTTCGTCTGTCCGGTGCTCTCCATGGGTGCCACGCTATACCGCCTCAGTCCTCGGAGGAGGCGGAGGTCTCGCCCTCGGCCGTGGACCGGTTGCCGAGCAGGCGCCGCAGCGAGGCCAGTCGCGCCGGACCCGCCGCGCCCGCGTGTCCGGCGGCGACCCACGGGTCGAGGCCGCAGCCGGGGGAGTCCGCGCCGTGCGTGCACCCGCGGGAACAGTCCTCGAGGCCGCCGGCGAGGTCGCCGAACGCCTCCACCACGCGGTCCGGGTCCACCCAGCCGAGGCCGAACGAGCGGATGCCGGGGGTGTCCACCACCCACGTGTCGGGCAGGGGGGCGCCGTGGGCGTCGGTGAGGGGGAGGGCCAGCGCGGAGGAGGAGGTGTGCCGGCCCCGGCCCGTGACCGCGTTGACGTGCCCCGTGGCGCGCGTGGCGCCGGTGAGGGCGTTGAGCAGCGTGGACTTGCCCACGCCGGACGGGCCCACGAACGCGGCGACGTGGCCCTCGAGCCGCTGGGCCACGCGGTCCACGAGGCTCCCGTCCAGCTCGGTGTCCCCGGTCTCCGCCTCGAAGGTCGAGGCGCCGGAGGTCATGACCTCGAGGTCGAGGGACTCGTAGTGCGCCACGAGCTCGGCCGGATCCCGCAGGTCCGTCTTGGTGATGAGCAGGACGGGGTGGATGCCGGCGTCGTAGCAGGCCACGAGGGCGCGGTCGATGAAGCCGGTGCGCGGCTCCGGATTGGCCGCGGCCACCATGATCATCAGGGTGTCGGCGTTGGCCACCACCACGCGCTCCACCTCGTCCGAGTCGTCGGCCGAGCGGCGCAGCACCGTGCCCCGGTCCTCCACGCGCACCACGCGGGCCAGCGTGCCGTCGTCGCCGGAGAGGTCCCCCACGACGGCGACCCGGTCGCCGGTGGCGATCGGGGTGCGCCGCAGCTCGCGGGCGCGCATCGCGGTGATCCGCTCGTCGAGGCGGTCCGGGAGCACCACGGTGTACCGGCCGCGGTCGACCGTCGTCACCATGCCGGTCTGCGCGTCCTCGTGCGCGGGCCGCTCCTTCGTGCGCGGTCGAGTGCCGCGCTTGGAGGGACGCTCGCGGATGTCCGCCTCGTCCCACGCCGTGGGGTCCAGCCGCCGTCCCATCAGGCCTCCTCCCCGCCCACGAGCGCCGCCCACAGGGCGGGGAAGCCCGGCATGGTCTTCGCGGTGGTGGCCACGTCGTGCACGCGCGTGCCCGGCACCCGCAGCCCGATGACGGCGGCGAACGTCGCCATCCGGTGGTCGTGGTAGGTCTCGGCGAGCGCAGGCCTCAGGGACCCCGACGCGTCCAGGCCGGGGAAGCCCAGCTCGTCCGCGCCCTCCTCGACCTCGACGCCGAAGCGGGCGGCCTCCGCGGCGAGGGCCGCGAGCCGGTCCGTCTCGTGCCCGCGCAGATGGGCGATGCCCGTCAGGCGCGTCGGGCCCTCCGCCAGCAGCGCCAGCGCCGCGACCGTCGGCGCCAGCTCGGCGGTGTCCGGGACCTCGCCGGCCCCGGTCACGCGCGGCGCCCCGTCCTCTCCGACGCCGCCGGTGACCGTGAGCGCGCCCTGCGAGCGGTCCTCGCTCCCGACCTCGAAGGCCACGTCGGCCCCGAACGCGGGGAGGATGCAGCGCCAGCGGTCGCCGAGCTGCGTGGTGCCCGTGGGCCAGTCGGGCACCGTCACGGTCCCCCCGGTCACGACGGCGGCGGCCAGGAACGGGCCCGCGTTCGACAGGTCCGGCTCGACGACGGCGGTGAAGCCCGCCAGCGGACCGGGGTGTACGCGCCACACCCCCGCGGCGGGGATGTCCACGCGGACGCCGCGCTCGCGCAGCACGGCCACGGTCATGGAGACGTGCTCCGGGCTGGGCACACGGGAGCCCGTGTGCCGGACGGTCAGACCGCCCGGGCGGCGCACGGCGGAGAGCAGGAGGCCGGAGAGGAACTGCGAGGACCCGGCGGCGTCCACGGCGACCTCCTCCGGGGCGGCGGCCGCGGCCGTCGTGTCCAGCACCAGCGGGAGCCGGCCCGGCTCCCCGGCCTCGGTCACGCCCACGCCGAGCTGGCGCAGGCCGTCCACGAGCGGGCCCATGGGCCGCTCGCGGGCGCCCGGGTCCCCATCGAGGACGACGCGTCCGGGGCGCAGCGCGGCCACCGCCGGGAGGAAGCGCATGACCGTTCCGGCCAGGCCGCAGTCCACGTGCACCTCGCCCGCGAGGGGCTCGCCCACGGGCAGGGGGTGCACGAGCAGGACGCCGTCGTCGCCGTCCTCGAAGCGCGCGCCGAGCGCCGTCAGCGCCGCGCGCATGAGGCGGGTGTCCCGGGAGTCCAGCGCGCCGCGCAGCTCCGAGGGCCCGTCCGCGATCGCCGCGAGCACGAGCAGGCGGTTCGTGAGGGACTTGGACCCCGGCAGGCGCACCGTCCCGACCACGGGCCCGGCGGTGGTCGGCGCCGGCCACGGGTCCGGCACGGACGGGGTGGAGGAGGGCGCGCCCGACGGCGCGGAGGGGCGGGGCGGCGTGGGTTCGGTCACCGGCCCAGCCTACCGAGGCGCGCGGGGAACGAGGCGGGGGAATAGGCGCCGCCTCGGGCGCGCTGTACCCGGGCAGCAGAGGCCGGTGCGGGAGAGACCCCGCCGGCGCCGCCCGAGCCGGGGAGGAGGCCGCACCCGTGAGCATCGCACTGCTGGCCGCGCCCGCCTCGGCCACACCGACGCCGTCGGCGCCGCGGCCGTCCCCCGTAGACTGGGCGGCGATGAGCACTGAAGACAGCGCGCGCCAGATCGCCCGGCCCGCCGACGCCCCTGAGCACGACCTCGCGAGCATCGACGTCGCCGCCGAGTCCGACCCCGAGCGCCGCGCCCGCTTCGAGCGTGACGCCCTCGAGTTCGTGGACCAGCTGTACTCGGCCGCGATGCGCATGACGCGCAATCCGCAGGACGCCGAGGACCTGGTGCAGGAGGCCTACACGAAGGCGTACTCCTCGTTCCACCAGTACCGGCCCGGCACGAACCTCAAGGCCTGGCTCTACCGCATCCTCACCAACACGTACATCAACCTGTACCGGAAGCGGCAGCGCCAGCCCCTCGAGGCGGACACGGACACGGTGGAGGACTGGCAGATGGCCCGCGCGGCCGAGCACACCTCCACGGGGCTGCGCTCCGCGGAGACCGAGGCGCTCGACCACCTGCCGGACTCGGAGGTCAAGGCGGCGCTGCAGGCCATCCCCGAGGAGTTCCGCCTCGCCGTGTACTTCGCCGATGTGGAGGGCTTCGCCTACAAGGAGATCGCCGAGATCCTCGACGTGCCCATCGGCACGGTGATGTCCCGTCTCCACCGCGGGCGCAAGCAGCTGCGGGAGCGACTCACGGACTACGCCGCCGAGCGCGGGATGGGTCCCAAGGGCCGCGGGGCGGACACCGTGGCGACGAGCACGAAGGAGGCCACGCGATGACCCAGGACGACGGCGGCCGCGAGTGCCGCGAGGCGGTCGAGCGCCGCATGGAGCAGCTGTACCGCTACCTCGACGGCGCCCTGACGCCGGAGGACTTCGAGCAGGTGCGCGCCCATGTGGACGAGTGCCCCGACTGCCACCGTCAGCAGGAGCTGGAGCTGCTGATCCGCACGGCCGTGCGTCGGTCCTGCCAGGAGAAGGCGCCCGCGCAGCTGCGCGCCACCATCATGACCCGCATCACCCAGGTGACCACCACGCACCACCGGGGCTGACGGCGCAGCCCGCCCCCGATGCACGAGAAGGGCCGACCCCGTGGGGGTCGGCCCTTCTCGTGCGATGCGGCTGAGCGATGCTCAGGCGTTGGGGCGCTTGCCGTGGTTGGCGCCGCCCTTCTTGCGATCGCGACGCTTGCGTCCACGCTTGCTCATGGGGGTCTCCTCTCCGATGAAGCGGGCTTCGGTCAGTGGTCCATTCTGTCACACCGCGGGAGCGGTGCGCGTCAGGCGGTGGGCTCCGGGACGCCCAGCCACTGGTACCACCCGCGGTGAAGCACGAGCCACGCGATCAGCCCGTGCCCGGCCTGGCCCGGCCGGCCCTGGCCGGACGCCAGGTCCGAGCGCCACTGCTCGTGGCCCACGAGCGGCGTGAACGCGTCCACGTACACGTGGCGACGGCGGTCGGCCACGTCCAGGTACGCCGCGTTCAGCTCGGCGAGCCGCGCGTTGCGCTCCTCGTCGAGCGAGGGGGTGGGGCCGACCACGAGCACGGGGATGTCCCGCTGGGAGGCGGTGTCCAGCACGTTCGCGAGGTTGAGGCGCGAACGGGCCGAGGACGAGGCCTCGATGTCCAAGTCGGCGTCCGAGAGGGCCACCACGAGGCGGTTCTCCGTGGTGTCGGAGAACCGCCTCGAGGCCTCGCCCCACCAGCGCTCGTTGAGCTGCTCCGTGGTCTCGTGCGGCACCGCGAGGACGTAGTTCTCGAGGGTCACGTCCTGGGCGGACGTGCGGGCCAGCACGCGACCCCACCACCCGATGGCGCGGGCATCCCCCGCGCCGGCGAGGATGTGGTCGCCGACGGCGGCGATCCGGATCTGGCGAGACTGCACGGGTGTGTCCTTTCGCGCCGGCTCAGCGGCCGAACGAGGTGTCCAGGAGGGTCTGCAGCTCGGTGTCGTGCCGGCCCTTCGTGCCCGCCGAGGTGGAGGCGGAGGCCGGGCGGGAGACGAGGCGCACCTCGCGGCCCAGCTGAGGCACCAGGTTGAGGGCCATGAAGGGCCACGGGCCCTGGTTGGCCGGCTCGTCCTGCACCCAGATGACCTCGGCGTCGCCGTAGGCGGCGAGCTGCTCGCGGATCTCCTCGAGGGGCAGCGGGTAGAGCTGCTCCACGCGGACGATCGCGGTCGTCTCGTCGCCGGACTTCTCGCGGCGGGCCAGGAGGTCGTAGTACAGCCGGCCGGAGACCAGGAGCACGCGCGTGACCTTCTTCGCGTCCACCCCGGCGTCCGGGATGACCGGCTGGAAGCGGCCCTGCGTGAAGTCCTCCACCGAGTTGGCCGCCGCCTTGAGACGCAGCAGCTGCTTGGGCGTGAACACGATCAGCGGCTTGCGCGGGCGGGCGTAGGCCTGCTCGCGCAGCAGGTGGAAGTGGCTCGCGCCGTTCGAGGGGTTCACCACGCGCATGTTGTCCTCGGCGCACATCTGCAGGAAGCGCTCGATGCGGGCGGAGGAGTGGTCCGGCCCCTGGCCTTCGTAGCCGTGGGGGAGCAGGAGCACCACGGAGGAGCTCTGCGACCACTTCTGCTCGGCCGAGGAGATGAACTCGTCGATCACGGTCTGCGCGCCGTTGAGGAAGTCGCCGAACTGCGCCTCCCACAGCACCAGGGCGTCGGAGCGCTCCACCGAGTAGCCGTACTCGAAGCCGAGGGCGGCGTACTCGGAGAGCAGCGAGTTGTAGACCCAGAACTTCGCCTGGTCCGGCGAGAGGTTCTTCAGCGGCGTCCACTCCTCGTCCGTGACGCGGTCGTGGAACACCGAGTGGCGCTGCGTGAAGGTGCCGCGCTGCGAGTCCTGGCCCGCGAGGCGCACCGGCACGCCCTCCATCAGGAGGGAGCCGAACGCCGCGAGCTCCGCGAAGCCCCAGTCGATCCCGCCGTCCACGGCCATCTTGGCGCGGCGCTCCAGCAGGGTCGAGAGCTTCGGGTGGACGGTGAAGTCCTCCGGGGTCGCCAGGTGCGCCTCGCCGATGGCCCGCAGGGTCTCCGGGGAGATGGCCGTCTTGGCCGGGGCCTGGGGAGCGCGGTCGCGGTCGCTCGCGGGCTCGATGCCGCCGGTGCCCGAGGTGTCGGCGTTGGACTCGTGGGTCTCCGCGAACACGCGCTCGAGCTGCTGCTGGTAGTCCCGCAGCGCGGTGTCCGCCTCCTCCTGCGTGATGTCGCCGCGGCCCACGAGGGACTCGACGTACAGCTTGCGGGTGGAGCGCTTCTGCTCGATCAGGTTGTACATGCGCGGCTGCGTCATCGACGGGTCGTCGCCCTCGTTGTGGCCGCGGCGGCGGTAGCACACGAGGTCGATGACGACGTCCTTGTTGAAGCGCTGGCGGTACTCGAACGCCAGCTGGGCCACGCGCATCACGGACTCCGGCTCGTCGCCGTTCACGTGGAGGATCGGCGCCTGGATGCTCTTGGCCACGTCCGTGGCGTACACGGAGGAGCGGGCCTGGGAGGGCGGCGTCGTGAAGCCCACCTGGTTGTTGACGATGACGTGCACGGTGCCGCCGGTGCGGTAGCCGGGCAGCTGGGAGAGGTTGAGCACCTCGGTCACCACGCCCTGGCCGGCGAAGGCCGCGTCGCCGTGCACCAGGATCGGCAGCACGCTGAAGGAGTCCGGGTGCTCCGAGCCGAGGTCGAGGCGGTCCTGCTTCGCGCGGACGATGCCCTCCAGGACCGGGTCCACGGCCTCCAGGTGCGAGGGGTTGGCGGCGAGGTACACGCGGGTGCTGTTGCCGGCGTCGGACACGAAGGTGCCCTCCGTGCCCATGTGGTACTTCACGTCGCCGGAGCCGGAGGCGCCGTTCGGCGTGGCGCCCTCGAACTCCCGGAACACCTGGCCGTAGGTCTTGCCGGCGATGTTGGTGAGCACGTTCAGACGGCCGCGATGGGCCATGCCGATCGCCACCTCGTCCATGCCCGCGTCCGCGGCGTCGCCCAGGATGTGGTCCAGGAGGGGGATGAGGGACTCGCCGCCCTCGAGGGAGAAGCGCTTCTGGCCGATGTACTTGGTCTGCAGGAACGTCTCGAAGGCCTCGGCCGCGTTCAGGCGGCTGAGGATGCGCAGCTGCTCCTCGCGGGTCGGCTTGTTGTACGGGCGCTCGAGCTGGTCCTGGAACCAGGCGCGCTCGGCCGGGTTCTGGATGTGCATGTACTCGACGCCGATGGTGCGGCAGTACGCGTCCCGCAGCACGGCGAGGATGGCGCGGAGGGGCAGCGTGGACTGCCCTCCGAAGCCGCCCGTGGGCCACGGGCGGTCCAGGTCCCACAGGGTGAGGCCGTGCTCGCGGACGTCCAGGTCCGGGTGGGTGCGCATCGTGTACTCGAGCGGGTCCACGTTGGCCAGGAGGTGGCCGCGGTCCCGGTACGCGTGGATGAGCTGCTGCACGCGGGCGACCTTGCCGACCTGCTCGTCCGGGTTGACCTGGACGTCCTGGGCCCAGCGGACGGGCTCGTAGGGGATCCGCAGGGACTGGAAGACCTCGTCGTAGAAGCCGTCCTCGCCGAGCAGGTAGCCGTGGATGATCTTGAGGAACTCGCCCGAGCCGGCGCCCTGGATCACGCGGTGGTCGTACGTGGAGGTCAGCGTGATGGTGCGGGAGATCGCCAGGTCGTTGAGGGTGCTCTCCGCGGCGCCCTGGAAGGCGGCCGGGTAGGTGAGGGCACCGACGCCGATGATGGCGGCCTGGCCCTTGGAGAGGCGGGGCACGGAGTGCACCGTGCCGATGCCGCCGGGGTTGGTCAGCGAGACCGTGGTGCCGGCGTAGTCGTCCATGGTCAGCTTGTTCTTGCGGGCGCGCTGGACCAGGTCGTCGTAGGCCTGCCAGAAGCCGCGGAAGTCCAGGGTCTCGGCGGCCTTCACGTTGGGGACCACGAGCGCGCGCGTGCCGTCCGGCTTGGGCAGGTCGATGGCCAGGCCGAAGTTCACGTGGGCGGGCTCCACCATGGTGGGCTTGCCGTCGCGCTCCTCGTAGAGCACGTTCATGGCGGGCATCTCGTTCAGCGCGCGCACGATCGCGTAGCCGATGAGGTGCGTGAAGGAGACCTTGCCGCCGCGGGTGCGGGCCAGGTGGCTGTTGATCATGGCGCGGTTGTCCATGAGCAGCTTGGCGGGCACGTCGCGCACCGTGGTGGCGGTGGGCATGGAGAGGGAGGCGTCCATGTTGGAGGCCACGGCCTTGGCCATGCCCTTGAGCACGGTGGCCTTCTCCTCCTTCGTGGAGGCGCCCGCGGTGGGCTCGTCCTTGGCGGGCTCGGAGGGCACAGCCTGGGCGGCGGCCTTCTTGGCGCCGGTCTTGGCGGGCGCGGTCTTCGGCTGGGCGGTGGCGGGGGCGGCCGTCGCGGTCGCGGACGCGGCGCGGGTGTCCCCGCCGGTGCGGACCGGGGTGGCGTTCGCCGACGGCGCGGTGGCGGACTGCGGGCCGACGCCCTCGGCCGAGGCGGCCTTCGCGGGGGCGGGCTTCGACGGCGTGGCGGAGGCCGCCTGCTGCGGGGCGCTCGCCTCGAGGCGAGCGAAGATCTGTGCCCACTGACGATCCACGGAGCCCTCGTCGGCGCGGTACTTCCGGTAGATCTCGGCCACGAGCTTCTCGTTCCCGGGGAACTCCTGCGCGAGCCGATCAGACGTGAGTTCTGGCACTGTGCAACGCCTCTTCCTGAGCCTTGTGATGCGATGGTCCGACGGGGACCGCCCAGGGGAGCGGTCCGGTCGCGAGCGGTGCGCCCGTGCTGCCGCTGGCGGACGCCTCCGAACATCATAGGTGCTCAGGCCCCGTCGGGGGCGAGGGCGGAGCGTCCGGCAGGGGCCGCGTCCCGGTCTGGGAGACTGGCCACATGCGCTTCCTCACCCCGCCGAGCGTCGACCTCACCTACAACGACGTGTTCCTCGTCCCCTCCCGCTCCGACGTCGCGAGCCGCATGGACGTGGACATCGCCCCGGACGACGCGACGGGCGGCTCCATCCCGCTCGTCTCGGCCAACATGACCGCCGTCACCGGCCGGCGCATGGTGGAGACGATGGCCCGCCGCGGCGGCCTCGGGATCCTGCCCCAGGACGTCCCCGCCGACGTGATCGCCGAGACGGTCGCCCGCGTGAAGTCCGCCCACCCCGTGGTGGACACCGCGCTGACGGTGCGCCCGCACGACACCGTCCTGGACCTGCTGCACCTCATGGACCGGCGCAACCACGGCGTCGTCGCGGTGGTGGACGCCGACGGCGGCCTCCTCGGCCTGGTCCGTCCGCGGGACTGCGACGACGTGGACCGCTTCGCCTCGGCGTCCTCCGTGATGCACCCGGCCGCGCTCACGCTGACCGCGGACGAGCTGGGCGGGGACGCCGGCGCCCACCCCGGCGCGGACGTGCTGCGCGCGGCCTTCGAGCGCCTGCACGCCGCCCACCTCGACGTGGCGCCCGTCGTCGAGTCCGGGACCGGCGGTGGGGCCCCGCGCCTGCGCGGCGTGGTCACCCGCGCGGGCCTGCTGCGCTCCTCCCTCTTCATGCCCAGCCGCGACGCCGGCGGACGGCTGCGCGTGGGCGCGGCCCTCGGCATCAACGGCGCCGTGGGGGAGAAGGCCTCCGCCCTCCTCGAGGCCGGCGTGGACGTGCTCGTGGTGGACACCGCGCACGGCCACCAGGAGACGATGCTCGACGCCCTCGCCGCGGTGCGCTCGCTCGACCCCGGCGTGCCGGTGGTCGCCGGCAACGTGGTGACCGCCGAGGGCGTGCACGACCTCGTGGCCGCCGGCGCCGACATCGTGAAGGTGGGGGTGGGCCCGGGCGCCATGTGCACCACGCGCATGCAGACCGCCGTCGGCCGCCCGCAGCTGTCCGCCGTGCTGGAGTGCGCGGCCGCCGCCCGCGAGGCCGGTGCCCGCGTGTGGGCCGACGGCGGCGTGAAGCACCCGCGTGACGTGGCCCTCGCCCTCGCGGCCGGGGCGAGCTCGGTGATGATCGGCTCGTGGTTCGCGGGCACGCTCGAGTCCCCGGGGGACCTCGTGCACGACGCCGACGGCCGCCGCCACAAGGAGAGCTTCGGCATGGCCTCGGCCCGGGCCGTCGAGCACCGCACGCGCCACGAGGACCCCTTCACCAAGGCCCGCAAGGGCATGTTCGAGGAGGGCATCTCCTCCTCGCGCATGGACGTGGACCCCCGCCGCCCCTCCGTGGAGGACCTGCTGGACACCATCACCGCCGGCGTCCGCTCCGCCCTCACGTACGCGGGTGCGCGGGACCTGGCGGAGTTCCGCGAGCGGGCCGTCCTGGGGCTGCAGTCCGCCGCCGGCTACGACGAGGGCCGGCCCGTGGCCGCCTCGTGGTGAGGCGGCGCGGCACGCCCGAAGGGGGCTCTCCGCCCGCGGCCCCGCCCCTATACTGGTCGCACTATGGATCACCCTGACACTGCTGTGCCAGCCTGCCCGTCCGCGCTCGCGGACGGGGCCGGATCGGAGCCTTCCAGTCCCGGCGTCGCCCGTTCGACGCCCACCCCGACTCCTCGGGGAGGGGGTGAGGCCCCGTGGAGTGGATCCTGCTGATCGCCGGCATCCTGCTCGTCCTGGGCACCGGATTCTTCGTGGCCGTCGAGTTCTCGCTCATCGCGATCGACGTGCCCACCGTGCAGCGGATGGTGGACCAGGGCGACCGCGGCGCCGAGCCGCTCCTGCGCTGCCTGAAGTCCCTGTCCACCCAGCTCTCCGCGTGCCAGCTGGGCATCACGCTCACCACGCTCCTGACGGGCTACGTCATGGACCCGGCGATCGGGCGCCTCGTGGACCCGCTCCTGATCGGGGCGGGCGTGCCCGAGGCGATCGCGGGCACCGTCTCGCTCGTCGTCGCCATGGTGACGGCCACGCTGCTCTCCATGCTGATCGGCGAGCTGGTGCCCAAGAACATGGCGATCTCCCAGCCCCTCCCCATCGGGCGTCGGCTCGCGCGGCCCATGCTCGTGTTCACGGCCGTCTTCCGGCCCGCGATCGCGGTCCTCAACGGCTTCTCCAACCGCGCCCTCGGGCGCTTCGGGATCGAGGCGAAGGAGGAGATCTCCGGCGCCCGCAGCCCTGAGGAGCTCTCCTCGCTCGTGCGGCGCTCGGCCCAGCTCGGCACGCTCGACCAGCAGACGGCCACGTTCCTGGACCGCACCCTGCGCTTCGCGGACCGCACGGCGGCCGACGTGATGACCCCGCGCATCCGCGTGGAGACCGTGGGCGAGGACGAGGGGCTCTCCCACGTCGTGGAGCTCGCCCGGCAGAGCGGCTTCTCCCGCTTCCCCGTGATCGGCGAGTCCTCGGACGACATCCGCGGCGTCGTGCACGTGAAGAGGGTCGCGGCCGTCCCCCGGGAGCGCCGCGCCGACCTCACGGCCGGCTCCCTCATGTCGGACATCATCCGCGTCCCCGAGACCGTCCACCTGGACCAGCTGCTCGCGGAGCTGCGCGAGGCCAACCTGCAGATGGCCGTGGTGGTGGACGAGTACGGCGGCACCGCCGGCGTCGTCACCCTCGAGGACGTGGTGGAGGAGATCGTGGGCGAGGTCGCCGACGAGCACGACCGGATCACCCCCGGCGTCCTGCAGACCGCCTCCGGGCGCTGGTACTTCCCGGCCGATCTGCGCCCGGACGAGGCGCAGGCCCAGATCACCGCGCTGTCCGTCCCCGAGGACGGCGCCTACGAGACCATCGGCGGCTTCGTGATGGCCCGCCTCGGCCGCATCGCCCGGGTGGGCGACGTCGTGGCCGTCGACGGCGGATCGCTCTCGGTGGAGCGCATGGACGGACGGCGGGTGGAGCGCGTGCGCTTCGACCCGGTGCCCGCGGACAGGACGGAGGCCCGCGCATGAGCGAGGACGTGATCGGACTGCTCTGGCTGGTGGTCCTGCTGGTCGCCAACGCCTTCTTCGTGGCGGGCGAGTTCGCCGTCATGGGCGCTCGCCGCTCCCAGATCGAGCCGCGCGCCGAGGCAGGCTCCCGGCCGGCCACGACCGCCCTGTACGCCATGGAGCACGTCTCGGCGATGCTGGCCGTGTGCCAGCTCGGCATCACCGTGTGCTCGCTCCTGATCCTCAACGTCTCGGAGCCGGCCCTGCACCACCTGCTCGTGGTGCCGATGGAGGCCGTCGGCGTGCCCGCGGGCGTCGCGGACATCGCCGCGTTCGTCGTCGCCCTCCTGGTGGTCACGTTCCTCCACGTGACGTTCGGCGAGATGATCCCCAAGAACGCGGCGGTGTCGTTCGCCGATCGCGCCGTCATGCTCCTGGCCCAGCCGCTCGTGTGGCTCAGCCGCCTGCTCCACCCCATCATCGTGTCCCTGAACTGGGCCGCGAACCTCGTGCTGCGGGCGTTCGGGATCGAGCCGAAGGACGAGGTGGCCTCCTCCTTCACGCTCGAGGAGGTCCAGTCGATCGTGGCCGAGTCCACGCGCTCGGGCACCCTCGAGGACGAGTCCGGCGTGCTGCACTCCGCCCTGGAGTTCTCCTCCTACACGGCCGGCGACGTCATGGTCCCGCTGGAGCGCGTGGTCACGGTGCCGGAGGACGTCACCCCGCAGGCCTTCGAGTGGGCCGTGGGACGGGTGGGCTTCTCCCGCTTCGTGGTGGAGGACCCCGACGGCGGGTACACCGGCTACCTGCACCTCAAGGACGTGCTCATGGTGGCCCCCGACGCCTACGAGCGTCCCGTGCCGCTCACGCGCATCCGCTCCCTGGCCAACGTGCGCGCCGACGACGAGGTGGAGGACGCGCTCGCGCTCATGCAGCGCACCGGCTCCCACCTGGCGCGCGTGATCACCACGGAGGGCACCACCGTGGGCGTGCTGTTCCTGGAGGACGTCCTCGAGGAGCTCGTGGGTGAGATCCACGACGTCACGCAGACCCCACGGCGGATGCGGCTGGCCTGAGCGGGGCCCCGGGCGGCGGGGCGCCGGGACCTGCTAACATGAGAATCGTTAGCAACAAGACGCCCCGTCGGGCGCCGCCGCCCCCCCCCCGGAAGGACCCCTCGCCCGTGACCGCTCCCCGCCGTGCCCGCACTCTCGCCGCACCCCTCCTCGTGCTCGCCCTCGGGCTGAGCGCGTGCGGCTCCGAGGCCGGCGAGGGGGCCGGCCGCCCGGCCGCCGACCCGGGGGAGGGGAAGCCCGTCGCCGTGGCCACCACCACCCAGCTCGGATCGGTCCTCGCGGACGTCACGGCGTGCCGCGACGCGGAGTCCGGGACGATCATGGGCCCGGGCGACGATCCGCACGACGTGTCCCCGTCCTCCGAGCAGGTGGCCCAGATGGTCCGCGCCGGACTCGTGTTCTCCAACGGCCTCGGCCTCGAGGGCAGCATGGGGTCCGCGCTCGAGAATGCGAAGCGGGACGGCGCCGACGTCGTGGAGGTGGCACCCCGGCTGGACCCCCTGCCCTTCGGCGCCGGTGAGGCCGAGCACGCGGGGGAGAGTGCCGAGGAGCACGCCGCCCACGCCCACGAGGGCCACGCCCACGGCTCGCAGGACCCGCACGTCTGGATGGACGTGGCGCGCATGGCCACGGCCGCGTCGGTGATGGGCGACGCCCTGGCCGAGCACACCGGCGACGACGGCTACGCCGAGTGCGGGCGCGGCGTGCAGGGGGAGCTCGAGGACACCGACCGGCAGGTGCGCGAGATCCTGGCGGCCGTCCCCGCGGAGCGGCGCACGCTCGTCACCGACCACGACGCCTACGGCTACTTCGGAGCGGCGTACGGGTTCGAGGTGGCCGGCGTCGTGATCCCGGGCGGATCGACGGACGCGGAGCCCTCCTCCCAAGAGCTCGCGGCCCTGGCCTCCCAGGTGCGCGAGTCCGGCGCGGATGCGATCCTCACCTCCGTGGCAGCGGGCACGGGCCTCGTGGACGCGGTCTCCCGGGAGGCGGGGGACCTGCCGGTCGTGGAGCTGTACGAGTCCGGCGTCGGGCCCGCGGACTCCGCCGAGTCCGACTATGCCGACGCCATGCTCGACAACGCGCGGACGCTCGCCGACGCCCTCGCCGGCTGACCCGTCCCCCGCCGCGGGCACCGCCCGTGGCCCCACCGACACCGACCCTGAGGACCGACACCCCCGTGGACTGGCTGACCGACCCCTTCCTGCTGGGATTCCAGCAGCGCGCCCTGCTCGGCGGGCTCATCGCCGCACTCACGTGCTCCGTGGTGGGCACCTGGCTCGTGCTGCGCGGCATGAGCTTCTTCGGGGACGCGTTCGTGCACGGCGTCCTGCCGGGCATCGCGCTCGCCGTGGTGCTGGGCGGGAACCTGCACGTGGGCGCCGCCGTGGCCGCCGCCGTCATGATGGCCGGCATCTCGCTCGTCCACCGGGCCACCACCCTCAAGGAGGACACGGCCATCGGCCTGCTGTTCGTGGGGATGATGGCCCTCGGCGTCGTGATCATCTCGCTCTCGGACTCCTACACGGGCTCCCTCACCGCCATCCTCTTCGGCGACGCCCTCGGCGTCTCGCCGGAGGGGCTGCGGGTGCAGGGCGCGATCGCGGCCGCCGTCGTGGTGCTGGGCCTGGTGCTGTACCGTCCGCTGCTGGCCCTGAGCTTCTCGGAGGCCAAGGCGCGCGCCCTCGGCATGCGCCCCCGGCTCACGCACGCGCTCCTGCTCGTGATGATCGGGGCCGCCGTGATCGGCTCGTTCCAGGCCGTGGGCACCGTGCTCGTGTTCGGCCTGCTCGTGGGCCCGCCCGCCACCGCCGCGCTGATCACGCGCACCGTGCCGTGGATGATGGCCGCCTCCATGCTGATCGGCGCCCTCTCCGTCACCCTCGGCCTGATCCTGAGCTTCCACTGGGGCACGGCCGGATCCGCCACCATGGCGCTCGTGCCGATCGTCCTGTTCTTCCTCGTCCTGGCCGTGCGCGCCGCGGTGCAGGCCGCCCGGGGGCGCCGCCTCCGCGCCGCGGCCCGCCGCACGCGTGACGGCCTCCCGACCCGCCGGAGCGTGACCTCGTGAACGACCCCCGGATCCTCGCCGAGGCCGCAGGCCTCGAGCTGCGCCACGGCGAGCACCTGGCCGTGGAGGCCTCCTCCTTCACGGTTCCCGCCGGGTGCGTGGTGGCCGTGATCGGGCCCAACGGCTCCGGCAAGTCCACCCTCCTGGCGGCGCTCGCGGGAGTGCTCGAGCCCGCGGCGGGCACCGTGCACGTGCTCGGCGAGCCCGCCGCCGAGCGGGCCCGCCGCACCGCCTTCGTGATGCAGTCCCTCCAGTTCCCGCAGGGCGTCCCGCTCACGGTGCGGGACGTGGTCACCATGGGCCGGTACCCGTCCCTCGGCTGGTTCGGACGCCTGAGGGCCGCCGACCGGGCCGCGGTGGACGCGGCGATGGAGCGCATGCGGGTCACGGACCTGGCGGCGCGGCACCTCGACCAGCTCTCCGGCGGCCAGCGGCAGCGCGTGTACGTCGCACAGGGTCTGGCCCAGGAGCATGACGTGCTCATGCTGGACGAGCCGGTCACCGGCCTCGACCTGGTCTCGGCCCGCACGATCGACGACCTGATCCACGAGCAGCCGCACGAGGGGGTCTCCGTGGTGTTCACGACCCACGACCTCGACGAGGCGGCCGCGGCGGACCATGTGGTCCTCATGGGCGGACGCGTGGTCGCCTCGGGCGTGCCCGCCCACGTGCTCACGGAGGAGAACCTCGAGCGGGTCTACGGGCGCGGCGCGCTCCACCGGCCCGTGTTCGGGCATCTGGACGACCCCGCCGGGGGGCCCGAGCACCGCTAGGGCGTGTCTGAGAATGGATCCAGGGGGCCAGCTGACACCCTGGAAGGCATGTCCCGCTTCCAGATGCTCTCCGATGCCCAATGGGAGTTGATCGCCCCGATGCTCCCGACCCGGACCGGCAGG